>CAMWKB010000123.1 GCA_947174705.1 uncultured Lachnospiraceae bacterium
AACAACATGCCGCGTCGGTTTGTTAACGGGAATAGTATTTAATCTCGGATTGTTGTTTTACTTTAAGTACTATGACTTCTTTATAGAAAATATAAATTTTGCATTTCATACTAATTTTACCCTGAAGCACATACTGCTGCCGCTCGGCATCAGCTTTTTTACATTCCAGCAACTATCTTTTATAATAGACCGCTGTCTTGGCAGGGCAGAGCATTATTCGTTTATCAACTATGTGACCTTTGTTACCTTTTTCCCACAATTAATTGCTGGTCCAATTGTACTGTATAAAGAAATAATTCCACAGTTTGAAGACGCAGATAACCGTAAGTTCAATGCCGCAAATTTTTCCGAAGGTATAGTTCTGTTTGTCCTTGGGCTTGGTAAAAAGGTGCTTATCGCGGATGTATTCGGGCTAGTCGTCAATTACGGTTTTGCGCAGACTTATAGTCTTGATACCGTTTCAACGATTCTGGTTGTTTTATCATATACATTCGAAATTTATTTTGATTTCAGCGGATATTCAGATATGGCAATGGGACTGGGCAGAATGTTTAATATTATTATTCCTGTTAACTTCAACTCCCCGTACCGCGCCTGCTCGGTCAAAGAGCTTTGGCAGCGCTGGCATATAACCCTGTCACGCTTTTTTATCACCTATGTATACATCCCCCTTGGCGGCAGTAAAAAGGGGAAACTTCGCACCATAATAAATACCATAATCATATTCTTCTTAAGCGGTCTTTGGCATGGCGCAGCCTGGACATACATTGCATGGGGCACTATGCAGGGGCTTCTGGTGGTCTGGGATAATCTCGGAATTGTAGGAATCAAAGGAAAAGAAGAAAAAAGACCTTCCAGATTCCACATACCTGCATGGCTTGGCTGGTTTTTAACCTTCTCTTTCTTTAATTTGTCCATGTTCTTTTTTAGAAGTGAAAGCATGGCGGGCGCGGTGCAAATGTTTAAGAATCTGTTTGCTTTTAACTATACCGGAAAAATGTTTGAAGTTGCGGCCGCAATGGATATTCCTGAATTCTACATTATATGCGAGGCTTTAAGCATAGCGGCTCCGGATGTTGTAAAATATGCATATTTACTACTCCTTATTGTATATCTGGCAGTCTCATTCTTTTTGATATTCAGAAAAAATGCATTGGAAATCGCAACGGATGGAAAGTTTTGTTCAGGGAAATGCTGGGCGGTATCGATTATCTTTGTCTGGTGCGTGATTTCATTGTCACAGGTCAGTACGTTTTTATATTTTAATTTTTAGATTTGTGGAGACAGAGAAACACATTGATAACGCAATAGATCGTTTTTTAATTTAAAATAGTATAATAAATTAATAAAAACATGGAGACACAATGTACACACAACATCAAAAATTTATAAAAAATTTTTTCATACAAAGCATATCACTAATAATATTGATAATTGCAATCGTCGTAATATTCGACCCCTTTTACCAATATCACAAACCTCTTGCAGGCTTAAAAAGCGTTCTTACGAACAAGGAGTATCAGTGTGTAGGAACCCTGCGCAATTTCGATTACGACAGTCTGATTGTCGGCTCTTCCGTTTGTGAAAATTATAACAATCATTGGTTTGACGATGGCTTTGACTGCAGCGCGATAAAGGCGATTCGTTCATACGGCGCAACGGCCGATTTATGCTATCTGCTTGATGTAGCATATCAGAACAGGAATTTGAAATATGTGTTTTACAATATAGACCCTTCTTCGCTTTCGGCAAGCACGGAGACAACTTATAAGTCTACCGGCTGCCCTATGTACCTTTACGATACTAATTATCTAAACGATATATCCTACGTTTTAAACAAAGACGTTCTTATGGAAAAAATTCCGTACATGCTGGCTTTTTCCTTTAAAAGCGATTATGACGAGGGTAATTCCTATAACTGGGCGCAGTGGAAGTATTTCAGCAAAGAACTGGCAACCGGAATGTATAACAGGCGTTCTTCTATAATTCCTATGTATGAGAAAACTTATTTCGAGGACGAGCTTTCAGGAAATATAGCCCTGCTTACCTCCATGGTAGAGGCGCATCCGGAAACCACGTTTAAATTCTTCTTCTCACCCTATTCCATGCTTTGGTGGGATAACGCATACCGAAGCGGCGAACGCGACGCCTGCCTCTATAATGAAAGTCAGGCTATAGTGACTTTGCTTAAATACAACAATGTAGAAATTTATTACTATCAGGATATGGAAGAGGTTATTACCAATCTGGATAACTACATGGATATGATTCATTTTTCAAAAGATATTAATCAGCTGGTCTGTGAAAAATTGATTGCAGGGGAAGACCGTCTCACTATGGATAACTATGAAGACAGACTTCAGGGTATGTATGAATTGTCGGAAAGGATTGTAAAAGAAGATATTTTAGAGTATTATTCTAAATAATAGACATTTGCGAAACGACTATCCGGGGACGAACTTAGACAATATTAATAGTAGCGAAAGGAAAAAACAATGAAACTGATATCATGGAATGTAAACGGTCTGAGAGCTTGTGTAGGAAAAGGGTTTAAAGATTTTTTTGATGCGGAAGATGCAGATATTTTCTGTCTTCAGGAAACCAAGCTGCAGGAAGGACAGATTGACTTAGATTTATCCGGCTATCACCAGTATTGGAACTATGCTGAGAAAAAAGGCTATTCCGGCACTGCGATTTTTACCAAAGAGGAGCCTATTTCGGTTACATACGGAATGGGAATTGAGGAACACGACCATGAAGGGCGTGTAATTACGCTTGAATTTCCGGAATTTTATATGATTACGGTATATACCCCCAATTCTAAAGACGGGCTCGCAAGACTGGACTATCGTATGCAGTGGGAAGATGATTTTCTTGCTTATGTCAAAAAATTAGAAGAAAATAAACCGGTTATTTTCTGCGGTGACTTAAATGTTGCGCATAACGATATTGATTTGAAAAATCCTAAAAGCAATCATAAAAATCCCGGCTTTACGGATGAAGAGCGTGGAAAGTTTACGGTTATTACGCAGTCTGGGCTAATTGATACTTTTCGGTATTTTTATCCTGATTTAGAAGATGCTTATTCGTGGTGGTCATATCGTTTCCATGCAAGAGAGAAAAATATCGGGTGGCGTATTGACTATTTTGTCGTTTCCGAATCTTTGAAAAACCGTTTGGAAGATGCGGTTATTTATAAAGATGTGATGGGCTCTGATCATTGTCCGGTCGGTCTGATACTTAAATAAAATATTAGTTTATTTACCTAAAACTCCTGCTGCCTATTATACTTACTATAAGCAGTTAACACACAGATTACCGATACCACAACCGCCACCCCAATCGGCATCAGCCAGATATCATAAATATCGTCAACCACCCTGTATATAACCATAAAAACCGGTGCTGCGGCTAAAATTTTCCCAATTCCGACAAAGCCGTTTGTAAACATCGCCGCTAATACCGGCCCTCCAAAACAGGCCGCAGCTACAGCTACCGCATGAAAAGAACTTTTACAGCGTGCAGAAATACATATGGTAATCGCACATAAAAATATGAATCCGAATAGACTAAGCACTACCACCATTAATACATAATAATACATAGGTATCATTCTCTCCGGCCAAGGTAGCAAATAGTTTAAGTATACCACCATTCCATTATAACAATTTAAACCATCGAAGCCGTAAACAATCCCACACAATAACAAGTCCAGCAAAAATATCACAGCCCAAATAACAGTTGTTATTGTAAATGCAGCAGCCATTTTTGCATGTATATCCTTTTTCCTCCCTTCTACCGTAGTAAATATTAACGGCAGCATCTTAGTCTGTCTCTCATTGGCAAAAATTATAGAAAGACTGAGCAGCACCAGTATACTCCCCATAACCATGCCTATCGCCAGCACCTCTAAAAAAGCTTTCCAGCCATGATAATATTCCAATATTATTTCTTTTCCAGTTAGTTGAATAACCTCTCCTAATGATGAATCGGCAATCGGACAAGTCTTTTCTCCCACCCGATAGTCATTTTCACTTCTCATATATCCGTCAGATAAGTTATAATCCAGAACAAACTGAGTTAGAAAATTTGCATCCCTGAAATAGTTCCAGCCACTTTCAACTTTATGCGGAAACCCATATTTTTCTGCAATCTGCTCCACCTTTTCGTCCGTCAAAACACCTTTAAACTCTTCCGTAATCTGCCTATTAACCTGTACAGCTCTATATCCGATATATCTTACGCCGTCTATAGTCGCTTCCTCATCCAAAACCTGCATACTAAAAGCAAATAACAATATTACAATAACGCAGACCGAGCATACAACAAAAATTTTTCTATGACAAATTTTATATATCTCCATTTTATATAACGCCATTTCTAATCAATCTCCTTTCGATTCTGTATGCAATTGCTAGGAAAAGAAAAAACTCCGCTGCTGATATTGTCATAAACACATATACACCGCGTAAACTTCGACAATCGTCCATCGGATATAAAATAGAATATATAGGCGAAGAGTATACAGGTAAAGCATACATCAGCGATACTATAATATGACTGAGTAAATTATAGAAGATATTAAAAAGTATAAACATTAAGACCGGCATTCCAAAGCAGATCATCGATGTCACTATTGACGAAAACGTACTTTTAAAATACGCAGAAATGCATAGTGTAACAGCACACAATAACATAAAACCAAGCAAAGTACGCAATAACATAACTGTAATATATGAACCTATACTCAGCATAGTTATCGGGACATATGTATTCAAGCCGCCTATCCTTATTATTCCAGCCAGACATTTCAAACCGCCAAAGCCATAGACCATTCCGCATAATAATAAATCTATTACAACAATGCCAAACCACACACAAAACCCTACTGTCAACGCCGCGGCAATTTTTGCACAAATATTCTTTTTTAACCCATCCTTAGACGTAAACAGCAGCTGTAGCATCTTAGTCTGTCTCTCATTGGCAAAAACCGGCGAAATACCAATTAATACTAATATACCACCAATAAGCAAGGCGACCTGCAGCACATCTGAAAAAGCAGACCAGCCGTTAGTATATCCTAACACTATATCTTTCCCGGTAAGACGGGCCGCTTCTCCTAAATCTGTATCCGCAATCGGATATACGCGGGTTGCTAACTTATAATCATCCCAATTATAGCAATAACCGTCTGATAAATAGAACTCAACAAATTCGTTTAAATAATTTCCATCCCTATAACCGGTATTTTCATCAACTTTTCCCGGAAAACCGTATTTTTCTACAATGCTTTTTACCTTCTCATCAGTAAGCACACCCTGATATTCCTTAATAATCTGCCTATTCACCTGCACCGCCTGAAATCCCTCATACCTAATTCCATCTACATATGTACATTCATCCGCTACTTTTATTAAGAAAAAAAGCAGCAATATACCCATCGTACATACTGCCCCAATTATAAAGCTTTTACGGCAGCATATTTTGTATAGTTCCAATTTGTATAGTCTCATATTAAACTCCTTCTTATCAATCAGAAAATTACTTTCGCAATTACCTAACTCTGCACACAATACAAATAAACATCTTCCAATCCTGCTTCCGTACATTCCGCATCCGGAACCGGCTTTTCTTTTGAAACAATCCTAAGCTCCACCTTATCTCCATGATTTTTCAGGTTGCTGATTATATATTTTTCATTTAATGCATCCACCTCTTTCTCTGTCACCAGACATTTCCATACGCAGCCACTGACTTCCTTAAGCATTTCTGCTGCCGTTTTCGTCCGTATCATTTCCCCGTTTTTCATAATCATGATTCTGTCCGCAATGTACTCCACGTCCGAAACTATATGTGTTGAAAGAATAATAATTCTGTTTTTTCCCAGAGAACTTATAATGTTACGGAAACGCACTCTTTCTTTAGGGTCCAGACCTGACGTTGGCTCATCCAGAATCAGAATCTCCGGGTCATTTAGAAGCGCCTGCGCAATCCCTACCCTTCTTAACATTCCGCCGGAAAAGGTTTTTAACTTTTTATTCTTTACTTCCATAAGGTCTACTATATTTAGAAGCTCATCAATCCTCTCCCCTGCATAGTCTTGTGGAATAGCCTTAAGCGCCGCCATATAATTCAGAAACCTGTATGCGCTGAAATCCTCATAGTATCCAAAATCCTGCGGCAGATATCCCAGAAGATTCCGGTACTCGCCTCCCATCTGTTCAATTTCCCTTCCATCGCATAAAATTTTTCCCTGCGTAGGTTCCAAAATACCACAGATAATTCTCATAAGCGTAGTTTTTCCCGCCCCATTTTCTCCTAGCAGGCCATATACGCCATTCTGTAATGTCAGATTGATATTTTGGACTGCTGTCTTTTCTTTAAAAGTTTTATTTACATTAATTAACTCTAATTCGTGCATATGATTTCTCCTTTTTTAATTCCGCTGAATAAGATTTTTATCTGCAAGCTCAGTATAAATAACCCCGCTACAAAAGCAACTCCCCATACACCAATAGCCGTCGCCTTATACAACTTTGGACTTAACGACAATACAAAAAATAACGCCATTGTAAAAATGCCGGCCATCACTAAAAGATAAGATTTTTTTCGCCCGGTTTTCATAAGCAATACTCCCAGACAGACACATTCCGTAAACACAAACGGCACTAGGATATATAACGCAATGTGCACTAATTCAATTTTCCATCCATAGCCTGTAAACAATATTTCAGCACTAAAAAGCGTCAGGTTAATAATTCCGGATATAAGCATCTGAAACGCCACAATCTGTTTTACGTTGAAATAGCAGCTCTCGCTAATCTCCGCAATGCCGGAAGAAAATATGCGGGATATTCCCAAAGTAGAGACTACTGCCAGAATTCCGGACAAGAGCATTGAAAACAATATGATATCCTCTGTTCCTACCCCACGCATATTCATAACACATGTTATGAAAATTAAGGTAACACACAGTATTAGATGAATAACTGTCATAGATTTATCCATATACCTTAACTGATTAAGCAGAATTCCTTTTCTGCTGTTTAAAACTCGTAACTGTTTTTTATCAATATTTTTTTGCAGCAGCAGTAATGTATCTTCTTTTCTTTTTTCATCAATTTTTATCA
>CAMWKB010000124.1 GCA_947174705.1 uncultured Lachnospiraceae bacterium
AGAGTGGTGCAGTTATGCAGATTCCGGCTTCTAAAGCTCCTAAGTTCAAAGCTGGTAAAGCTTTAAAGGATTTCATCAACTAATAATTTAGTTTGAAAAAGTCTAAAGAAGAAAGACCTGTGTATGCTTTTGCATTACGCAGGTTTTTTTATGAAGGAAAGAGGTTTTAAAATGAGATTAGATAAATATTTAAAGGTTTCAAGACTTATCAAGCGCCGCACAGTTGCAAACGAGGCGTGTGATGCGGGCAGGGTTTTTATTAATGATAAACCGGCAAAGGCTTCTACAAATGTAAAGATGGGTGATATTATTACAATTCAATTCGGTAATAAGGAGGTAAAAGTAGAGGTTCTGGATATTCAGGAGACAGTGCGCAAGGAAGAGGCTAAGGAATTATTCAGGTATTTATCATAAAATTGGTGATAAATGCTTAGGACTGTGCATACATTTAACTGGAAGATATTTTCAGGGAGGTATGTATGGAGGATTTAAATAACATTAATAAGAGGGCCCATAAATTAATGCTTACCAATAGAAGGACATGTACTATAAGCGGAGTCAATGATGTGTTGTCTTTTGACGTCAACGAAATTCTATTGGAAACAGAACAGGGAATGTTAATGATAAAGGGAAACGAACTACATGTCAGCAGATTATCTTTGGACAAAGGAGAAGTGGATATAGACGGCAGAATAGACAGTTTGACTTATTCCGAAACTGCCGGATATGGCGCTAAGGGAGAATCTATATTGGCGAGACTGTTTAAGTAGGTGGTATATGAGTCAGGATATCATACAGGAAGTTACCTTTTTCTTACATTCGGTGGTTATGGGGATAGCCATTACTTTTGTCTATGACTGGTTGCTGATTATTAGAAAACTTATAAAGCATAATACTCTGTGGATATCAATAGAGGACTTATTTTTCTGGCTGGCATGTGGTATAGGTGTTTTCTACATGCTGTATAAGGAAAATAATGGCGTGCTAAGGTGGTTTACAGTAATAGGAGCCGTCATTGGAATGGGATGCTATAAATTATTGATTGGCAGATGGTTTGTACACATTATGTCAACCTGTATATACAAGATAATGTGGTTTGTATTTAAAATATTACAAATTGTAGTAGGACCGCTTAAATGGCTGTTTTCAAAAGTAAAAAAATTGACGAAATTTATCAAAAAGAAATTAAAAAAATTGTTAAATTTCATAAAAAATAAGTTGACGGTTTGCATAAAAATGTTTAAAATGATTTTATGTAAACAGTAATAACTATAAAGTGGAAATATATGTATTGGAGACGTAAATGGCAAAGAAGGCAGCATATAGGAAAAAGCGGCAAAACAGAATGGCTATGATTCTGGTAACAATAGTTGTGTTGATGATGTTTGTTGTGGTAGCAGTCAAGAGTGTAGAACTTAGGGAGAAGAAAGAGTTTTATGAATTGAGGGTAGCGCAGCTTCAGGAAGAAATCGATGCAGAGATGGCACGGACCGAAGAAATAGAAGAGTATGGAAAATATACGCAGACTAAGAAATATGTTGAAGAGGTGGCAAAAGATAAATTAGGACTTGTGTATGAAGGTGAGATTATTTTTAAAGATGAGAATTAAGCAGATTTTGGAACCTCAAGTATCCGGAATCTGTTTTTTATTAGAATAATATGGACATCCTCCACATATATTGATTAAATAAGTGGAAAAAAATGCTTATTAGAATATGGGGAGGCATATTGTATATGAGAAGGATGTCTGAGATAAGAGAGGAAAATGTTATATCTGTAATACCGGAATATGGCAGGCAAAAACTTTTAGGATATGCGGAATCTTTCAAGGAGCTGGCTGAACTCTTTGAAGAGGAAATGGGAATAAAAGACTTTGAAATGAAGGATTTTTTGGAAAGCGGCAAAGACAGGCAGGAGTATCTATGGCAGAAAAAGCTGTGTGAGAGCAGAGGTCTTCTTGCCGGGCACCTGAAAGAGATGTCATGCATAATGTCGGATGTGGCAAAGGAGTCTTACAGGTATCGTCCGTTGGCAGAGAGAAAATACAGGCAGATAGCCAGATATTTGAAAGAATCGGGAATTTTACTTAAAAATTTTCTGATTCTTGAAAATGAGGATAAGCATATAGAACTTAGCCTAACAATGAAGGCCCAGTTTAGGGAGAGCATTATCATAGCGGACGTTGCAGATTTAATATCAGTTGTTATGAATATCAGAGTGCAGCCCTCTAAAAGCGAGCCGTTATTTATGGCCAAGGAATGGACGAGCTATCATTTTCTGGAAGAACCGGAGTTTCATATTTTAACAGGCTTTGCAAAGGCAGTAAAAGAGACAGAGAAGGTTTCCGGGGATAATTATTCGTTTTGTGAAATAGAGTCCGGCAGAACAGTTGCCATATTATCGGATGGTATGGGTTCAGGAGATGAAGCCTGTGAAGAGTCCGAGAGAGTAATAGAGATGATGGAGAAGCTTCTTGAATCGGGGTTTAGGAAAGAAGCTGCGATTCAGGTTATAAACGGGGCATTGGCAGCAGGTGAACAGGAAAAAAATATGTCCACTTTAGATATCTGTGAGCTGAACCTATATACGGGAGCTTGTGACTTTATTAAAGTGGGCGCGGCGTGTACTTACATAAAGCGTGATAACTTGGTGGACAGGATTTCTGCCAGAAATCTGCCGCTTGGTGTTTTCCAGCAGATAGAGCCTGAAACGATGCATAGGCAGCTTCAGGACGGCGATTACGTTATTATGCTCTCAGACGGTGTGTTGGACGCACTTTCGCAGGGAGTGGGTGAAGATATGCTGCCGGAGGTTATTTCAAGAATATATCATACCAATCCGGCGGAGATTGCCAATCAAATCCTCGGGTACTGTATACGCCAGAGTGTGGGAAAGATACGCGATGATATGACCGTGCTGGTTATAGGGATATGGAAGAATTCTTAGAGATATGATAGTATTATTGGTGATTTTAACATTGAGGACATATTTATGATAAATACAAAAACAGAAGATATTTATGCAAAAGTAAAGAAGTATGCGCAAGATTACAATATGATTTCTGACAGAGATGTCATTTTGACCGGGGTTTCCGGCGGTGCCGATTCGGTCTGTCTATTAGTAATTTTATCGCAGTTATCTAAGGAGATTAAATTTGATTTAATTGCGGTGCATGTACATCATGGAATACGTGAGGATGCAGATGAGGACGCCGTTTATGTGGAAGAGTTATGTAAGAAGTTAGACATTCCATTTTTTTTAAAAAAAGTGGATATGGCAGGTTATGCAAAAGAAATGGGACTTTCGCCGGAAGAAGCGGGAAGGAAGTTGCGTTATCAGGCTTTTGAGTCTGTAATAGAAGAAGTATTTGAGGCAAACAGGGCTGACGGGAAAAGTAAAGAGCACTATAAAATTGCAGTTGCGCATAATAATAACGATAGGGCAGAAACCATGTTGTTTAATCTCTTTCGTGGCAGCGGCCTAAGGGGACTTGGAAGTATCCGGCCGGTGAGGGATAATATTATTCGTCCGCTCTTGTGTCTGGAAAGGGCAGAAATTGAAGCCTATCTGAACCAGAGAAAAATCGCCTATTGTATAGACAGCACCAACGAAGATGATACTTATACAAGAAATAAAATAAGGCACCATATACTGCCTTTTGCAGAGGAACAGATTTGTAATAATGTTACGGCACATATATCGGACGCGGCGGAAGTTCTGGCACAGACGGAAGATTTTATACAGAAACAGAGCAGGCTTGCCTATGAGAGGTGCGTAATCAGGGATGCGGAAGAAATTATATTAGACGTAAATATTTTCCATGAGGAAGAACCATTCATACAAAGAATGATACTACTTCATTGCATGGAAAAACTTACGCCGCATAGAAAAGATATAACAAAAGAACATATTGCGGCGCTCATAGAATTAAGTTCTAAAGACGGAAGCAAAGAACTATTCCTGCCCTATGGCTTAACGGCGTACAAAGAATATGACAGGCTTGTCATTTCTGAAAAATTAAAAAATACTGTTGATAATACGCAGGATTTAAAGGAATATCCGTCAATACCTATTTCCGTCCCAGGCGAAGTAAAAATTGAGGGCTTGGGCATATTGGAGTTTAAATATTTAAAAAAAGAAGAGTTTTTTTACAAAAAAGGGGAAATTATTCCAGAAAAAAGATATACTAAATGGTTCGATTGTGATAAAATAACAAAGGTTATAGTGTTAAGGACGCGGGAGGCGGGAGATTATCTTACCATAGACAGCGCCCTGAGAAAAAAATCTGTAAAAGAATACATGATTAATGAGAAAATCCCCAAAAGGCAGCGTGACAGCCTTTATTTATTAGCGGACGGTGCGCATATTTTGTGGATACCGGGCTATCGCATAAGCCAGTATTATAAGGTGGATGAAAGTACAAAGTGTATCTTGCAGGTACAATTAAAGGAGAATGATAATGGCTGAACATGTAGAGGTTTTATTATCCGAGGAAGAAGTTGACGCCAGAATCCGTAAACTCGGAGAAGATATCAGCAAGGCGTATGAAGGAAAATGCGTACATTTAGTATGCGTTTTAAAAGGAGCAAGTTTTTTCATGTGTGAGCTTGCCAAGCGTATTACGGTGCCGGTATCTATTGATTTTATGTCGCTTTCCAGCTATGGCAGCGATACGGAGTCGGCAGGAGTGGTTAAAATCGTAAAAGATTTAGAGGAGCCTTTAGAGGGAAAACATGTGCTTGTTATAGAGGATATCGTAGATACCGGAAGGACTTTGAAGTATCTGATAGAGCTTTTAAAAGACAGAGGTGCGGCTGATGTAAAGCTGTGCGCTTTGTTAGATAAGCCGGACAGGCGGGTGGTTGATGTAAAAGCAGACTACACAGGATTCAGCATACCGGATGAGTTTGTTGTGGGATATGGGATGGATTACGCCCAGCGTTACAGGAACCTGCCATATATTGGAATTGTCAAATTTGATGATTAACAATACTAAGATTTTTTACAGAGAAAGAGGTTTACATTGAATAAGAATAATAAAAGCTTTTATTTATATTTTGTTATAATTATAGGGCTGCTTCTTTTTACCGTATGGCTTGGAACATTGAGTGTGCCGGGAGACACATATACAAAAGGAGAATTAGAAGCTCAGCTTAAGAATGATAATGTAGCAATGGTAAACATCAAGCCCAATAAAGAAACGCCGACGGGTTCTGTTAAGATTACGTTAAAGAGCGGAGAAGAAAGAGTTCTTTATGTAACCGATGTAAGAGAAATAGAAGAATTTGTAAGAGGTTATGGGATTGATCCGTCTATAGAATCCATTCCGAAAGAAAACTGGTTTCTTAACAGTGTATTCCCTATATTGCTTGTTACGACTGTCTGTGTATTCTTTTTTGTAATGTTTAATTCCCAGAATTCATCGGGCGGCAGCGGCGGCAAGATGATGAATTTCGGAAAGAGCCGCGCAAGACTTTCACTTGGCGGCGATAACAGAATTACGTTGGAAGAGGTTGCCGGTCTTAAAGAAGAAAAAGCGGAATTGGAAGAAATCGTAGAATTTCTGAAAGAGCCGGGTAAATTTACAAGAGTTGGGGCAAGAATTCCTAAGGGTGTGCTGCTCGAAGGGGCACCGGGTACAGGCAAGACACTGCTTGCTAAAGCGATTGCCGGTGAAGCTAATGTACCGTTTTTCAGTATATCAGGTTCGGACTTTGTAGAGATGTTCGTCGGTGTCGGCGCTTCACGTGTGCGTGATATGTTTGCGGAAGCCAAACGGCATGCGCCATGTATAATTTTTATTGACGAAATTGATGCGGTTGCCAGACGCAGAGGTACGGGCATGGGCGGCGGCCACGACGAAAGGGAACAGACATTAAACCAGTTGCTTGTAGAGATGGACGGTTTTGGCATAAACGAGGGTATTATAGTATTAGCTGCAACTAACCGTGTAGATATTCTGGACCCTGCCATTTTAAGACCCGGACGTTTTGACAGGAAAATCAGTGTTGTGTCTCCGGATGTAGGAGGCAGAAAAGACATTCTGAAGGTTCATGCCAAGAATAAGCCTTTAGGGGATGATGTCGATTTAGAGCAGATTGCGCAGACTACCGCCGGTTTTACCGGTGCAGATTTGGAAAACCTTTTAAACGAAGCGGCAATCAATGCTGCGATGGAAAGACGGGTTTTCATCAAGTCGGAAGATGTTAAGCGGGCATTTATTAAAGTAGGAATCGGTACGGAGAAGAAGAGCCGCATCATCTCCGATAAGGAGAAAAGAATTACGGCCTATCACGAAGCCGGACATGCGATTTTGTTCCATGTACTTCCGGATGTGGGCCCTGTTTATACGGTTTCAATCATACCGACCGGAATCGGGGCAGCAGGATATACGATGCCGCTTCCTGAGAAAGACGAAATGTTCATGACTAAGGGAAGAATGAAAGAAGATATTATGGTATCTCTTGGCGGACGTATTGCAGAGGAAATTATTTTTGATGATATTACAACCGGAGCTTCCAGTGATATTAAAAAAGCAACCAAGACTGCACGCAGGATGGTTACAAGATACGGAATGTCTGACAATATCGGTGTGATTAACTACGATGATGATGACGACGAAGTATTTATCGGAAGAGACCTTGCGCATGCCAAGAACCACAGTGAAATTATTTCCGGGGAAATCGATAAGGAAGTAAAGGCAATTATTGACGAATGTTATCAGAAAGCTAAGGAAATCATCATGGAGCATGAAGATGTTCTCCATAAGTGCGCTGAGCTTTTATTGGAAAAAGAAAGAATTAACCGGGCTGAATTTGAGGCATTGTTTAGTATAATCTAATGTTTTTGTGAAAAATGTACAAAAAATAGCCGGCGAAATTGTAATATTTGTGAATCCTTGGTATTGTAGTGTTTATAAGGCTATGATATTATACACTTGTAACCCCCAATACATTATATAGTTTTTTGCTATACCCCATAAGAAGAAATACCTTCTCTAAAAAGGACAGCGATTCCAAAGCTGTCTTTTTTACTTTTTATTTATTTTTCACGTTAATTCTACAATTTTCCCCAATTATTGTACAGAATCACTTGAATACATACTACATATAGTAT
>CAMWKB010000125.1 GCA_947174705.1 uncultured Lachnospiraceae bacterium
ATATAATCCCCTGTATTATTCAAAATTGCAAATGCAAATAATCTTTTATAGAAACAAATAATCAACTTACAGTATACCATATTTTTCACATTTGTAAATGGGCATATTGACAAAGGATTTACGTCAAAAAGACGAAAATTAATTCAAATAGTTCAGAGGATTAACCTGTGAGCCATTAATCAATATTTCAAAATGCACATGAGGACCCGTACTGACGCCCGTATTTCCGCTAAGTGCAATTTTCTGTCCCTGCGTCACTTTCTGACCTACGGAAACCAATACCTTGCTCAAATGTCCGTATCTGGTCTGTCTGCCGTCCGCATGATTAATATAAACCACATATCCGTAACCGCTTCCCCATCCGGCCTTGGAAACAGTACCGGTTGACGACGCCATGACTGCCGTACCCACAGGAGTAGCCCAGTCTATACCTTTATGATATGAGCTTGCACCCCTTGTAGGAGCCCTTCTTCTTCCAAAACCTGAAGACTGACGTCCACCGGAAATCGGCTTGATATAGGTCGGCGGAATCTTCGTACCTCTTTCTACTATTTTAGGTACAGCCGCATAAGTTATTTCTTCTTTAAGTATTTCACGTCCTACCTCTTCTTTATTGCGGTAAGACACATCCGCTACAACGATCCTGTGTCCTGCAGAGGGTTCCTGAAGGGTTTTGGTCTGAGTGGTATACCAGTCATCATTGTCCACATAGATTATATCCGCCTCATAATCCTCTTCATAATATACCTCTTCGGTACGTTCCACCGAAAGTTCGGGTTCAGGCACCGTTACAATAAGCTCGTCCCCTACACGTATTGTAGAATTTTCATTCTCAATAGTCTCGTTCATCGCAATTAAGGCTTCCAAAGTAAGAGAGTTATTTTTGGCGATCTGGGACAATGTATCTCCCGCAACCACCTCATAAATCTGCTCCTTCTCCTGCTCTTTTGTAACTTCTTCTATAGCGGTCTGCAAAGATGTAATCTCATCATCTTTAAGATACGCCTCTACAACTTCAACAGTATCGCCAAAGCCGATTGACATAAGACCCAATTCGTAATCCGAAAAATCTTTTTCAATATCCGGCTCTACCGCTTCAAAAATATCGTCCAATTCCGCATCTATTCCTGCGCTTGTTACAGCTTCCTGCTCCTCCTGCTTAGCAGCCTCCTCGGTGCCGTAAATTGCAGTGGTAAGTACATTTAATTCCCTGTCAGGGTCCATAACAAGGTCAACATAGTGCTCTCTGTTTGTATCATATCTTTCCAATGCGGCCTGCAATAATGCCAATACTTCTTCGGTGCTTGAAAGATTCACAGTGTATTCATTAATCTTTACGGTATATGACCTGTTCAACGTCTCTTTGATGCTTCCGCTCAGGGCCGTAACCATATTGTTAATTATGACACTATCGTCATCTATTTTCCCCCACAGCACCTCCTGTCCTTCAAAAATGACATCACTGTCAGCAAGTACCATCTCATCACTGGAACCTGCGATTCTTTTACGGGCTGCTATAAGGCAGTTATCAATCTTGTCCACACTATCTACTATTCCCACTTCTTTGTTATTTAAATATACTGTGAAAATATTGTCTCCGGTATATTCTAACTTCTGAAAGGAAGGAAGAAAAAATGCTGCAGCGGCAACTGCAAGCCCCGCAACTTTAATATATGCAATTTTCATTTTTTTATAATGTCTACTGATAATTTTCATAATCATACCCATATGTCTTCTTAAACAGACACGCTCATTCAATGTATATCCGGCTTTTTAATCAATTCTTGTAATAAATTCGTAACATTTTCTATTTTAACAATATTCATCCCAAAAGTAAAGCATATTATACCATCCGAATCTGAATCCGTCCCCAAATAAGGCACTTTTGGCCGACTTACGAATTCAGTATCAAGTTGACTACGGGTTTTTTCATATGTATAATTCATTTTAGGTATCTTACTATTTAATTAAATTTTTGCTAATGCAGACAGACAGAGGTATACATGGCTAATAATAATCTGGAATTTATAAAAAAAGATATAACATATATTTTGCAGTTAAATAATCAAATCCAATATCACAACAAAAAAGATGTAAAAAGGGCTCATGACATGGTTATAGAAAAACAGCTGTTTAAGACCGTGCTGGGTCAAAAGTATTTGGTTAGGCTTGAACAGATAATAGATGGAACTGAAAATTCATATTCCTGTGTTTTATGCGGTAAGGATTTAGATAATTCAACTTTAGTCTGCTGCGGATGTCTGGAAAAATATAAGATTATGACGCCCGGGCAGGCAGCGGAAGCCCAGAGAGAAGCTAAAGCCCATAAAGCTGCAGAAGCCCGGAGAGAAGCTAAAGCCCGTAAAGCAGCAGATGAAGCTCGTGAATTAGCTGAAGCCCGTGAAATAATGACGGCAAGAAATGCGAAAGAAGCTAAAAGAATAGCGGCAAGCCTGGACGCAGATGAAACCAGGGGAGCAGCTGCAATCTTCAGGGAAATCGAAGAAAAAGGATTATCAATTTCAGTTGAAAAACCTGCTCTGACAACAGATGCTGCCGATTCCAGCCAAACTGAAGAAACTTCTAAAGAAATTCCCGAATCACCTGCACCTGCCTCTTACACTTCAAAACTTATAGAAATATTCACCGGCCTTTTCCAAGAACACACCGATGAAGAAGCCAGGGAAATCTTTATTTCAGGCACAGTAAAAACAACTCCGCTTGAATACACTCAGGCAGATATCCAGCCAAGACCCTGGTTATTTTTGCGTATATTTGTTGCGCTAATGCTCACATTCGGATTTTTGTACATCTGTGCGGTGCAGCTTCAGAATTTTAATACAATTTCCGGTTTATTGTTTATAGGCGCTGCGGTCTTTCCGTTTTCGATACTTACACTTATGTACGAGGTCAATACACCTAAAAATATCAGCATATTTGACATAATGAAAATGTTTTTTGCAGGCAGTATATCAGCCTTACTTCTTACAACCATCACATTCGAAGTATTTCCAATCGGGCAGTTAAGCTACAGCGGCGCGGTCATTGTGGGATTCATCGAAGAATTGGTCAAACTACTTGTAATTATAATTTTTATAAGACTGGTCAATCCGAAATATATACTAAACGGACTGTTGATCGGAGCTGCAGTAGGCGCAGGCTTTTCCGTATTTGAATCCGCCGGATATGCTTTCAGATTCTATTTACTAAACGGCGGCAATATAGGTTTTCTGACAGACATTATTTTGCTGCGCGCCTGGAGTTCATTAGGAAGCCATACGGTGTGGAGCGCCATAGTGGGCGGCGGACTTTTAGCGGTCAAGACCGATAAACCGTTTAGTTTTAAACTTTTTTTCAATCTGGGATTTCTTTGTGATTTCATTGCTACACTTATTCTTCATTTCATATGGACCTGTCCGTTCATGGACAGCGGAAGTAATGTGTACATAAAATTAATTGCTTTGACTGTTCTTGCATGGACTATTCTGCTCTCACTGATAAAATCCGGCATAAGGCAGTTTAAACGTGTCTGTTATACGATGTACGTTAATCGGAAAGGGGCGGACGCATGACACAAATAATTTTTCACATAGACGTAAACTCAGCTTTCCTAAGCTGGAGCGCGCTTGACAAACTTGCACACGGCGCTGCTACGGATTTGCGCACCATACCTGCTATTATCGGCGGCGACATGGCTAAGCGCCATGGCGTAGTCCTTGCCAAATCCATACCTGCCAAAGCTTATGGCATTAAGACCGGTGAACCAATCGTAAACGCAATGCGCAAATGTCCTTCTCTTCTTGTGGAAAAACCGGACCATGCCCTGTATCATGAAAAAAGTCATGAACTTATGAGCCTTTTATCCGACATTTGTCCCGATATAGAGCAGGTAAGTGTGGATGAATGTTATATGGATTACACACCGATAAGCAGACTTTTCCCATCTCCGATAGACGCCGCAGCCCATATACGCACACAGGTTTATGAAAAACTGGGATTTACGGTAAATATTGGCATATCTGACTGTAAAGTGCTTGCGAAGATGGCGTCAGATTTTAAAAAACCCAATCTGACGCACACTCTGTATTCTCACGAAATTCAGGAAAAAATGTGGAACCTTCCGGTATCTTCTTTATTTATGTGCGGTCACTCAAGCGTAGAAACGCTTAATAAACTTGGAATTCTTACCATTGGCGACCTTGCAAATACCGATGTAGCAATTTTAACTTCCAACCTGAAAAGTCATGGCAGGCTGCTATGGGAATATGCCAACGGCATCGATGATTCGGTAGTAGAAACGACACCGGAAGCCGCCAAGGGTATCGGCAACTCCATTACGCTTTCTAAGGACGCCGTAACTACGAAAGAAGCATGTCATATACTCCTTAAACTGTCTGAATCCGTTGCGAGGAGGCTGCGGGCCGCCGAACAGATGGCAGAAATGATCAGTGTTGAGATTAAATACAATAATTTTAAAAAAGTATCCCACCAGATAACGCTCCAAACTCCCACTTCCGGCAGCGATACGATTTATAGGATTTCCTGCGCTCTCTTAAACGAGCTTTGGGACGGCACACCCATACGCTTGCTGGGAATACGCTCTTCTAAGCTGGTTTCGGCACAGGCTCCTGTACAACTGAGCCTTTTTGACATGCCTGCAGTCTCTGCAGACGATAAACCGTCAATTTCTTCACACAAAGAAGCTAAGCTTGAAAAGGCGCTTGATTCTATCAGGCAAAAATACGGAGCAGACGCCGTTGTACGCGGAAGCCTGCTCCAAAATAATACTGATTAATTTTTTAAACTCCTCTTTCGCTGTAGCTTTTGGCACGCTGTACGCTGTAGCCAAAGAAACCAAGGTCTTCACCTGTAGCAAAATACCTGCCGTGTGAATATACCAGCGGTTTGGAATCATTCAAATGAAAACCTCCCCTGTCATCCATATATTTTTCGTCAACATGGACTGCTACGACGTTAGCAATAAACATGTGGTGGGAACCAAGTTCCTTCTTCTCAACCACCTTGCATTCAATGTTAACAGGGCTTTCCTTCACTAATGGAGCTGCCACTATATCCGCAGGAGCCTTAGTTAATTTTGCTGCCTTCCATTTATCTATATCCTTACCGCTTTTTACCCCGCAGAAATCCGTCGCAAAACAAAGCTTTTTTGTTGTGAGATTTATAACAAACTCGCCCGTCTCTTCAATCATATGATAAGAATAACGCTCCGGCCGGACAGAAATCGAAACCATTGGCGGGTCGGAGCATATCGTTCCGGTCCATGCCACTGTCAAAAGATTACTATTACCCTGTTTATCCGCCACGCTTACCAACACAGCCGGCAGCGGATAAAGCATGTTGCCTGGTTTAAAATTCTGTTTCCCCATAGAAACGCCCCCATTCCGGTCCTAAAATTTTATTACTATATTAAATAAATTAATAACGATATCAATTATAACCATCAGCATGATAATAATGGAAACAGGCAGGAGCGCACTCTGCTTCTTTGTGCTTTCGCCAATCTTTTGTGATATTGTATCTGTCTGTTTTTCCAATGCTTCTTCCATAGATGCTTGTACATTCCTGTAAACCTTGACATTTTCCTTATGGAGAAAATCATCTGAACGCATTGAAATTTCTTCTATTTGCTTTTTCAATTCTGTAAAAAGCGGCTCTATCTCAGCTTTTATATCTTTTGTATCATCAGCCTCTTTAACAGCCTCGATTTTCTTAAGCGCCGCTTCCAGCATTTGCTGCATATTCTCCATATTCTCCACGGCTTTAAGATTTACCTTACGCATATCCTGAAGCAGTGCGTCATATTCGTTAACCTGATTCTTTAGCTGCTCCATTTTTGCAGCATCTGCCGCCGAATTTGCCTGAATCATCTCCTGTGAGCTTTTCTTATGTGATAATCTATCCATAAATGTATCCATATTACTCCCCCATTTTGATTTTTCACCCTATTTTACCACTTTTTCTCTATTATGACAACAAACAATATTTTTGTGCAAAATATATAATTCCAAAAGCACTTGTCTATATTTTTTATTGAAATTAACGATATTTTTACATCTTGTTCATAACTTATTCATATTTTATGTATATAATAAGTACATACAAACAAAGAAAAACACATAGATAAATTTTTTCATAATAGCCCGGATGTCGAAAGATGTCCGGGCACTCCTCATTTATATACTAATTTTTCAGATGGTTGTACAACGGAAAGCCAAAAAATAGAATTTCGCAACTGCATAAACTCTAAAATAATTTGAAGGGATAGAATTTCTATCCCTTCGCAAGATTCTGTATCTCTTTATTTAAGTTCAACATTCTGCTATCCAAGTCGGACACAATTCTTGAACACTCTACAAGCTGCTCCTTGATTCCGTCAGGCGCATTTCCTTCAAATTTATAATGGATTTTATGCTCTAAGCTGGCCCAGAAATCCATAGCTACCGTTCTTATCTGTATCTCAACCTTGGTATCCTCAATCCTGTCTGACAAATATACCGGTACTGTAACAAGCATATGATAGCTTTTATATCCGCTTGCCTTCGGATTCACTATGTAATCTTTTACAGAAATGACATTAATGTCACTTTGATTACTTATCATATCCGCTATCTGATATATATCGGAAGTAAAAGAACATATTACACGAATCCCCGCAATGTCATTGACATACTTAATCATATTGCCAATCGTGGATTCATAACCATGCTTTTTCAATTTCTTAACAATACTCTCAGGCGTCTTAATACGTGACTTGATATGTTCTATCGGATTATATCTATGTACGTGCTGAAATTCGTCATTAAGTATTTCCAATTTAGTTGATATCTGCTTCAGAGCCGATTTATAAATAAGAGTGACCTCAGTCCAGCTATCTATATCATCTCTATCTGTATAAACTTCCATATTTACTTCCCCCGGCATTACATTATGAAATACTAAATATATTTTACA
>CAMWKB010000126.1 GCA_947174705.1 uncultured Lachnospiraceae bacterium
ATATATTTCTCCCAGCTCTTCTTTAGAAAAGGTATCCTGTATACAGGCATCAGTATTTCCGCCTTCATTTTTAATTATGCTGATATAACGGATGAGATTATCAATTTTTTCATCATTAATAAAAAGCTTGGATTGCGGGAGTTTTAAAATATGCATGAGCAGCTTTCTTTTTTCGATTTCATTAATAAGGGTAAAATTACGATATTTTCCGGTCTGCCTTAGGATATGATAAAAGATTGCATGAAATGTTCCGAAATTGACGGGAAGACTTGTCGTATTCATCAGCTTATAGAATCGCTGTTTCATTTCTTCGGCAGCCGCCTTGGTAAAGGTTATTACCAGAATTGAAGAAGGCTCAACGCCGCATTTTTCAATCAGATTCTTAATGCGATTCGTTATGACGAAGGTCTTACCGCTGCCGGGGCCGGCAAGCACCTGCACGGCTCCGGTGGTAGACTCAATCGCCTTTTTCTGTATAGGATTTATTTTAGGTTCAGGCATTATTCAGTTTCTCTATTCCCTTTCTTATTCTTGCAAGGGATTCTTCTTTACCGAGCACTTCCATAATTTCCGTAGCTCCGGCAGGTGTCATCTGCTTTCCGGATACGGCAGTTCTTATCGGCCACATTACATAGCCGTTCTTGCATTCTTTCTTTGCCACGTAATCCGTAAGCGTCTGATAGAGCGCATCATTGCTGTAGTCATCTTGCTCTTCCAGTATCGGAAGCAGCTCTTTTAGTACCTCCAGTGAAGATTCCTTACTTGTTTTCATTTTTTTATGTGCATACATTTCTATATCGTATTCCGGAAGTTCTTCAAAGAAATCTACCATTTCCTTAATATCCGGAAATACTTCAATTCTCGTCTTTACCATAGCAGCGATTTTCTTAAGATCCTGCCCCTTGGTAAGCGCTTCTTTCAAATAAGGCTCCGCCATTTGATAAAATTTATCAAAATCCATTGCCTTCATATATTCACCATTCATCCACTTAAGCTTGGTATAATCAAATACTGCCGGGGATTTTGAAATATGACGGTAATCAAACTTCTCTACAAGCTGCTCTAAGGTGAAAATTTCCTCCGTTCCATCGGGACTCCAGCCAAGAAGCGCCACAAAATTGACAACCGCTTCAGATAAAAAGCCCTGCTCAATTAAATCTTCATAGGAAGAATGGCCGCAGCGTTTAGAGAGCTTCTGGTGGTCTTCATCCGTAATAAGCGGACAGTGAACGTACTTGGGAACCTCCCAGCCAAAAGCCTCATATAAGCGGTTATACTTAGGTGATGAAGAAAGATATTCATTTCCTCTTACCACATGGGTAATTCCCATCAAATGGTCATCCACAACATTTGCAAAATTGTAAGTAGGAAAACCATCGGATTTAATCAGGATCATATCGTCAAGTTCCGCGTTATCTACGCTGATTTCACCGTAAATATCATCATTAAAGACAGTTGTCCCTTCAGTCGGATTGTTCTGTCTTATGACATACGGCTTCCCGGCTTTAAGATTTTCCTCGATTTCCTCTTTGGATAAATGCAGGCAGTGCTTATCGTATACATTTATTTCCTTACCGGCTACCTGTCTTGTAAGAGACGCAAGTCTGCCCTTATCGCAAAAACAATAATATGCTTCTCCTTTTTCGATTAGTTTTTTTGCATATTCCAGATAGATTCCCTGTGCCTGTCTCTCGCTCTGTACATAAGGACCGACACCCTTATCATTATCGGGACCCTCGTCCGGAATAAGGCCGGTTTTTTCCAAAGTGCGGTTTATTATGTCAACCGCGCCCTCTACATAACGCTCCTGATCGGTATCTTCAATTCTTAAAATAAAATCTCCGCCCTCATGCTTGGTAATCAAATAAGCATACAGAGCCGTTCTTAAATTTCCTACATGCATACGTCCCGTCGGACTGGGTGCATATCTTGTTCTTATTTTCTGCATTGTTAAATCTTAGCTCCTTTGTTTATATATTTATCCTCTGTTTGTTTTTTATGCTTAACTTAATTTTTCTCGGGAATTTTAAGTTCTGCCGCTTCCTTAAAGTTCTTTAACTCTTTGGCCGCCTGCACGATTGCAATATTGGTTCCTGCTCCGGCTACACAGCCGCCCGGACACGCCATACCTTCAATAAGGCATCCGTCTTTCTTACCGGCCTTGGCAAGTATAAGCATTTTCTTACACTCCGAAAGACCTTCGGCATGCTCTATTTTTACCTCAGTATCCGGATAATATGCTTTAATGCAATCCTCAATGGCGCTTGCAACGCCGCCTGCTACGCCGTAACCACGACCCGCGCCGGTTGCTCCCTTAAGCTCATCCATAGCCTGTATTTCTTTTGGCAGAATTCCTCTGGCCTCAAACATGCCGGTAAGCTCCTCAAATGTGATAACAAAATCCACATCCGAGCGGATTGTACGTCTGGATGCCTCCAGTTTCTTGGAAGCGCAGGGTCCTATAAATACCACTTTGGCATCAGGATGCTCTTTTTTAATGATTCTGGCAGTTGCAACCATCGGCGTCAATGTATTGGATATCTTATCTATTGTTTCCGGAAAATATTTCTTCGCTAAAACCGCCCATGACGGACAGCATGAGGTCAGACTAAATGGCAGATCACCAGATACTACCTCATTAACATACTGCGTCGCCTCATACATTGCACCCTGGTCCGCACCAAGCGCGGTCTCATACACATCGTAAAAGCCAAGTTCCTTTAACGCAGTTTTAAGCATATCGGGCGTAACATCCGGACCAAACTGTCCAACAAAAGCAGGCGCCAGCTGCGCTATGATTTTATGGCCTTCCTGCATGGCGCGGATCAGTTGAAAAATCTGTGACTTATCCGCAATAGCTCCAAATGGGCAGTTTACCATACACTGTCCGCAGGAAACACATAGGTCACTGTCTATAACAGCCCTTCCTTTTTCATCATTTTTAATAGCACCTACGCCACAGACTCCGGCACACGGCCTTACCTGATGCGATATTGCATCATATGGGCAATATGACTGGCATTTGCCACATTTTATGCACTTCTCCTGATCAATGACCGACTTACCGTTTTTCATGGAAACGGCATCCCTTGGGCATACTTCCCTGCATGGATGCGCCACGCAGCCCATACACTTATCGGTTACCTGATAACAATTCTCCGGACAAGCGTTACATGCTGAGGGAATAACCTGCATAAGCGGAGGCTCATAATATTTTTCAGAAATATTGCTTTCCTCAAGTCCCTGAGTAAGATGCACCGGCCGATTTTCCGGTCTGAGTGACATTCCCATTGCCAGACGCAGTCTCTCACGCACAATCGAACGTTCCCTGTATATACTTTGGTACTCGGATTCGTCATAATCCACTATTTTATATGGTAAGGCTTCGATATCATCTATTAAGTTCTTGGAATTATATGCCAGATCAGCCACTTCTTTAAAAATACGGCGGCGGTTCTTTCGGACTTGTGTGTCTATTCCTCTCATATAAATTCTCCACTCTTATTCAGCTTTTGCTACGATAATCTTTTATCATTTTTACACAAACTTGGTGAGAAATCAAGAGTCACTTCGTAATCGCCTACTGCTTCCTTCTCTTAAACCAAATCCCAAATCCAGTAACAAGGCAAAATAGAGGTATTATAACAATCGTGAATATACCAACCAACGCACAAACCCGACTTGAGAATATTAAGTTGGAGATGTAATAAGATTTTACAGGAATAGATATCGAGCTTTCATGTTCAACAAGCGCGCTTAATACGCTGCTAAAAAGCTTCACATTGTTTCCCGGCACCCTTTCATCCGCCATCTTTGTAAAAAGATTTTCTGTTGCCACTATTACCGCTCTTGACAAACCGCCACCATCTAATTCCTTAACTGCCTTAAGCGCTATGGTAAAAGGTCCGTCGATATCCCCTTCTTCTTTATTATAGTCGCTTGAAGTCGCAAGATTTACTTTACTATACGAAGTCGGACTCGATTCTAACAGCGAAGTATAATGTATTGTTTCATTCGCCTCATCATATGAAATCCCCTGTGCAAACGGTGCAAAAACTGCGGCATTAGAAACGCTGCTTGTAATCTCATCATAATTAATCTGAGGTAAGATGTAAAAAGGATTTGTATTATACATCCCTGAATCTCCCTCAATAATCATGCCGTCTACAAGCGATACCTTATAATAATCAAGAATCTTCTCAAAATTTGTCAGCTTGTCTTCGGTCCATGTAGGAACTATAACAGCATTCCCGCCTTTATTCAGATAATCAATGACCTTATCAGCGTCATCCGTAGAATAATCCGTAGTCGGTGCATTTAAAATAATTGCCTGGGCATCATCAGGAATTGCTTCTACATTAAGCAGTGAAAGTTCCTCATAGTCGATATTCTCTTTCTGTATTGCCCGTGTATACAACCCCTCAAACTCAAGTTCGTTATGTCCAATAATAATATAAATCTTAGGCATATCGTCTGTGGTTACATATGCAATCGCAGACGTAAGCTGCCCTTCTCCGTCATAGCCTGTTATCTGATATTGATATAAGGAATAATCCATCTCATACTCATAAATATCATTATAATCTATAACCCTGCTTCTTTCGGGGCCGGCCACAATAATGCTGTTTTTAGTCGGCTCCGTAGATGAATACTGTGAATAAAAACGTGGATTTACAGCCGGGTCCATATAACTTATCTTTATATGTTTCGATAACTCCCCTATTTTTCTGATGGTCTTATCTAAGTTATCATCTTTATATTCTTCACCGGCAAGAACATAAATTGTAACATCATCCTCTAAACCGGAAACAAATTCCTTAGTTACATCCGTCAGTGTATAAATTTTATTTGAAGTTACGTCTATAGAAATAATGCTCTCCGGAAGTTTAGCTGCAATAATATTGACCCCAACGGTCAACACTGCTGCAATAACGATCATACCGGAACTGTATGCCCCTATTTTAAGGCCTTTGCCGGATGTACTATACCTTCTTTTCTGTATGGACTGTGTAGTGCAAAATAACATAAATAAAGTGAAAGAAATATAATACACAATCGCAGGCACATATAAAGTTCCGTTTGACAGCTCATCAAATCTGCTGATTATATCAAACGCACTAAGAATTTTAGTAAGTAAATTGCCTGTCTGCGAAATAATACCGCATAGGCCGGACATTATATAGCCAAGAAACAAAGCTGCAAACGTAATTACAGCCGATATAATTATACTTTCGGTAAGCGATGACACAAACAAACCGAGAGACAACGCAAATGCTCCGTATAATAAAAAACCAAGCAGCGCCGTATACGATACACCTACCTGGAAATTTCCATAGAACGACAGTATAATAGGCGCTATTCCGATAATCACTACCGGAATTATATATACACTAAGCAGCGCAAAATATTTTCCAAGCACAATTTTCCCAATAGTCACCGGCGCAGTCAAAATTAGCTGATCTGTCTTCTGCTTTCTATCCTCTGCCAGAATTCTCATAGTCAGAATCGGAATTGCTAACATAAATAAAAAGACAACTCTCTGTAATGTATACGCAATGCTTGGATCGCCATATATAATATTATAAACGGTGAAAAAAATGCCAAGCATTAGCAGCGTTGCCGCCAGAAAAAGCCAGCCTATGAAGGAATTAAAAAATGCTCTAACTTCTCTTTTATAAATTGCTATCATCTTCTGCTTCCTCCTCTCCTGCGGTTTCTGCTTCCTCCGGTGTAATTTCCGTAAGCTGTAAGAAAATGTCTTCCAACGATTTCTCAACTCTGCTCATCGCAATAACAGGCATATTCTGAGTTGTAAATGTTACAGATAACTCTTTACGGATATCTATATTATTCTCTGCTATAATCCTAAGTCTTACACCGTTTTCCTCGGAAGTCTCCTCGTGTGAATAGGACTGTATATGTTCTATACCTGAAAGAATTTCGTCAGCTTTTTCCTTAGTTCCAAAGACTGTCATATCTACTTCCGTTGACTTTCTCATAAGCTTTTGAAGCCCCTCCGGAGAATCGCTCGCAACAAGTTTACCTTTAGAAATGATCATGATATGGTCGCATATTGTGCTTACCTCGGACAAAATATGTGAACTCAGAATAATTGTGTGATTCTCTGACAGCCTTTTTATAAGCTCCCTTATCTCAATAATCTGCTTCGGGTCAAGTCCAACCATAGGCTCATCCAAAATAATTATATCGGGATAACCGATAATTGCCTGAGCTAGTCCTACCCTCTGTCTGTATCCCTTTGACAGATTCTTGATAAGCCGCTCGCTTACATCCTCTATCTCCACCATTTCCATAATTTCCTCAATCTGGTCTTCCCGCTCTGCTTTTGGCAGTTTTTTTAACTCAGCTACAAAGTACAGGTACTCCCACACCGTCATGTCAGGATATAACGGCGGTATTTCCGGAAGATACCCTATACATTTCTTAGCCGCCTCAGGCTCTGTCAGGATATCATGTCCGTTAATCTCTACCAGACCGTCACTGGCCGCCAGATATCCGGTCATAATATTCATGGTTGTAGATTTACCTGCTCCGTTTGGTCCAAGGAAACCATAAATCTGTCCCTTTTCCACCTCAAAAGACAGATGGTCTACCGCAACATGGTCTCCGTATTTTTTTACTAAGTTTTCTACTTTTATCAAGGTAAATTCCTCCTTTCGGTACACCTTAAGTCAAGAATCCAAATTTTACTCTAAATAATATTTGTGTTCATACCTTTTCCAAATTGTGAAAAAATTGTGTCCTTTCAAAATATTGTCAAAAAAATGTCAAAACCACTTCAAACTCATTTTATCTCATAAGCTTTTTCTATACTTTACAACTTTTTTATATATGACATATTTTTCAATTTTAGAACACACGAACAGAATTATATCATATTATAT
>CAMWKB010000127.1 GCA_947174705.1 uncultured Lachnospiraceae bacterium
GAACGGGGATAGGGCGTGGGTACTTACTACGGTATATAAGCAATTTCAGTTATAACTGTCTATATCCCTTCAGTACTCCGGTTCCAAAGCTACCTTCCATAATACTTATCCGAAACGGTCTTCCAGCTAATGACCGTTCTCTCTGGCGGCAGACATCATGTACTCCTCTTTGTCATTACCTTTTACAGATTTTTATATTAAATTTACTGTACTGTATTTAACTATATTAAATTGGTGATTTTTTGTCAATAATCAAATTTAAAACAGATATAAAAAATAAGCGGGCGCCTCAGTCACTTCATGACTTTGATAGCGCCCGCCTGTTTATAGATTTGTATTTACTTAGCTAATTTCTTCATAAAGCTTGAAATAACACCTGTTACATCATTCCATGTGATTCCGTCTTCACCATCGATAGCCATAGTCTTTCCTACAATCTTGAACTTAACCGTCTTTGTTCCGCTGTACGAACCAATTCCTTTGATTATTGCTGTAGCAGTTCCTTTATTGACATTGTTTGAGTATCCTGCAATCATAAAGTCAGTTCCCATATCAAGCGTTATTTCTTTACCGTTTTCCTTGATTGTGACTTTAATATCTTCCTTCTTAAGCCCCTGCTCGTTTCCATTGTATACCTTGGTTATGGTCTTATTGGTCTTTGAATCCTTATTGAGCTTAATCTTTGCTTTAGCAATGTTCTTTTTGGCTATAGCTACATTAAACTCTGCTTTAGGTGTCTTAGATGAAAGGTTTACAGTATCCTTAGCTACCGCTTCCACATAAATCTTACCTTCCGGAAGCTTAATCGTAGAATCATAAGCTGCTGTTCCGGAAACATTGTCACTATATACATTAAGTGTATACTGTGAAGGCTTAAGTATATTTCCATTCCCATCAAGTACAGTTGCCTTCACCTTGCCTGCCTTCATGTCTTTGTATGCATTTACTGCCCTGACTTCAAGTTTAGACATATCAAGAGGCTTAATTTCATATGTTGTGCCCGTAACCTTCTTAGCATAGTTACCCTTGCCTGTAATTACAACTTTGGCTGATGTTGTAACTTTTTTATTACCTGTATACTTAACTGTATAATCGGTACCCTTCCTAAGCTCCTTGCCATCATATGTAACCTTTATTGAGCCGGGTGCCGCACCCTTTACGGAATAAGTTCCTGCGGCCGTCTCTACTTTAACCTTACTTGCATTTTTAGCCAAGTCTATAGCTGTAATCTTGAAGGTCTTCTTAACGCTTGTTGCCTTCGTCTTACCGGTCGGCACTTTACCTGTTATAAGGATTGTAGCAGTTCCTTTATTAATATTATTTGACACGGCTACATTCGCAGCAAGCGGTTCTTCGGCTTTAGTCTCATACCTGCCTTTTGTTTCATTATAAAGATATTCTGTAGGCGTCTTTCCTTTCAGCGTAAGCGTAAATGCCGGATGCCATTCTTTTCCTGTGTATTCTACACTGTTTATCTTGGCAATCCTTGCTCCCTTAAGGTCTACAAGTTCAGTATCTTTATCGATAAGTCCGGCATTTTTAGCATCCACTGCTTTGATTTTGAATGTCTTTTTAGTATCCTTGCCTGCATAGTTGCCTTTACCTGTTACCGTGACAGTCGCTTCCCCAACATTCTTGTTATTCTTATATTTAACAGTGTAATCAACTCCCGGCGACAAAACCTTACCGTCATCACCAATATTGTAATCCACAACGCCAATATTAGGAATTATCTTAGCTCCTGTGTACTGGTATTCTTTTTCAAGACCTATAATATAGATACCTTCATTTTTCGCACCCTTAGGAACATATTTAGCAGTAATAGTAATTGTCTTAGTTTCCGCATCTGCATCCTCTGGATTTACAATATAAGAAGAATCCTTTATCAGTGCATTTGGATCCTTAATATACCAGCCGCCAAACTTATTCTCAGATGTTTCATCCAGTGTACATTCACCAAGCGTTACTTCCTCTCCTTCTATATACTTACGACCACTCGCCATTCCTGAAGGGAGCGTTCCAACGCCAGTATCGAAGTTTACTGTATATTCTGGCTTAAATACTGCTTTAATAGTAATCGTCTTGTTCGCATCTGCATCCGTAGCTTTTACGGTATATACAGGATCCTCCAAATCAACATTATTGATCTGCCATCCAATAAACCGTTGACCATTACTTGTTGGCTTATAAGCACTGAGAACTATTTTCCTTCCTTCCTCGAGTGACTTATCGCCCTGCAAATCTGATGGAAGGTTACCACCGTCAGCAACAAATTTAACAGTATATACTACCGGTTTGTCTTTATATTCAGCCGTAAAAGTAATCACCTTGTTCGCATCTGCGTCCTCAGCTCTTACGGTATAGGATGTAGCCAGAGTCCTTTTTGAATCATCCGTACCAATTGTCCATCCCACAAAAACCTTATCTTCCGGTGGTGTAGGCTTAGGAAGGGATACTACACTTCCTGCCATAGCCGAATCTGAATTAGAATCCATTGTTCCATCGCCGGCACTATACTTAATTGTATATTCCACGGGAGTATACTTAGCAGTAATCGTTATAACACCATTCGATGCATCCTCCGCGCTAACGGTATAGGTATAGACAGTGTCTTTACCAACTGCATCGGTGCTGTCTCCTATCAGCCAGCCCTCGAAAGTATAACCATCTAATGTACAAGTAGTCGGAAGCTGTATTGTATCTCCTATAACTTTAGGTTCATTAACATCAATGCCAGCAGCAGTTCCGCCTTTTGTCTGGTACAGAATAGTATATTTGGGCTGCGAAAAACTAATGCTTGAATAAGCAACACCTTTTACAGGTAATTCACCCGCTTTCTGTTTAGCTGCATATAAATAATACTTACCTGCTGATTCAATATCAATTGTTATTTCTCTTTGTGTAGTATCGGTGAGAGAACGTGTAGAAACTTCTTTTAAAGTGCCATTTACCATCTCGCTAAGCACAATAGTACAGGTGTGTGTTACATTGCCACTATTCTTGTCCTTAAGATCTCCAGACGATGCTACTTTTACAGTCAATTCACCGGCACCGGGCGCTTCAAACTCTATTGTTTTCAAAAGTCCATCGTTGTTTCCATCAATGGATGTATCATCTAAAATGACGCCATTTGTATATAATAAATCCTTTTTAACAGTCATATAGTACTTAGGATCGTCTTTACTACTTCCTCCCCCTTCCGGAAGCGCATGCAGCGTAAAACCGTTCTTCGTTACCTTACTTGTAATATTTCTTCCTTTACTTGCATCATTCGCATCCACCAGCGTACTAATATCATCACTATTCAAATCTTTTGCACAATCAAGCGAAAATGAATTAGATGAAATATTCCAATGCGCATATACGGTCATATTTCCCGTTAATTCAGCGCCGTCAACTACCTCTACTAAATTACCATTATCTTTTGCATCGTACCAGCCTGCAAAAGCATATCCGTCTTTAGTCGGTTTTTGTGTGATTCTATATAGTTGATTATCTGCCACTCTAACTGTTGCAACCGGTGTACCACCGTTTGAGTCAAATATCAATGAATACGTTTTCTCAATTACCTCATTATCGCCAATATCCATCCAGTCTGCATATAATGTAGCATTACTGGTCACCCTATATGGATATGTAACTGCATTTTGGCAAAATGGATCTGTGTATAATCCATTGAGCATGTAATCGAACCTAGTTAATGCTGCAAGCGCAAGCAACTCTTCTTCTGAGTATATGGTGCCATCCAGAACCGATACCTCTTTTGCGTCAGGTGAATCATCATAATTGTAGTCAAATGAAAGTATATGGTAAACCTCATTTGATGATCCATTTGATACGGATACATAGAATATGAAATCATCTGATGTTCCATCTTTACCACCTTTGTCTATTATGTGTTTACCAGCAGCCAAATTATCTATTTTAATAATAATATTATCCCCAACTTGCGCTGATGTATATATTGTCCCGTCTACAGCCAGCTTTTTACCAGCCGTACCAAAGACAAGAAGCAAACTTGCTCCATCATTACAACTAAATGATAACTTTGCTTTTGAGTCAATATTCAGACACGCTGTATAAGCTTCACCATTAACTGTAACTGCTGGTTTACCCGTTTTATAAGATGGGCTCTCAAATGTAAAGAAGTCCGTATCACCATTGGCTCTTCCACCTGTAAAGTAAAGCTCATAATCTCCTGCTACAGTAACGCCACCTGAGCCCGGATTCGGATTAGTTGTTCCGCTGCCACCTACCGGTATTACCTTTGTCTCAACATGTGAGGGATCGTTTGCACATACACGTTTCTCCTCACCCTCTGTATTTGCAGTAGCGGGAGTTACGGTTGTCCAGTTTCCCCACTTATGACCCAGCTTCGGCACAGTTCCTGTATATGACTCTGAACATCTTGAACATTTAAAAGTACCGCTGCCGTCTGTTTCACATGTAGCAGCTGTTCCGCTGTTAGGTACAAGAACATAATCGTGTCCAAGCTTAGGAATAGGTTCTTCCTTTGTCTTCTCAGTACACGGTTCGCCTCCATCAGGAACAACAGCTTTACACTCATAAACCTTTTTGCCATCTCCCGTACATGTAGCCGCAATTGTATTTACCAGCGCATATTTATGAACGTGTGCATTAGGGTTATTCTTGGAAATTTTTAAGCTATTGATTGTAAAATCTTTAAATACAGCTATTGTACCCTTTGAAGGGTCTCCGGGTTGGAACTCCGTGGCCTGTATCATATACTTACCTGCCGGAAGATTTAACGCTTTTCCACTTCCTTCAAGCCAATTTTTACCCTCCTCATCTACAATAACTCCTTCATATGCTTTGCTTCCGGTTGCATATTCAACCTCTACATCAAAATCCGCACCAACTTCAAAAACATATACCGTCTTTGAAATCTTACCGGGTGTTTTAGTAACAGGTCCGTTTTCAATATCAAAAGATTCTGGTGTCTTACCACCGGACATTCTTGTTACTACAGAATAATCGCTTTTTGTAACCGCTTCAGGGCGTTTAGGATTCTGTTTCTGTCGTCCTGTCTGAGAAGCGATAGTCTTTCTCAATGAAACAAAGTCGCCGTCCTGAAGTTGATAATTGTTTTTATAAAACAGACTTGCATTATTTTCAAAGCTGCTATAGCTTGTTCCATTGTATGCACAGTTGCTTGAAACCGCTTCTTCCCTGCTTGAAACAACTGTCCCCTTGGAACCTTTATTATACACTGCACTTGCTATTGAATCATTCCAGCTCTTAATTGCACCTGCTTCAACCATGTGTGGGTTCTTACACGCATAGAATAAATTGGACTCTGAGAATATATAAGCATTAGCCCTAGTATTCATTGCATAGTCCGTCTGCATATCAAAAATATTATTATACATATGTACGTTAGCCTGACGTGTAAGAGGTCCACGCGCCTTACACATATACCAATAATTATGGTGATATGTCAGGTTATACTGAAGACTGGAATCAGATGAGCCTACAAGGTTTGTCTTGTGGCAGCTATCGAAATAATTATAGCTACATGTAAAATACTGCCCTCTCTTAAAATCTACCGAACCATCACCTTCAGATTTATCAGATTCTGCCGGACTTGTAATATGAGGACAATAGAATTCATTATTATGAATCCAACATCTCTCAACGCCTGCTGAAATTGTACTACCGTCCTGCTGTCCTTCCATACCTATTGCATCTTCAGGCGTATTGACAAACTTAAGATTACGTACTTCGAAACTCTTTCCAAACCCCTTGTTAGTTGTTGAAGATTCCGCCATAAAATGGAAACCCCATCCATCAATAGCAGCATCATATCCAATACCTTCAAGCGTTATATTCTTGCCTGACTGAATACGCGCCATATGACCATTATCACCAGGTGAACCTCCATTATCATATGAATCATAAATTGTCAAACCGTCAATCTTTGGTGTGCTTGCTGCATTAAATGTACCACTCGCCCCTTTAAGGTCAGTATCTGACACTGCACCAATAAATCTGACTACAAGAGGTATATTGGCTTCTGAAAGCTTTGTTATAATATTTTGATTATCATTTGCTTTAGCATAATATACTTTTTTTCCTGAAACTCTTCTACACTGACCTTCATGTCCGGCTTCACCACACTCTTTACCAACTGAATTAAGGATACTACCGATACCTGTTACAGTGGTATTCCCGACTGTAAGCGTTACTTTGTTTTTATTTTCATCCGTAACGTAAAGGACTATTGCATTAGGCTTTAATGTACCGTCATCATTATATGCACCGACGCCTGAAGTGTAATTAAAGTGTGCATAGCCTGAACGGTCGTATGCATATACTTTAATGTCGTTTACAGTTTTCGGATTGCCGTTACTTCCTGCTTTTACAGTAAGAGAATATGTACCTGCTGCTACTCCCGGAATATCAATCCTGACAACAGAACCTATATCCCTTACAAGATAATCTAAATCCTCGGCTCCAAGCTTTATTGTTTTGCTGCCATTAGAATAGCTGACTTCGGCAACATCATTAGCTTTTATACCTGATACCTCTGCATAAATGCTTTCATTCCAACCACCTGCAGTCATTCCTGATATAGTTGCAGGTGATGTTGCTCTACTGCTCTTAACAGCAGCAGCCTTGGCATCCTTATCTTCCACTACTTCTTCAAGACTCTCATCAGCTTCTGCATCTCCCAAATCCTCAGGATCTCCATCTTCTGCATCCGGATCTTCCGGGTTTTCAGTATCTCCGTCTTCTGTTCCGGGGTTCTCGGTATCACCGTTCTCATTTCCTGTATTCTCAGTATCACCATTCTCTGTTCCCGGATTCTCGGTATCTCCATTCTCAGTTCCCGGATTCTCGGTATCTCCATTCTCAGTTCCCGGATTCTCGGTATCTCCAT
>CAMWKB010000128.1 GCA_947174705.1 uncultured Lachnospiraceae bacterium
ACCCTACAAGCAGAATGGTAATAGGAACCTTATAGGCATGCTTGGGTATTATATCCGGAGATGCATCTCTAAGTTCCACCTGCTCATGAATAGCCCCTACAAAATGATAATACTTCTTATTAAAAAATCGGCTGACGCGTACATTTTCAATCGATGTCTGCCCCCCCTGATTAAATCGGTTCCGGATTAAAATCTGCCCGACGTCTTTAGAATGTTTCTCCATTAAAACAGAAAGCTCTTTTTCATCAATAGACTCTATATACTCATCACAGTCAATGCTAAGCACCCAGTCATTTGTTGCTTTATCGAGCGCAAAGTTTCTTGCAGCGCTGAAATCATTAATCCAGTCAAAGTGATAAATCTTATCAGTGTACCTGGCAGCGATTTCTAAAGTACTGTCAGTAGAACCGGTATCTGCCAAAACTATCTCATAATGGTAGGGTTTTAAACGCTTTAGGCATTCTTCTATATGCTTTTCTTCATTTTTTGCAATCATACATACTGAAATCTGCGGTGTTGTCATTATTCTTTCAATCCTTTTGCAACTCTATCCCAATTCTTCCAATCTCTTTGCAGCATTATTATAATCGCCGCATTTCTTATAATATTCTTTAGCCTCCTCCTTTTGTCCCAAAAGCTCATATATGGAGGCAATATTGAAGTAGGCGCGGTAGCTGTTGACGCCTGTGCGCGAACAGGTGAGCATGGTGGTTGCTTTAGTGAATTCCTCGATAGCCTGCTCAAGCATGTTGTTTTTCATATAAACTATACCCATAAGGTAGAGAAAATCGGCATGACCTGAGAACAAGTCGTATTTATCCCTAAGGGTAAGTGCCTCATCATATTTAGCAAGCTCTACAAGACAGTAGCCGTAACTTTCAGTCATGCTCTGTACGAAAGCTGAATTAGGGTCTGCATTTAAATCAAGCCCCTGTTTAAAATAATGTGCGGCTTTTTCCGAATCGTTTAAGGAAATGTAATTCTGTCCAAGCTGAAAGTATATGTAGGGATTGTCGCCCTTCATGCCTAAGTCGTGAAGCAGCATTTCGAGATTACGGGTGGCACGCATACGCTTTCCGGATTCAGATACATATCCTTCATGATAGAATGTAAGAGGAATCGGGAAAGTTTTAGGTTCTTTGCCGTCAAGGGTTGTTACCTGTTCATGGATGCTTCCTTCATAGTGGCAGTAATTGCGGTTAAAAAGCCGACCGATGCGTTCTGTCATAATTGAGCGGACGCCTTGAATGATATATGGGTTGTTGCGAATGATCATTCCAACGCTGTCCTGGTTATTGCTAAGTAGATCGTCAATATCGGCAAGATTAATATTTTCCAGATATTCGTCGCAGTCAATTACCAGAACCCAGTCATTGGATGCCTGGCTTATGGAAAAATTTCTGGCTGCACTAAAGTCATCACACCAGCTGAAGTTATATACCTTGTCCGTATATTTTTTTGCAGTTTCAATAGTTCTGTCAACTGAGCCCGTGTCTACTACAACAATTTCAAATTTGCAGGGACGAAGGCGCTTTAAACATTCTTCAATGTGTATATCTTCATTTTTCGCTATCATACAAACTGTAATCGGTAACATAATAATCATGCCTTTCTTTTCTGTCGTTTTTTAGTTTCATAATTTATTATGAGTAATATAAGCACTTGTTTATATAAATCACACCATGAACATATTTTATCATTTTCTGCCCATTACGACAACAATGATGTTTTTAATATTCATGGGCATTTATGGATTGTATTCATGATGGCGCTCATTATAGTTTTCATGGACTTTTTCTACAATATTTTACAGTGTTATAACATTATTTTAGCCAAAATTACGAAATTTCGTTAAAAGTATTAAATAGGTGGTTCCTTTTCCGTATTATTTATGTTAAAGTAGTATTACTACTAACTTTAAATCTGAATTTTTTATTGTTGCGTATGTTCAAACTACCTTAAAGGAGGGACTGACTATGACCAAAGCAGAAATTTTAAAAACAGAGATTTTAGCGCAGTACAAGAGTGTAAGACAATTTGCTATCGAGATGGAAATTCCGTATTCTACGCTTGTGACAGCTCTGGACAGAGGCATTGAAGGAATGGCCTATGGAACAGTCATCAAAATTTGTGACAGATTGAGTTTGAATCCGGTTGACTTTTCACAATTAGATAAGAAGAGTCCGCTTGGAGGAAAGATCCTTGAGAATAGAGTAATGCAGTATTATGTTAAATTAAACAAGACCGGACGTAAGAAGGCATTGGAATTAATGGAAGATTATGCACAGTTAGAGAAATATCAGGCAGTGGAGTAATAATTCATGAAGTATGATTATTTAATCGTTGGTTCAGGTTTATTCGGCGCCGTATTTGCATACGAGATGAAGAAAAGGAATAAAAGTATTCTTGTAATTGATAAACGTGATCATATTGCAGGGAATATTTATACGGAATTAGTCCTTGATATCAATGTACACAAATACGGCGCTCATATTTTCCATACATCCGATAAAAAAATATGGGATTATGTAAACCAATTTGCTGAATTTAACAATTACATTAATTCGCCTATTGCAAGGTATCATGACGAGTTGTATAATCTCCCTTTTAATATGAATACCTTTAGTAAAATGTGGGGGATTGTTACGCCTGCCCAGGCTAAGGCCGAGATTGCAAGGCAGATTGCGGAATTGAATATTGGTGAACCGAAGAACTTAGAAGAACAGGCATTGTCATTAGCGGGACGTGATGTGTATGAGAAGCTGGTAAAAGGTTATACGGAGAAGCAGTGGGGGCGCGATTGCAGGGAACTGCCGGCGTTTATAATTAAAAGGCTGCCGCTTCGCTTTACCTATGACAATAATTACTTTAATGATTTGTATCAGGGAATTCCAATCGGGGGATATACCGGTATTGTAGAGAAACTTCTGGATGGAATCGAAGTCAAAACCGGAGTTTCCTATCAGGAATTTATCCTTAATGACCGGACTGATGAAAATGAGAAATTTACCGACAAATTGGGAAATACGTATGATAAGGTGTTATATACAGGGATGATTGACGAGTATTTTCAGTATTGTCTTGGACACTTAGAATACCGTAATGTAAGATTTGAGGTAGAAGAGATGCCGGACTGTGATAACTATCAGGGAAATGCGGTTGTTAATTATACCGATAGAGAGACGCCTTATACAAGGATTATCGAGCATAAACATTTTGAATTCGGAAAACAGCCCGGTACTGTAATAAGCAGAGAGTATTCTGCTGAATGGAAACCGGGAGAGGAGCCTTATTACCCTATAAATAATGACAGAAATAATGCATTGTTTGAAAAGTATAAGAAATTGGCGGATGAACAGCCCGGAGTGCTTTTCGGAGGCAGGCTTGGGCAGTATAAATACTATGATATGGATAAGGTTATTGCAGCAGCGTTAGAAATGGTTGAATCAGAAACGGTCAGGGCATAAAGCCCTGGCTGTTTTTATATCTTGACAACTGGTAATACTTTGCTATAATTTATCTTGATAGTTTGAAATTCAAAGTATTCGAGAATCAAATAAATATAAGTCTTGGGAGGTTTCGCAATGAATTGGGATGAAGCGGTTCAGGAGTTAGAGGAAAGAAGACGCAGGGCGCTTGCCGGCGGCGGAAGAACAAGAGTCGAGAAACAGCATCAAAGCGGTAAAATGACAGCAAGAGAGAGAATAGAGGTACTGCTTGATAAGGATACGTTTGTAGAGGTAGACGGTTTTGTAGAGTCCAGAATTGACGATTTTGATTTGGATAAAAGGCGTGTACCGGGAGATGGTGTTGTAACGGGTTACGGTGAAATTGACGGAAGACTGGTTTTTGTCTCCAGTGAGGATTTTACGGTAATCGGGGGTACTCTTGGCGAGTATCATTCCTTTAAAATATGCCGTATTCAGGATATGGCAATGCAGATGAAGGCTCCTTTAATCTGCATCAATGACAGCGGCGGCGCCAGAATTGAAGAGGGAATTTCGTCCTTGAGCGGTTACAGCGGAATGTTCCTTCGTCATACTCAGGCTTCCGGTGTGATTCCGCAGATAGCAGTAATTTTAGGACCATGCTCAGGCGGTGCATGTTATGCCCCTGCAATTTGCGACTTTATTTTTATGGTAAAAGATATTTCCAAGATGTTTATAACAGGTCCGAATGTTGTTAAAACCGTTATTAATGAGGAAGTTTCGGTAGAAGAATTGGGCGGAGCCGACGTTCATGCCAAAAAGAGCGGCGTTTCCCATTTTACATACGATTCCGAGGGTGAGTGCCTGATGGGGGTTCGTAAACTGTTGTCGTATCTGCCGGGAAACAATACGGAGAAACCGCCGGTTATTAATACCAAAGAGCGCCAGAGCCAGATGTCAGGCGTAGGCAGGGTGCTTGGCAGGATAGGCAGAAGCGAGGCCTATGCCCGCTCGAAAGCTGCAAAGATAAGGGATATTGTTCCGGATAATTCCAGACATGCCTACGATGTTAAAGAAGTTATTGATTGTATTGTAGACGAAGGCAGCTTTTTTGAAGTGCAGAAAGAGTTTGCAATGAACGGCGTAATAGGCTGGGGAAGAATGGATGGCAAGGTAGTGGGATTTGTGGCTAATCAGCCCAATGTTATGGGTGGTTCCCTGGATTACCATGTATCGGATAAAATTGCGAGATTTATCAGATTTTGCGACTGCTTTAACATTCCGCTTGTGACACTTATAGATGTGCCCGCATTTTTGCCGGGTACGGCTCAGGAGCATAATGGTATTATACGTCATGGAGCTAAGATTTTATATGCATATTCCGAAGCGACAGTACCTAAGATTTCGCTTATAATGAGAAAGGCATACGGCGGAGCTTATATCGCCATGAACTCTAAGGAAATGGGAGCCGATATCGTTTATGCGTGGCCGATTGCGGAAATTGCGGTAATGGGAGCTGATGGCGCAGTCAATATAGCCTTTAAGAGAAAAATTAAAGCAGCTGCAGATCCGGAAGCAATGCGTGCGCAGTGTAAGGCGGAATATGAGGAGCGCTTCCTTAATCCGTATGTGGCAGCAGCCAGAGGCTATGTTAATGAAGTTATTAAACCGGAAGAAACCAGAGAAGCCCTGATTAATGCATTGCATGGATTAAAAAATAAGAAGGTAGATTTACCGAGGAAGAAGCATGGGAATATACCGTTATAAAAATCAAGTGCGCTGTGGCGTTATTTCCTATAATATAAAGAATTGAGGGATTGTTACCAAGAAGTAACAATCCCTCAATAATTTATTTTAAACTTAACAATAGCTGTTGAACATCATACCGCTGTAAGCGCTTGTAATATAAGGTGTTGCAAAGTTCTTACCGGGATTCTTATATGCCACAACAATGTTGTTTACATAATTCATCGGGTCTAAAGAAATCTGATTGGATTTACGTACCAGTGAGTGTGTAAAATCCATAATGGATGAAAACGCATCTTTAGAATTACCGCTCATTGCCGATTTCTGAACTGCATCGTTATCAACTTCCAGTGTACCGTCAAGATTTAGGTTAAGTCCTGCTGAAGTAAGACCTCTTGCATAGTATCTGGAAATACTTCCAAGTTCCTGTACAAGACGGTTGCTCTTAGGATGTTTTTCACTGTATTCGGCTGCACTGCGTAAGAAGGAATTGTATCCTCTTACAAGAGTATTGATATTCTGCGTCAGTGATTCAACATCTGTTTTAAGACCAATCGTAGCGGTCTCGCCCTCTTCACTGCTTACGCCGTTCAGGGTAATTTCGTATGAACGCCCTACTGTTATACGGTTAGAAGGTGATGTGCGGTCTTCGCCGTTTAAGACATAGTTTGCATTGGAAGGATTAACTGATATATAGTCCAATCCAAAATAATCAACAACACCTGAAGCTTTACTGGTGTGGTGATCCGATATATTAAATATAGTCTGTCTGTTGTTTTTTAATCCGGTAGCATTGGATTCAAGTCTCAGACAGGAGTTGCCTTCATCATCCGTTATAACCTGGCTTGTAATACCAATATTGGAATTATTAATAAGTCTTGAGAGACGATCCTGAACATTCCTGTGCGTATCTTCAGGTTTGATGTTAAACTGGAATTCATAATTCAAATTATCAATATTTACATCAAAAGAATAGGTAGACGCAGGAAGGTTTACCGTTTCATTGCTGGGAAGATAATTCCCCATATTAACCTGAGTAGACGCAAGAGAACGCACTTCAATTTCTAAGGACGGTGCAATATTGTCTGCATTCGTTCCACCGGTATAAACCGCGGAGGCAATATTCTCATTGCTCGAATAAGCTGCTTTCTTATTTAATATGTCATCTTCTTCAAGACCGCCGAGAGATGCAATCGTATTACGGAGCTCTCTTGCATTTTCTTTCATGCCTATAGCAAATGAGCACGACTCTCTGCTGCTGTCAAGAATATACAAAGGAGCTTCTTTATTCATTTTAACAATGGAATTATAGACATTGCGCAACTCGCTTTTCTTATGCGTATCATATTGAGTACTTGATTTTGGTGCATAAGTAGTCATATAGAAATTATAGATGTTGGAATAATTTCCACCGATACTGTTAGTATATGACATGATGCTCCTCCTTTCTTCCATGAAATCTGATATCATGTATATGGCAGGCTATCCATTGCCTTTTACGCCAGAATTGATATTAAATTTATTGACAAATTTAAATATATACCTATTTTATCATTGAATTATCATATAATCAAGCATATTTACCGAATTTTCGCACTATTTGTCTGTAAATCGGGAGAAAATTCAATAAATAAATTTATGTTATACTGGACATATATGTCAATAACATTTATACTTAAATTCGTAATATTCAGCATATAATTATATTTGCAAAGTACTGAT
>CAMWKB010000129.1 GCA_947174705.1 uncultured Lachnospiraceae bacterium
GTTATATACTAACGAGTATCGGTAGAAACGATGACTTATGTAATATTTAATACAAGATAAAGGTGGTATTTAAAATGGCATTATTAAAACAATGGCGTGATATGGCGTATTCTGAGACAGCAAACAAAGGAGACCTGCAGAGATTATGGTCTGATTATTTTCAGAAAGAAAAGGATATCTATGCACAGCTTTTAAAAAATCCGGATGAGGTTGTAGAAGGAACAGTCAAAGAACTGGCTGAAAAATACAATGTGGATATTATGACAATGACAGGCTTTCTGGATGGTATAAATGACAGCTTAAAGGCTGCCAATCCTATAGAGGAAATGGATGAAGATACCAAGGTCAGCCTTGATTTTGACACGCCTCTTCTTTATAAAAATATGGTAGCGGCAGGCGCTGACTGGTTATATAATCTGGAAGAGTGGAATGATATATATGATGAGGAGACCAGAAAGAGCCTTTATAAGGAGCAGAAAGAGTCTACCACAATCCATAAGGCACCTAAGGTATACCCCAACGATCCCTGTCCTTGCGGAAGCGGCAAGAAGTATAAGAAATGCTGCGGGAAGAATGCATAATGAGAGCAGATGAGGCAGAGAAGCTTTTTAGAAGCGGATATAACTGTGCACAGTCGGTTTTTGCGGCTTATGCGGATTTATTTGATATGGATTTTGAAACCGCGCTTAAGATGTCAGGGGCGCTTGGCGGCGGAGTAGGCCGGATGAGGGAAGTCTGCGGTACGGTCCTTGCAATGTCAATGATTGCAGGGCTTAAGGAAGGAAATGCAGATCCGAATGATGAGAAAGCCAAGGAGCATATATACGCGTTGGTGCGGAAGATGAGTAATATGTTTAAAGAAAGACAGGGAACAATTATCTGTCGTGAGATATTAGGAATAGAGGGCATGGAGGAGAGTGCTAAACCCTCGGTAAGAACGCCTGAATTCTATGCGTCAAGGCCATGCGCGGGTATAGTCAGATGCGCGGCTGAAATTATTGATGAGGTTTTGTTTTCATAGTGGAATAAATATCATGGAAGGAGCATGGATAGATGAAAATTACGTTAAAAGACGGTTCTGTCAAGGAATATGCACAGCCGATGAGCATTTATGATATTGCAGCCGATATATCGGAAGGGCTTGCAAGGGTGGCATGTGCAGGTGAGATTGACGGTAAGGTTGAGGATTTAAGGACTGTTATAGATAAGGATTGTGAGCTTAATATAGTCACTGCTAATGATGAGGCAGGACTGCGCGTAATCAGGCATACTGCATCACATGTGCTGGCGGAAGCGGTTAAGCGATTGTTTCCTGACGCTAAAGTGACAATCGGACCGGCGATTGACGAGGGCTTCTATTATGATTTCGATGCAGAGCCTTTTTCACGGGAAGATCTGGACAAGCTCGAGGCCGAGATGAAGAAGATTATCAAGGAAGGCCATAAGATTGAGCGTTTTACAATGCCGAGAGAAGAAGCTATCCGTTTTATGGAGGAAAAGGGAGAGCCGTATAAGGTTGAGTTGATTAAGGATTTACCGGAAGATGCGGAGATTTCTTTCTATGATCAGGGCGGATTTGTGGACCTGTGCGCGGGACCTCACCTTATGAGTACTAAGTCAATTAAGGCGTATAAGCTGATTTCTTCGTCTATGGCATATTGGAGAGGCGATTCAAATAAGGCGCAGCTTCAGAGAATATACGGTACGGCTTTCCAGAAAAAGGAAGAGCTTGCGGCATATTTGGAGCATTTAGAGGATATAAAGAAACGCGACCACAATAAACTCGGACGTGAAATGGAGCTTTTTACAACAGTAGACGTAATCGGACAAGGACTTCCGCTACTGCTTCCTAAGGGAGCCAGAATGGTTATCAAGATGCAGCGCTGGATAGAGGATTTAGAGGATAAAGAGTGGGGATATGTCCGCACTAAGACGCCTTTAATGGCAAAGAGCGATCTGTATAAGATTTCAGGACACTGGGATCATTATACAGATGGTATGTTTGTACTTGGTGATGAAGAAAAGGATAAGGAAGTGCTTGCGCTTCGTCCTATGACCTGTCCTTTCCAGTATTATTGTTATAAAAATACGCAGCATTCATACCGCGATCTGCCGATCCGTTACGGTGAGACCTCTACATTGTTCAGGAATGAGGATTCCGGAGAAATGCACGGACTTACCAGAGTACGCCAGTTTACGATTTCGGAGGGCCATTTAATTGTAAGACCCGACCAGATGGTAGATGAGTTTAAGGGCTGTATGGCGCTTGCTAAATACTGCTTGACTACTCTTGGCGTTGAAGAGGATGTTACCTATCATCTTTCCAAATGGGACCCGAATAATCGTGAGAAATATATCGGTGAACCGGAGGTTTGGGAAGAAACGGAGCAGCATATCAGAGAGATTTTGACAGAGCTTGAAATTCCTTTTGTAGAAGATGTCGGTGAGGCAGCTTTTTACGGACCTAAGGTGGATATCAATGCCAAGAATGTATACGGCAAAGAAGATACCATGATCACTATCCAGTGGGATGCGCTTTTGGCGGAACAGTTCGATATGTATTATATTGACCAGAACGGAGATAAGATTCGTCCTTATATTATTCATAGAACTTCTATGGGCTGCTATGAAAGAACGTTGGCATGGCTGATTGAGAAATATGCAGGAAAGTTCCCGACATGGCTGTGTGCTGAACAGGTACGTGTTCTTCCTATTTCAGAGAAGTATGAGGAGTATGCCGAGAAGGTAAGGAAAGAGCTTGCAAAAAATGATGTTGATGTTACTGTAGACGGACGTTCCGAAAAGATTGGCTTTAAGATCCGTGAAGCCAGACTTGCCAAGGTGCCTTATATGTTGGTTGTAGGGCAGCAGGAGGAAGAGGACGGTACTGTTTCGGTAAGAAGCCGTTTTGCAGGCGATGAGGGAGTTAAGCCTCTTGGAGATTTCATAGATCAGATTTGTAAGGAAATCAGAACTAAGGAAATCCGTAAGGAAGAAGTGAAAGAAGAAGGTAAGTAAAACGTCGCAATGTAAGGTAGAGTATGAAAAAAGATATGAAAATACGTAAAATATCCTGCAAGGAGCTGATCGGATGCTTATTTATCTTAGCTAGTCTGATAATGCTTGGAAACAGTATCCGGTTATGCTTTAGCAGTGATATCTGGTATGATGAATTATTCACCATGGGGATGGTTGAACATTCCTATGGTGAATTAATTGGTTTTACGGCAAGGGATGTGCATCCGCCGCTGTATTACTGTATAGGAAAATTTGTTCTGGATTTATGTAAACTAATATTTCCTTTGGCAGACAGTGTCATAATCATCAAGATTGTATCTGTCATGCCTTATTTTTTGCTGCATATTTATGCGGTTACATTTTTGAGGAAAAGGTTCGGGCTTTTTGTGTCCGGTGTGTTTCTGTTCTGTATTCTGGCAATGCCGCAGATGAGCGCATATACGGTGGAAATGCGTATGTATGGCTGGGCGCTGTTTTTTGTGACTGCGGCGTTCTTTCATGCGTATGAGATTATTTGTGCCGGAAAAAGTGATATAGAAGGGAAATATTATGTGAAGAATTACGTCGCAATACTGCTGTATGGCCTGGCGGCGGCATATACCCAGTACTTTGCCTGCGTAGCGGTGGTTATGATTTATCTGTGCCTTTTGGTATGGATTCTTTTATGTTATAGGAAGAGACGTTATCAGAAAAGCCATGATGGGAAAAACAGTTATGGAGAAATCAGAGAAAAAGCAGACTATAAGGCTCTGAAGGGCTGGATAGGCTGTGTGGCGCTTTCGATAATAGGATATCTGCCCTGGCTTTTCGTACTGGTATCGCAGATTACCAAAATCCGCGACAATTATTGGATTCTTCCGCTCACATGGCGAAGTATAGGCGGCTGCGTGAAATTTCTTATGAAGCCTGCTTTTCAGAATGAGATGGTTGATGTCGTGATGGCGGTTGCTTTGTTTGGGATTTATGCGGTGTTGATTGTTGGATATGGGTATTTGGTGTGGAAGAGGCGTGCCGGGGATGATGTAAGAAGTAAGGCTGATAGTGAGAACGTTGACAGAATAGATTTTGCAACGTTTTATTACACGATGTCAGGTTGCTTGGTCTTATTCGGTTTGGTACTGTTCGGTTTTATTGCCTCCATTATCATAAGGCCGATTTTTGTATATAGATATATGCTGCCGGCAGTGGGATGTTTTTGGCTATGCTTTGCGCTGTGTCTGGATAATTTGTCGTTATGCGGGCGCGAGGACAGAAACTTATGTTTATACATAATTGCGACGTTTGTCTTAATTGTAGGATTCCGCGATTACCGCGCTTTTATGGGAGAAGAAGAATACAGGGCGGTGCTGATGAAAGGGACCGCGCAGGCAATTTCTGACATTGATAAGAATGACATTATCCTGTATAATTTTGACCAGTTACAGGCGGTATGCGGTTATTACATGCCTCAGGAAAATTATTTGTGGAATGGAGAGCCTGAGCAGTTAATCGTAGATATGTTTGGAAATAAGGGAAGTATACAGGATGTTTCCGGTATTAAGGAATGGCTTGATGAGGGAAAAACGGTTTGGTTTTTCGGAAGCTTCAACAGCAGGGAAGGTATTCGGGAGGAATGGGAGAAGGATGGAATTTCTACCGATGAAATAGGAAGTTATATGTTGGAGCGGTACTGGTTTAATATTTATAAAGTTCATTTAGAGTCACGAACTTAGAAAATATATAATTCTTAAAATAATTTAAGGATGAAAACAGCATATTTTATATTTATAAGGCAATAATAACCTTGACGGCGTATTAATGCGTTAAAAATAGTATATTTCAGGAGGTTATTATGGCGGAATTAAAATGTGGCGTTGAAAATTGTTGTTATAACCAGGAGTGCTGCTGCTGTAAAGGTGATATTATGGTAGGCGGAAAACATGCAGATGTCAGCAAGGATACCTGTTGTGAAAGCTTTTCACAAAAAAGTTCCGATTCCTATACCAGTTCACTGAATCATCCAAGTGTAACAATAAGTATTGATTGTGAAGCAACAAATTGTATGCATAACAGTAATTATAAATGTTATGCCGAGCATGTAGATATAAGAGGCCGGGGAGCGTCAAACTGTATAGAGACAGAATGTGCTACTTTTAAGGAGGCTTAAATCCGCTTTAAGAGAGAGGAAAGGGTGAAAAATCAGAGATTTTTCACCCGCGGTTAATATATGAAAAAGAAAAATATAAAGAATAAGAAAATCGCACCTTGGCTTCTTGTGACAGTTTCGCTTTTGCTGCATGGCTGCAGCTCTGCTCCCTGGGCAGAGGAGACAATGCAGGCCGGGGACTTGGTTGAGAATATAACGCAGAATGAGGGGTTAGATGAAAATATAACGCAGTCCGGGAATGGGGATAAAAATGCAGCAGTCACGATTAAATTGAACGAAGATATAACGCATATCTGGAATATGTATGAATATACAGATATATCTGATACGGATACATCTGATGAGGACGATAAGGAAGAACTGACAACTGAGTTATTAATGGAGAAAAATCTGGACACCTCCGTAGTAACAGACCCTATAGAAACCAAAGGCTGTACTTTTGTCCCGCCGGAGGATTTTGAAGAATTGCCGGATATGGAAGGTATGTATGTGAGTGAACACTATCCCGTAGATGCATCTACGATTTATTGTACGGAAAAGAAAATGGATATATCATTACAGCTGATGACAGAAGATACTTTTACAGACCACATGAAGAAAGAATTAAAAAAGCTGTATGATTCGGAAGTAGAAATAAAGGTAGACACTTTTGAAAAAATCACAATAGACGATTTTCCGGCATTTAAGATAATTTGCAGTTATTCATACGGCGATGTTAAGATTACACAGCTTGAGTACATAATAAATGCGGACAAAAGTTACATTATTATATATTCACAGACAGACGATTACGACAGAATGGAAGAGTTTAAAGCAAGTGCGGAAACGATTCAGATAAAAAAATGAAAATACTAATTGACACAGCCATCTGGATGTGTTATAGTAATTAAGCGTGTTAAATACGTGACAACAAAGCAGAGTATCCACTCTCACCCTGCAACAATCAGGTTCGCAGGCGTTCATAGGTTCATAGCTAGGCAAGTTAGGTTTTGAATTTAGTGGATAGTTATGCTATCCATTTTTTGTTGTGTAAGAAAGGGCTCTACGTTAGCGGGAAGCTTTTATTTTGAGGAGGGAAAAGCTATTAGCGAATTATTTATTAACGAACAGATTAGAGACAAAGAAGTCAGAGTCATTGGGGAAGACGGGGAACAGCTTGGAATCATGTCTTCTAAGGAGGCGCTTAAGCTTGCGGAGGAAGCAGGCGTAGATTTGGTGAAAATTGCCCCTACGGCTAAGCCGCCGGTCTGCAAAATCGTAGATTACGGTAAATTTAAGTATGAGCAGACAAGGAAAGAAAAGGAAGCAAAGAAGAAGCAGAGAACCATAGAAATCAAGGAGATTCGTTTGTCTCCGAATATTGATACTAATGATTTGAATACTAAGGTCAATGCTGCCAGAAAATTTATTACAAAAGGCGACAGGGTCAAGGTAACGCTTCGTTTCAGGGGACGTGAGATGACTCATATGAATAACAGTAAGCACATTTTAGATGACTTTGCAGAGGCTCTTTCAGATATAGCAGTTGTTGAAAAAGCGCCTAAGGTTGAAGGACGGAGCATGACAATGTTTTTAGCTGAGAAGCGCTAAGCTTATTCAGTTTAAAATAAATGATATCCATATGATATCT
>CAMWKB010000130.1 GCA_947174705.1 uncultured Lachnospiraceae bacterium
TTTAAATCTGGAAAAGGCGCTGTCAAATAAAAACATAGAATTTAAATACGACAGGGATATTGCAGGCAGTTTATGGGAGAAACGGCCTGATATTCCTGCAAATTCGATTATGATACTTTCTGAGGAAATTTGCGGACAGAGCGTGGACGAGAAATTGACTCAGATAAGAAACGAAATGGAAAAACATCAGTGCAGCGCGCATCTTCTTACTAAGCTGGATGATATAATGTGGTTATTTAATATCAGGGGAAAAGATATTGAATGTAATCCGGTGGCTTTTTCCTATGGTTATATTACGATGACAGACGCTTATCTTTTTGTGCAAAAACAGGCTGTTTCGGATGAACTTAAGAAGTATGCGGACAAATGTAATATTACTCTTAAATATTATGAAGAAATAGAAGAATTTTTGGAGACTGTTACGGTGCATGGCAGAATTCTTATGGATGAGAAAAGTGTAAATTGCAGGCTGTACGGCATAGTAAAAGACAGGGCTAAAGTCATCAATGCCCCTAATCCAAGTGAGAAGTTAAAAGCCATTAAGAATCCTATAGAGTTAGAACATATGGAGAAAGTGTATCTTCAAGACAGCGTAGCTGTTACCAGATTCATTTACTGGCTTAAGAAAAATATCGGCAAAATCCCGCTTAATGAACATTCAGCGTCAATGCATATGGATGAACTTCGTAGAGAAATTGACGGTTTTTTGGATTTGTCTTTCCCTACTATAGGAGCCTATAAGGAAAATGCGGCGATGATGCATTATGAGGCGACAGAGGCCGTAAATAAGGAGCTAGAGCCCGAAGGAATGTTTTTAGTGGATTCCGGCGGACAGTATATGGGCGGTACAACGGATGTAACAAGAACTATTGTGTTAGGAAAAATAAGCGATACTATAAAAAAGCATTTTACTGCAGTAGCTGTCGGAATGTTAAGATTAAGCGACGCTAAATTTCTGTATGGTTGTACCGGTAGGAATCTGGATATCCTTGCAAGAGGCCCTGTGTGGGATATGGGCATTGATTATAAGTGCGGAACCGGACATGGAATCGGATATATTTTGAACGTGCATGAGGGACCCCAGAATATACGCTGGAGATATGCAGAGGATGTGAAGGAAGCTGTTATAGAGGAAGGCATGGTAATGTCCAATGAGCCTGGCGTATATAAGGAAGGCAGTCATGGCATAAGGACAGAGAATGTCATTGTTGCGAAAAACAGTGAAAAGAATGACGACGGACAGTTTATGCACTTTGACACCCTGACCTATGTGCCTATTGATTTGGATGGGATTGATATATCTGTTATGCAGCCTAAGGATGTAGAAAGGCTGAATGATTATCATAAGAAAGTTTATGATAAGGTAAGCCCTTATTTAAGTGACGAGGAAAGAGACTGGCTTAGAGCGGCTACAAGACCGCTTAGTGCTTCTGAAAGCTGATTATAGATAAATACAAAGGTGAATATGACAGCTTATTGCTTAGAGCACAAAGCTTATAATTAATAGACTTTACACATAAGTTGTGATATACTTGTATTAATAGGAGGAATAAGTATATGGATAGTGAAACTAGAGAACTTCTCAATGCCATTATTGGAGAACTTGACAGAGTGGAACAAAGAATATATGGTAAACTTGATGAAGTCAATAATAAATTGGAGACTGTACAAAAAGACATAAATTTGTTAAAGGCTCGTAATGATTATCTTGATTTATATGCACTATATAATCAATTAGAAAAACGAATGACTGAACTAGAAGCGAAAGTATCATAACCAATAAAGAAACATTTCAGTAGTAAGTTGTCTTATTTTTTCTAATGTCAATTCATATATTTTCTTTTCAGGGTTACGGCATTTTATATTCTGGCTGACAATTTTATTTCTTCACATAAACATTTACGGAAAATCAATAGGTAGAGAGGGCGGATTTGTGTGATTTAGGAATGGAAAAACAAATATATTTATGACAAGCTAAAGCTGACATCTAAAATCATATATGATACAATATCCATGGTTTATAAAAAGACGAATCGAGGAGAAAATGAAATGCGGAAAAAATGGATACCTGCGTTGCTGGGGGTATGTATTCTGTTATCTGCTTGTAACCAAAATGAGAATATTAGTGGAAAAACTGAAATCAGCATAGCAAAAACAGCAGAGGAGTATGGGGCGATGCCTTATGGTGAGTATAAGGAGCGAACAGGAAATGAAGCTGAGTTTTATCATGGGGAGCGGTTTATTGCAGAGATTCCTGATTCTTCGCTTTGTATAATATACATAGGAGAATATGACGAAGATGTAGCTGGAGCAGTATTATCGGATGATGATATGCCGACTCGTATACAAGGCTCTCTTGGTACTTTAATGGACGGGATTAAAGAAGAAATGTCTATAATAGAATTGACCGATGCGTTGTCTGCAAAAGGTGCAGCGGAAGCAGCTTATGAATTGCTAGAGGGTGCTGGTACTGCATACTATGTAGGAAATAAGTATGTACAAATTCAATTTGACAGTGATAGAAATGGAGAATATGATAGGCAGTTGCTAATTTCTATGGATGAATCAGCAGAGGGAAATGTCAATCCGGAAAGTGTTGCGTGGTTGGAAACCATGTAAGCCTTGTTTCGGTCAGTATTAAAAGATAGTCAAAGTTCACTTTGTAAAATCCTGCCAATGGAGGAGTATTTAATGCAAGAAAAAACGACGGGATGTCGTGTCAGATATAGAAAGCAGCTCTCAAGCTTTTCATTAAAGCTTATTGCTATCATAAGTATGACTGTAGATCACATTGGTGTATTATTGCTGTCTGGTGACGTGGCTATTATCTGTCGGGCGATAGGAAGATTGGCATTTCCTATTTTTTGTTTTTTGTTGGTGGAGGGGTATATCCATACACGACGGTTTGATAGATATTTGTTGCGATTAGGAGTGTTTGCATTTTTATGCGAATCGATTTATGACTATACTTTTTTTCGTAGTGTCCCGGCTTGGCAGGATCAGAACATCTTTGTGTTGCTGTTTTTAGGTTTGTTAATGATGTTTTTGTTGGATAAGACAACTCAGTTCTGTAGTGAAAAAAACTGGGTATTAATCTATCGAAACGGCGCTACTGCCTTTCTCCAGTGTGTAGTTTTTGCCGTATTAGCTGCACTTGCTGTTTTTTTTAGAGCCAACTATGGAATCTATGGTATGGCTGTAATTGCGATATTCTATTTGTTACGAACCAATCCAATTCTGCGTGCTATGGCGTTTATAATTGTTGTTTGTGTTACCCATTGGCAAGACGGCTGGGTTCAGTTTGCAGCGCTCTTGGCATTGGTGCCAATTGGTATGTACAGTGGGGAGCGGGGATATAAGTTGAAATATACTTTTTACATTTATTATCCGCTGCATCTTTTGATTATTGCTCAATTAATGATTGTCCCATTAGTGGGAATTGGCGTGGTTGCTGATGTTAACCATCGTGAAGCAGTTGTCTCTGCTGACCTTTTTAAGTCTATTCCAGTAATGGAGGAAAATGGGAATCCGGAATTATTTAATGCTATTGTACAAAATTTTGGTTCTTGGGGAGAAGTCAAGCGAGCTCTACTGCTGGATCCGGAACTGGTAGATGGTGAAATATATGGTTATACGGATATATTTATGTCAAACGGTGCCCCTTTATTGTTGTGCAGCGAAAACGTAGAAGGGTGGTACTTATCGGCAGGAAATATTGTGAACTGTTCATTTGCAGTTAGCCAGGAAAGCCTCTCTATAAATAGCAGAGAGAATGTAAATATGCTTTTTTTCCCTGTTCTCAACGGCAACTATATTGAGTTAAAAGATGGAGTCGCACAGGGTAGTGTGTTTTCATTTGCCTTCACAGTTCCAAGCGAAGGAATGTATTACTTTGGAATAATGAATGCTTCTTCTGATAAGATTGTGGTAGAAGATATTTCACTGAAAATCGAAACAGGGACATAGAGCAAAGGAAAGTTTTATAAAGAATTTTTTCTACCGCTACCAACAATTCTTAGATTATGATATAATAAAATTTAATCATTAACTCGGCACTTTGCCATTATCCAAAAGTTTATATAAGAAATTGAGGTCTTATGAAATTTTATAAAAATCTATACGTCGGAGATACTATTAAAAAACCGAATAAGATAAAGAGAAGATTGAAGAACCATGCAAAGCAGTTGAAAATCTATGTCATAATCCTTTCGAGGGGTACTGACCAGCTTGAAATCTGTCATAGCATAATGCTTGGACAACCCTTTTATAAAAAGAAGGAAAACAGACCATTTGTTATCGGAATTGCAGGGGATTATGATGAGGCGGTTGAGATTGTCTGCCGCATTGCCGCGGAAGCGGTAGAGAAAAACGGCAATGCCGATTTAAAACGATATTTGTTTCCCGAATCCCAGACTTCAGGAAAGGCATGATTATTAAATGTTACATATATTGTTACTTATTTTAAAAATAATAGGAATAACTTTGGGCATACTGATTGGCATAATCATTCTTGCGGTATGTTTGGCACTTTTTGTGCCACTGCATTATAGGATAGAGGTAGAACGCAGCGAAGGCGAGGGCAATCCGCCTATAGAAGCCACAGCGAAGGTGACATGGCTTCTTCACTTTATAAATATGAGAATTTGTTATTCATCGGAGTTAAAGTTACGACTGCGGGTGCTTTTTTTTACAATATTCGGATTGCCTGCTAAGGAGAAGAAGAAAGGCAGAGGTAAGAAGTCAAGGAAAAATAACGACAGTAAGAGATCTTATGGTAAGTCAGGACATAAGGGCAAAAAGAAGCGTTCTGATAGGAAGTCAGAGCATAAGGACGAAGAGAAAGTCTCCGATAGTAATTCGGGGCAGGAGACAGAAGAAAAAATTTCCGAAAAAAATTTAGACCAGCAATATAAGAACAAGGCTGAGGGAAAAATAGAAAACAATCCCCAAAATATCTTAAGAACAGACAATGCCGATGACAATACGGACAATCCTGATGAAGAAAACTCCGAACAAAAGTTATCGTTAAAAGAGAAACTTATAAAAATATGGGAATTCTTTCAAAATATCTGGTACACAATCAAAGGATTATGTGATAGAATAAAATGGATTCTTGAAAATATAGAGTATTATCTGGACATCATAAAAGGAGACATATTTAAATCTTCGTTTGCATTGTGTAAGGACGAGCTGTGCTCTATCTTTTCATATATCAGACCCAGAACATTTAAGCTGGATATGGTTGTAGGCACCGGAGACCCGGCTTCTACGGGACAGGTACTTGCTTATTATTATTCAATATTGTACCCGTTTCTTGGACCGCAGGCGTATGTTCAGGGAGATTTTGAACAAAAGAGGATAGAAGGCACTGCTTTAATAAAAGGAAAGATAAAGCTGTTTACGTTTATAAAAGCAGCGGTTCGAATTTATTTTAATAAGGATATCAGGAAATTACTTAAGCTGTTTAAGAAGGAGGACGAATAAATGGCAGATAATAATTTTACCGGTGTAATAGAATCATTGATGAAGGGAATGAACTCGGTTCTTTCTACTAAGACCGTTGTAGGAGAAGCTACGCAAGTTGGCGATACAATTATTCTGCCCCTTGTAGACGTTACATTTGGCGTCGGTGCAGGAGCCAGTGCGGCAGATAAGAGAAATGGCGGCGGCGGCGGATTTTCCGCCAAGATGAGTCCAAGCGCTGTGCTTGTTATTAAAAACGGCGCAACTAAGCTGGTTAATATTAAGAATCAGGATACGGTTACCAAGGTCATCGATATGATTCCGGATATTATAGATAAATTTACGGCTCCGAAAGAGGAGATGATGGAGGATAATGCGGCAGTGGATATCGCGTTCCCTCCGGAAAAGCAATAAAGTATGCACAAAATGAAAAATAACAGCATAAGATAAATACAAACCAAAGCATAAGCAGGGGGAGTGTATGAAAAAACTTATTGGACTTGTAGCGCTATGTATTGCTATAGGTATGCTGCTCATGCTTTTTATGACGAATCGTTTTGTCGGTTTGGTTTTGATTGTATTGCTATTGTTGATAGGATATAATTATTTTTGCTGCAGTTAAGACTGATTTTTGTTACTAATAGATTATTTTTGTAGTGATTTGAAGTGGTAGGGTTTTATGGACATTAATTTTGAAGAAACGCTTGAAAATGGGACAAAGGATGAATTGAATAAGTTAAAGGTGTGGCTTTTTAAGGAGAATGTAAGAGTAGCTGCTGTTGCAAAAGAACTAGAGCAGATGCAGGAACAGTTCAAAAGGGAGAAAGAAGACTTCCAAAGCGAAGTAAATGCAATGAACTCCAGAATAGAAAGTGAGCGAAAACGAATAGAAGAGGACAATGCGTTCTTTGAGAAAAAGCTGCAGATATTGCAGAGCGGTTTTGCGCAGTTAGATATGGACCGCAGGCGTCTGGCAAAAGAGAAATCGAAATTTGAAGCTCAGAAAGAACTCTTGGAACAGCCGGTTTATGTCAGCGCATGCCGGGATATTTCGCTTTTTTTCCGTGGGGTAAAGAATCCTCTTGCATTAAAGAAGCGGTATAAGGATTTAATCAAGATTTTCCATCCGGACAATGTTGCGGGAGATAAGGAAATAATACAGATGATTAATGTGGAATACGATAATATGAAGCGTAGTTATGATACCGGTAAATGGGCATAGGGTAAGCTAGTGTGAAAAATAAATTTTTCACACGCAAGTTTGTGCTTGCGCCCAAACTCGCA
>CAMWKB010000131.1 GCA_947174705.1 uncultured Lachnospiraceae bacterium
ACGTAATTATTATTTTCGGCTCTATGTTTGACGCGAATATGTCTGATACATGTAATGTAACCATTATTGCGACAGGTATTGAAGAGAAAGCAAATCAAATGAAAGGGGTAGGCGGCTTAAGCTTTAAGTCAGCTTACATTACACCTACTTCTTTACAGGGTAAAGCAGCCGGAACAGGACATGTTGGTTTTGGTACGGCGAATCTCGGTATACGTCCTACTGCTGTGCCGGGTATGAGCACACCGGGAGCACAGTCTGGAGACGGACAAGCTGAATCCGTTAAGGCAATCAGCGGTATCAACAGAGCAACGGACATCAGAAGTTCCGTAGAAGAGAAATCTCTTAAAATACCGGAGTTTTTACAGAAGAAATAATACATAAAAAAAGAAGTGCTGTCCAATGGCAGCACTTTTTTTTATGTCGGAATGTGTCAGAAAATATTCAGGTTATCCTCTGCGAATTTGACAAAATAATTATCTCCTTTTTCATATAATGAATCAGAAAACAGGAGGTGGATAGTGTATTACAAATTATATATTGACAGTGTATTTTTCATTCAGTTTGTAATGAATCTGTATCTGTTATCCATTACGGGAAAAATTCTAAAATGTACTGCCACGCATTTGAGGATTGTTCTCGGAGCCTTACTTGGAGCTGTGATGATATGTCTGGTCATATTGATTCCGCTTCTTGGTTTAAGAATCAGGCTCATTATCGGAGCGGTGGCTGTCAGTATGAGTATGCTTCACATTGTATTTAAGATACGAACGCCAAAGCTTCTTATAAGAAGCAGTATGGTAATGGCGCTTAGCGGTTTTTTTTTCGGAAGTATAGTTCTATGGCTTGAGAGCCGGTTTGGAAGGTCCGGATGGTTAAGGTACGGAGTGTGGACATTTGGGCTGTTTGGTTTGCCTGGTTATGTATTTTTGCGCTTTTTAGTACATAAAATGCAGAAAGAAAAAAGTGAGGATTTAAAAGAAATCCGAATTCAGGCAGGGGAGCGTGTTGTTCATATGAAGGCATTGTTAGATACGGGGAACCACTTGTCGGAGCCGATAAGCGGGGCGCCGGTCTGCATTATGAGTGAAAGCGCCGCCAAAGAGTTTCAGGCCTGTTTTGTACCGGAGAAGTATCATGCAATTCCCTACCATAGTGTTGGTAGAAAAACGGGAATTATGGATGCTTATGAATTACCGGAGCTTGTAATCGAAGATACATATAGGGAAATATGCTGTAAACGGGTAATCGTTGCGATTTGTAATACCGGAATATCAAAAGATAGCATTTATCAGATGATATTACATCCTGGGTTAATAGAAAACTAGGAGGAAAAGAAATGGTTTTTAAAGTGGCAATTCCCGGCAAGGTGCAATTCAAGATGGTGCGTAAGGATACCAGATTTCTTATGCATAAGCAGGGAGATATACATTATATAGGCGGTGCAGAGGTGTTACCCCCGCCGCTTGAGGTGGAAAAGGAAAATGAGATTATAGGAGACCTTGGAACGGAATATGAAAGTGAGGCGAAAGCCTTATTGATTGAGCATAATCTGCGTCTGGTCGTATACATAGCCAAGAAGTTTGATAATACCGGAGTGGGAGTTGAGGATTTGATTTCGATTGGCACCATAGGTTTGATTAAATCCATAAATACTTTTAATCCGGAAAAAAATATCAAGCTGGCAACTTATGCTTCGCGATGTATAGAAAATGAGATACTGATGTATTTAAGAAGAAACAGTAAACACAGGATGGAAGTTTCCATTGATGAACCTTTGAATGTAGACTGGGACGGAAACGAACTTTTACTTTCAGATATCTTAGGAACTGACGAGGATGTCATTTATCAGGGGATTGAAAATGAAGTGGAAAGGAAGCTGTTGATAAAGGCAATTTCCAAGCTCTCCGAAAGAGAACAAACGATAATAAAACTGCGTTTCGGTTTAGGAAATGTGGATGGAAAGGAGATGACCCAGAAAGAGGTGGCGGAGCTGCTTGGAATATCGCAGTCGTATATTTCAAGGTTAGAAAAGAAAATTATGAGAAGATTGAAAAAAGAAATCATGCGTGAGACATAATTGTATAAAGCAATCGAATATTGTCGTATATTCGATTGCTTTTTGTTTAAGTAGAAAGTATAATAGAAATAATAGTATACACTGGGGGAAGTGGGTATGGTAACAAAGAAGATAATTTTAATGGTTGATGACGATAGATTGAATCTGGTAACGGCACAGAATCTTTTGACGGAAGAGTATAAGATTGTAGGTGTTAACTCCGGTAAACAGGCGTTTAAATATCTGGAGAAGCATACGCCTGATTTGATTCTTCTTGATATTTTCATGCCGGAAATCGGAGGCTTCGAAGTAATGAAGCAGCTGCAGGAGAACGAAGACTGGCGTAAGATACCGGTTATTTTCCTGACTGCCGATAGAAAAAGCGAAACGGAGACAGAATGTTTCCGGCTGGGCGCTTATGACTTTATTACCAAACCCTTTGAACCCACAGTTATGCTAAACCGCGTGCGTCGTACAATAGAGTTAGACGGATACAGGCGTAATTTGCAGCAGCGGCTTGATGAAAAGACCAGAGAAGTAGAGCTTGTAACGATTCAGGCTATTACGACAGTTGCTAATACAATCGATGCAAAAGATGATTATACCAAAGGACATTCCCTGCGTGTTGCTTACTATGCCGATAATCTTGCAAGAAAGATTGGCTGGTCTGAGGAAGAGGTTCAGAATATTCATTATATTGCACTTCTTCATGATATAGGCAAGATAGGGGTGCCGGATTCTGTCCTCAATAAACCTTTTAAGTTGACGGATGTGGAATTTGAGCTTATCAAAAACCACACGGTTATGGGTGGGGAAATATTAAAAGATATCAAGATGTTTCCGAATGTAAGCCTTGGCGCCAAATATCATCATGAGAGATATGACGGCAGGGGATATCCAAACGGTCTTAAAGGTGAAGAAATTCCTATGGTCGCAAGGATTATAGGTATAGTTGATTCATATGATGCAATGACAAGTAATCGGGTATACAGAAAAAGACTGCAGAATGAGATAGTAATGCAGGAGTTGTTAAAGGGTAAGGGAACGCAGTTTGATCCATTTCTGGTAGATCGCTTTATAGAGCTTTTGGAAGATGGAGAGATGCTTAAAAATGTTCCGACAAATGATATGGTTATGCCTGTATTCGAAACCGACAAGATTTGCGGTGGAGTTACTAAGGAAGAGACCGGCCTCAATTCTAAGCTCGATTATCTGACAGGACTGCTTGGAAGAGAACAGGGCGAGAAAGAAATTACAGAGAGCCTTAGAAACGGAAGCGGCTGCATCATGATCATGGATTTGGATAACTTTAAGAGTATCAATGAAAAATACGGTCATCTGGCGGGAGACTATGTGCTTAAACTTGTGGCTGACGTACTTAAGGATGTTTCAGAGCAGGATATTGTATGCAGGATGGGCGGAGATGAGTTCCTGTATTATATTGAAGGAATTACCAGACAAGAGGAAGCTGTTGAAAAGATAGAGCATATTTTGGAAGTATATAAAGAAAAACAAAAAGAGATAGAACTTTTGCAGCAGATTGAATTTTCAATAGGCGTAAGTCTGTTTGGAACAGACGGCAGCGATTTTGCAGAGCTTGTAAGGAAAGCGGATAAGGCGTTATACCATGTAAAACAAAGCAATAATAAGTGCAGGTACCTTTTCTATCAAAGTGCAAGCACAATTAAGACCCTTGAACAGTCCAAGGCCGATTTGAACCGGCTTGTGAATATAGTTGAAAACAGCCAGTCCTATAAGGGCGCATTCCGGATAGAATATGGGGAGTTTGAGCGCGTTTATGATTTTGTACAGCACTATACTCAGCGTAATAACCAGGCTGTTCAGCTTATTTTATTCACTCTTTTTCCCGCAGACGGAGGAGATGTCAGGTTAGACCAGATGGAACAGGCGATGCAGTGTATGGAGCAGGCGATAATAAAGTCTCTGCGCGGCGTGGACGTTGGAACCAGATACAGCAGCTCCCAGTTCCTTGTAGTGTTAGTGGGTACGGAAAGAGACGATATCCGTATTGTAACTGACCGTATTGTTCAGAATTATTTTAAATTGTATGGTAATAGAGATATTACGTTAGCTTATGATATTGCGAATCTGGATGCGCAGGGGTAGCAGATACAGCAGGCTTTTAAGCTGTAAGATAATTCCGCATTGTTTTCAGGGCGTTTTTTTCAAGGCGGGAAACCTGTGCCTGCGAAATACCGATTTTATCGGCCACTTCCATTTGGGTTTTGCCTTCAAAAAAGCGAAGTGTAATGATTTCATGCTCGCGTTCGCTTAGCTTTTTCATAGCTTCACTAAGGGAGATGTGCTCTACCCAGACTTCTTCCTTATTTTTTTTGTCGCTAATCTGATCCATGACATAGAGTGTGTCACCGCCGTCTGTATATACAGGGTCGTACAGGCTCATCGGGCTTTGGATTGCGTCAAGCGCATATACTATATCTTCCTGCGAAATGCCGATTTCTGATGCTATCTCATTTAACGTAGGTTCCTGTGCGTTTTTTCGCATAAGATTTTCCTTGGCATATATGGCTTTATAAGCGGTATCTTTTAAAGAACGTGAGACACGTATACTGTTGGAATCACGAAGATATCTGCGGATTTCGCCGATTATCATGGGCACCGCATAGGTGGAGAATTTTACATTTAGGCTGCTGTCGAAGTTGTCAATGGCTTTAATCAGACCGATGCAGCCGATTTGAAAGAGGTCATCTACATTTTCGTTACTGGAGTGAAAGCGTTTTATAACGCTGAGTACAAGTCTTAAATTTCCTTTTATATATTCCTTTCGTGCGTCATCATCGCCATTTTCGATTTTCCGGAAAAGCTCCTCTTTTTCCTCATTTTTTAACAACGGAAGCTTTGCAGTATTGACGCCGCAGATTTCAACTTTTCCCTGAACCATGATTTTATCCATCCTTTTTGTTTGCTTTTCTTAAAGGATGTGCGAAAGTGGGGAAATTATACATGAAGTGGTAAGGAAATTATTGCTAATTTATTGAAAAAGAGTAAGGCATAGCAATAATAAAGAATGGCTAATAATCCTGTAAAAGTAACAAATTCGGCATTTCCTGCATTTAATAATAAAAAGGGAATTATGCCGGAACTATTATGTTGTTTTCAGATTTTAAGAAAAAAGAAGTTATTAATTTGAAAAACTGTCAGAAGCTGGGCAGGGTTACTGATTTTGAGTTTGATGAATGTACCGGACAGATATTTAAGCTCATAGTTTCGGGGAATAATAAGTTTGCCTGCTTTCTTTGCAATGAGCCGGAGTATGTGATTTGCTATAAGGATATTAAGCAGATTGGTCCGGATATTATTATTGTGGATATTTGCATGAAATGACAGAAACAGAGGTTTTCATAAATCAGTTGACATAATAAAAATGATATGGGATAATAATAAAGTAAAATTAATAAACAGGGGGCTATGAGATGAAGTGTCCGTATTGTGGTCATGAGAATACCAGAGTAATAGACAGCAGACCGGCTGAGGAGAATAATTCAATCAGAAGAAGGCGTGTCTGCGATGAGTGTGAGAAGCGTTTTACGACATATGAGAAGATTGAAACGATTCCGCTTATTGTTATAAAGAAGGACAATAACAGGGAAACCTACGACAGGAGCAAAATCGAGGCAGGAGTGCTTAGGGCGTGCCATAAGAGACCAATCAGCGCCAACAGAATCAATCAGTTGGTAGATGACGTTGAGACGGCAATCTTTGCAAGAGAGGAAAAGGAAATTCCCAGTCAGGTGATTGGCGAGCTTGTAATGAATAAGCTGAAAGATTTAGAGGCGGTTGCTTACGTAAGATTTGCATCTGTCTATCGTGAATTTAAGGATATCAATACTTTTATGGATGAGCTTAAAAAAGTATTGGATACAGCAGAGATGTAGGTTAGGATATTCTGAGAATGTATTCTCGGAATATCTTTTTTTCATGACAATAGAAAGTGCGCATAGCGTGCTTTCTATTGTATGGAAATTATGTTATATTTATTATGATATAATATAGAATAGCACAGACAGGTGAATTGGAGGAAGTTATGCTTAAGCGGTTTTATCCGGATGTATACATGGACTCGGCATATGAAATAGACTATGAGGGCTTGTATGAAAAAGGATACCAGGGTATTATATTTGACATTGATAATACGCTGGTTCCGCATGGGGCACCGGCGGATGTAAGGAGCATTGAGCTTTTTAAGAGGCTTAAAGCTATTGGATATAAGAGCCTTCTTTTATCAAACAATAAGGAGCCAAGGGTCAAATCGTTTAGTGAAAAGGTGGGAACGAGGTATATCTATAAGGCAAACAAGCCTTTTCCTAAAAGCTATAGGAAGGCTATGGAGCTTATGGGAACAACAGTTGAGACAACCCTTTTTGTGGGAGATCAGCTTTTTACCGACGTATGGGGAGCTAAGAAGATAGGGATATTGACTTATCTGGTCAAACCAATCAACCCGAAAGAAGAAATTCAGATTGTGCTTAAGCGGTATCTGGAGAGGATTGTGCTGTTTTTTTATTTAAGAAATGAAAGGAAATGTAATACAAAATGATTAACGGACGGACAAGAACATGCGGGATTATCGGAAATCCGGTAAAGCAGACGGTATCCACAATCAGAAATAATACGCTTGCAGACA
>CAMWKB010000132.1 GCA_947174705.1 uncultured Lachnospiraceae bacterium
GTTTGAGCCTAAGCTGCGAAGCGGAATATTAATACACTCATTGGAATAGTAGATAATTTATATGAGTCCGAAAACAGGACAGATAGGAGCGAGAATGAATAAAAAGCTTTATAAGTTAATGAACTGGGCTGAAATTGAGGGGATAATTTATTCTGAGGAAGATAATCCGCACCGCATTCTTGGGGCACATGTTGTCGGAAACAATGTTCTTATTCAGGCATTTTTCCCCGGCGCTAAGGCAGTGCGCGTACAGATGGAGGAAGAGGATAAGAGCCATAGGATGGAATCTGTTGATGAGGCAGGGTTTTTTGTGGCGCTGCTTACAGGCAAGACTATTAAACCTTATGAATATATTGTGGAATATGAAGACGGCGCTTTGAAAAAAGTTAAGGACCCGTATAACTTTAAACCGCAGATTACCAAACGGGATACCGAGAAGTTTAATTCGGGAATCCATTATACCATATATGAAAAATTAGGTGCACATCCTATGACTATAGACGGTGTGGACGGAATCTATTTTGCAGTGTGGGCGCCTAATGCACTGCGCGTCAGTACGGTCGGGGATTTTAACGGCTGGGACGGAAGAACGCACCAGATGAGAAGATTGTGGGATTCGGGAATTTTTGAAATTTTTATTCCGGAGGCCAAAGTGGGGGACTGCTATAAGTTCGAAATAAAGGCTAAAGGCGGGCTTATTTATCTGAAGGCTGACCCGTATGCTTTCGGCCAGCAGCTTCGCCCGGATACCGCTTCTGTTGTAAGGGAGATTGACGGCTTTGAGTGGAGCGATACTAAGTGGATGAAGAACCGTAAGAAAGTTCAGGACGTGAGTGCGCCGATGAGTATCTACGAGCTCTACCTTGGTTCTTTTGCCAAGCCGGATGATGAAAGCCAAAGCCCGTACTTAAATTATAGGGAACTTGCGCCTAAGATTATTTCTTATGTTAAAAAGATGAATTATACACATATTGAGCTGATGCCTGTCATGGAGCATCCGTTAGACGGTTCATGGGGATATCAGGTAATCGGGTATTATGCACCGACGGCGCGTTACGGTACGGCTGAAGATTTTATGTATTTTATGAATGAAATGCATAAGGCTGAAATCGGAGTTATTTTAGACTGGGTACCGGCGCATTTTCCGCGTGATACGCATGGACTTTCCAATTTTGACGGCACATGTCTTTATGAACATGCGGACCCGAGACAGGGCAGTCACCCTCATTGGGGAACGCTCATATATAACTATGGAAGGCCGGAGGTTAAGAATTACCTTATTGCCAATGCGCTTTACTGGATAGAGCAGTATCATGCAGACGGAATACGTATGGACGCGGTTGCTTCCATGCTTTATTTGGACTATGGCAAGAACAGCGGCGAATGGGTAGCCAATATTTACGGCGGCAATGAGAACCTTGAAGCGGTAGAGTTCTTGAAACACCTGAATTCCATTGTTAAAAAAAGGGATGAGGGCGTGCTTATGATAGCAGAAGAGTCAACGGCATGGCCTAAAATCACGGGCGATCTTGATGATGACGGCTTAGGCTTTGACCTTAAATGGAATATGGGCTTTATGAATGATTATTTGAGTTATATTAAAAATGATCCGTATTTCCGTTCAGGCTGCCACAATAATCTGACATTCAGCATGATTTATGCATACAGCGAGAACTTTGTGCTTGTCTTTTCACATGATGAGGTTGTTCATGGTAAGGCTACGCTGCTTGGTAAGATGCCGGGAGAGCGGGGGGACCAGTTTGCAAACTTACGTTTAACCTATGCATATATGATGACGCATCCCGGTAAGAAGCTGCTTTTCATGGGTCAGGATATCGGAGAATATGACGAGTGGAACGAGGCGCGCGCGGTAGAATGGGAACTGCTCGATAATCCTGAGCACAAGAAGTTAAACAAGCTGGTTGCCGATTTGAATAAGATGTATACAACCGTTCCTGCAATGTATGAAAAAGATGATTCATGGGAGGGCTTTGAGTGGATAAACTGCATTACGCCGCAGGCATGTATGCTTTCATATCTTCGTAAGGCAGAAAAGATTGAAGACACTCTGGTAGTTGTAGCTAACTTCGCCAATGCGAAGCAGGAATTTACCGTAGGCGTTCCGTATGAAGGAAAATATAAAGAGATTCTTAATACTGATGCAACCACTTACGGCGGAAGCGGCATAGTTAATAGTAAAGAGAAGCACAGCATTGAAAAAGAGTGGGACGGAAAGCCGTATGCAATCGAGATGGTCAGCGCACCGCTTTCACTGAGCATCTTCTCTTATACGCCTTATACCCCGCAGGAAAAAGCAGAGATTGACAAGGCAAAGGCAGAGGCAATCCGCAAGGCCAAAGAGGAAGAAGAGAAAAGAGTCGCAAAAGAGATGGCCAGGGTTACCGCATTAGAAGCTAAAGAAGCCAAGGAAGCGGCAAAGAAGGCAATGAAAGAGGCTGAGGAAAAAGCGAAGGCTGCAAATGAGGCTGCGGAGAAACTTAAGAAGATTACCGAGAGGGAGAAAAAGAGAGCGCAGGAGAAGAAGACGGCGGATAAGTAGGAGCTGAATATATATAGGAGAAGATAGGGAGTAAGAAAACCTTCATATAGCGCATATGATTATAGTGTGAAAAATAAATTTTTCAACCGGGATATAATCGGGGGCGTTATGGTTTTTGATACTGCTATATCGGAAATAAAGGCAATGACAGGTGAAGAAATAGACGTAGGAATGATTGAAGCATATTTGCAAAGGCTGCCGGAGACGGCGCTGCGGTTTGGGATCAGGGTAGTGTTAGCTTTAGTGGTATTCCTTATCGGAGCGCAGCTTATTAAGCTTGTGTGTAAAATCCTTAAAAAGTCCTTAGAGCGTGGAAACGCGGACGTGGGAGTTATACAGTTTCTGGGCTCCTTTGTTAAGATTGCATTATATGTAATCCTTATCTTTTTCATTGCGACAGGATTCGGACTGGATGCGGCAAGCGTGGTGGCGCTGCTTGGTTCCGCCGGCGTGGCGATAGGTCTTGCCATACAGGGAAGCCTTTCCAATCTGGCCGGCGGCGTCCTTATTCTGCTGCTTCGCCCGTTTAAAGTGGGGGATTATATTATTACCGGAAACGGAAATGAAGGAACCGTAACGGAGATGCAGATTTTTTATACAAAGCTGGTTACGGCGGATAACAGACTGGTAATCATTCCAAACGGCGAGCTATCCAATTCCAGTATGATAAATGCAAGCGCAATGGAGCAAAGACGTATAGATATACCGGTGGGGATTTCATATGACGCCGATATCAGGACGGCCAGAAGCGTTCTAATGAAAGTACTTGAGGATGATGATTATGTACTTAAGGAGCAGGATAGAAAAATATTTGTTGATTCGCTGGGGGACAGCGCGGTAGTACTAGGGGTTCGCTGCTATGCTGCATCGGAGCATTTCTGGGAGACTAAGTGGCGGCTTACGGAGAACATAAAATATGCCCTTGACGAGGCCGGAATAGCTATTCCTTATAATCAACTGGATGTGCATCTGGATAAGGAGTAGTATGTCGGATTCGTGTCCGGGTAAAGCGTAAATTTTTTTATGCAAAAAGTAATTATATCTTGCAAAAAAGGGAATTAACCCTTATAATAACATTTGTGTTTAGTAACAAGCTGGAATAGCGCAGTCGGTAGCGCAACTGATTCGTAATCAGTAGGTCGAGGGTTCGAGTCCCTTTTCCAGCTTTTTTTTAATTTCTAAATTAATTTTTATATAAATATTTTATTAAATTTACATAAAACATATTATTGACTAATATATTTTGTGAGCGTATAATAATCATAATCGGATAAAAGCGGCGGGAAATTGCAGGATATTATGATTATCTGATAATGTGCATTGGTTATCTTAGGATAACTTTATGGTATAACATCAAGGAGGAAAAAAGGAAAATGGGTAGCAAATTGGGAAAGTATCGTATTAAAGACCGGTTGGTGCGTGCATTTATTTTTGCAGCAGGTCTTCCGGCAGCAGCGGCAGTATTGGCGTTGGGTGTTTTGATCGCAGTAGCGATGATTTATTCAAACGCTATGGTTAATTACGGTTTTGCGCAGGGAGATGTGGGAAAAACATTGAGTTATTTTGCCGAAGCACGCTCGTCATTGCGGGCAGTTATCGGATTTGATGATGAGAATTTCATACAAGCGCAGTTAACCTCGCATCAAGAGAGTAAGGAACAGTTTGAGCAGAGTTTGGCTGATTTAGAAAAGTACATGGTTTCAGCTGCTAATAAGGAAATATATAAAGAAATTATTAATAAATTAGATGCCTATTGGGCGCTTGATGATGAAATTATAACGTTAGGCGCCACTCCCGATGCGGAGCTTTCAAAACAGGCACAGAGCATGGCTTCAACCGAGCTGAGACCAGCGTATCAAGAGATTGAAGATCTGCTGACACAGATCATGGATATTAAGGTTGAGCGTGGAAACAGCATATCAGCAACCATGACTGTTGTTAGTATAGCGCTTGTGATTTTAACTGCTTTAATAATCATTTTTGCATTGGCAAAGGCTATCAGTCTTGGTAAGGCTATTGCAGATAGTGTGTCCGGGCCATTGACAGCTCTTGGAGAGAGGCTGGAAGGTTTTGCCCAGGGTGATTTGTCTACCGGTTTCCCTGAGGTAGAGACGGAAGATGAGGTTGCCGAGATGGTAGCTGCGGCAAAAGATATGGCCGGGGAGCTTGAATTTATTATAAGCGATATGGAATATACCTTAGGCGAGATGGCAAATTCAAATTATACGGTAAGTTCAAGAGACAGCTCCAGATACATGGGTGACTTCCAGCAGTTGTATGAATCATCCAGACAGTTGAAACGTGGTATGATCGATACGATGCATTTTATTGAGGAATCTTCCATACAGGTTACTGCAGGTGCAGGTAATCTTGCCGATACTTCCTTAAGTCTTGCAGAAGGCGCTACAGAGCAGGCAAGTGCGGTAGAAGAGCTTCAGGCAACAATTACAACAATTTCCGAAGCATCAGTACAGGCTGCTGAGAATGCGGAAAGCTCTTATCATCAGTCACAGGAATATGCAGATGTAGCTGATAACAGCAGCGCTGATATCAGAGAGATGGTAGAAGCAATGTCACGTATTAATGATGCTTCTAAGAAGATTGGAAATATTATTTCTGAAATTGAGAGCATTGCATCCCAGACAAACCTGCTTTCACTCAATGCTTCTATTGAGGCTGCAAGGGCAGGAGAAGCAGGACGCGGTTTCTCCGTTGTTGCTGACCAGATTAGACAGCTTGCAGAACAGAGTAGTAAATCTGCTGTAGATACCAGAATGCTGATTGAAGGCGCTATGCTTGAGATTGACAATGGTAATAAAGTTGCAGATCGTGCAGTGGCATCTATCGAGACTGTAGTAGAAGGAATCAGGAAGATTGCAGCTTCTTCAAAAGATTTGAGTATTGTTTCTAAGAGCCAGGCAGAAACAATGAAGGAAGCAGAGGAAGGAATCAATCAGATTTCAGACGTTATCCAGACCAATGCGGCTGTTGCAGAGGAATCATCCGCAACCAGCCAGGAGCTGTCCGCACAGGCTGCTTCGTTGGATGCACTTATTGCTAAGTTCAAATTGCCGGATAAATAAAATACATAATAAGAGATAATATAAGATATGAGAATAGGAAGCCTCCGGATCAGGGTTGATTCGGAGGCTTTGCATATTTTTATCTACGCTGACAATATTATAATTTAAGTGCTTAATTCATTCTCTCATAGCCTTTTTCATATCATATGTAATATTGATTTGCTTTATGCTACTGCAAAATGTTCCTTATCGACTTCTTTTAGTATTCCATGCTTGACGCAATAAGCCAAACATTCAAAATCTAACATCATTTCGTAACTTTGAAAGCCAACCCTGAATATATGCGCTGCTATTACGAAAACTCTTATTTGTTTCAATTCCTATGATATTCATGAGGCTTGCGTTTCCGATCTCGGCAACTAACTCCTCTTTGCTGTAGTCCTCACTACCGAAAGCAACAAGTTTGCCTTTTCTATCCTCATCGCGGTTGCATCGGGTTTTTTTCATTGTAGAATGTACTGATTAATGAAATGCTGTGCTGTAGTATTCATTCACATTTTTAAATTGTTCAAACAGTGGTAAATGTATTAAATCGCGTTTAGGTGAGTAATAAGCATCCTTTCCTTTGATATGCTCAACCATTATATTAAGAAAGAATCGCAAAGGAAAAGCACCAACGGATGAACTAATCATTTGAAGGTGTTTTTTTCGCGTCTTGCGCAAGCGATATGAGATAGGTAAAAATGTTATTCAAGAAACCACCTGCATTGTTTGGTGTTATAAAAAATGGTTTGATATTCAAATCAATTATCTCCATACAGTGTAGTTGAATCTCTAAGTATATAATGCTAAGATTATTCTAATACAAAGAAACGAAAGAGGAACAGGATATATGAACATATTAGTAATTGGAAATGGATTTGACCTTGCACATGAATTACCAACAAAGTATACAGATTTTTTGTTTTTTTGCAGTACAATAAAATGCATTATTAAAGAGAACAAAATTGATGATAAGATTCCCAAGGATGATGAAAACTATTTTTATTGGCTGAATAATGATGAAAAAGTTTTGCGTTCTAAAGTGAAAATTGATAATAATTCTTACATATATAGTTTCCGTCATTATAAATG
>CAMWKB010000133.1 GCA_947174705.1 uncultured Lachnospiraceae bacterium
GACTATAAAAGATGGTTAATGTATGCTTAAGTTATATTGCATTTTTGACAGATGTATCAAAAATTGCTTAATAGGAATACTATGTAAGCAAAACGGCTGGTGATGAGTATGGCAACAGAAGAAAAAAGAGAAGTTTTGATCGATGATGGAAGAATTGAATCTATAGAAGAGTTTCAAACCCCTGAAACCTTGTATCAGGAGCTTATTACACGTGTGCGTAAATATCATCCCTCGGATGATATTTCTTTAATTGAAGATGCGTACCAGATAGCCTATAAAGCGCATAAGACCCAGGTGCGTAAGTCAGGGGAACCTTATATCATCCACCCGTTATATGTTTCAATCATTCTTGCTGATCTGGAGATGGATAAGGAAACGATAGTTGCAGGTCTTTTGCATGACGTAGTGGAAGACACGATTATGACAGATGGTGAAATAGAGTGGAGATTTGGAGAAGATGTGGCGCTTCTGGTGGACGGCGTTACGAAGTTAGATAAGCTGAATTTCCATGGAGACATGGTCAATGATAAGGATGCGGTTAAACTGGAAAGACAGGCGGAGAATCTTCGTAAGATGTTTCTTGCCATGGCTAAGGATATCCGCGTCATTGTGATAAAACTTGCCGACAGACTTCACAATATGCGTACATTGCAGCATATGAGGCCGGAGAAACAGCAGGAGATTGCAAGGGAGACTTTGGACATTTATTCCCCAATTGCGCAGAGACTTGGAATTTCCAAAATTAAGGTAGAACTTGACGATTTATCGTTAAAATATTTAGAGCCGGAAGCATATTATGATTTGGTTAATACGATTTCGGTTCGTAAGAGTGTCCGTGAGAAATATATCCAGACAATAGTTGATGAGGTGAGCGAGCATATAGACAGGGCCGGAATTAAGGCTCATATTGATGGAAGGATTAAGCATTTTTTCAGTATATATAAGAAAATGAAGAATCAGAACAAGACCATCGACCAGATTTATGATTTGTTTGCGGTACGTATCATAGTGGATACGGTTCCGGAGTGTTATGCTGCGCTGGGCGTTATCCATGAGATGTATAAGCCGATTCCCGGGCGTTTCAAGGATTATATTGCCATGCCTAAGGCAAATATGTATCAGTCATTGCATACAACCCTGATCGGTACAAGCGGACAGCCTTTTGAAATTCAGATTAGGACGTATGATATGCACAAGGCGGCGGAGTACGGTATTGCCGCACACTGGAAATATAAAGAGGCATCCGACGGTAAAAAAGTTGAAACACAGGAAGAAGAGAAGTTAGTATGGCTGCGACAGATTCTCGAATGGCAGCAGACCGCAGAGGATAATAGGGAATTCATGAAGCTCCTAAAGAGCGATCTTAACCTTTTTTCGGACCATGTGTACTGCTTTACACCTACCGGCGATGTTAAAAACCTGCCTGCCGGTTCGACGCCAATCGACTTTGCATACAGTATACACAGCGCAGTCGGCAATAAAATGATAGGAGCGAGGGTCAACGGCAAACTTGTCACAATTGATTACGAGATTAAAAACGGCGACCGCATAGAGATAATGACCTCGCAGAATTCCAAGGGTCCAAGCCGCGATTGGTTGAATCTGGTAAAAAGTACGCAGGCCAAGACGAAAATTAACCAGTGGTTCAAGCATCAGTTAAAGGAAGACAATATAGTAAAGGGTAAGGAACTTTTACTTAATTACTGTAAGTCCAGATCCATAAATACGCAGGATATCATGATTCCTGTATATGAAAATGCCATAATGAAAAAATATGGCTTCAGTGATTGGGATTCGGTGCTTGCGGCTGTCGGACACGGTGGACTTAAAGAGGGTCAGGTCATTAACCGTATGCAGGAGTTGTACGATAATGACCACAAGAAAGAGATATCCAATGAAGACGTGCTCGCAGAGATACAGGAAAATGCCCAGTTTATCAGAGCCCGCGATAAGAAGAGTAAGAGCGGTATTGTGGTAAAAGGAATTCATGACGTGGCTGTCAGATTTTCTAAATGCTGCAGCCCGGTGCCGGGTGATGAAATCGTCGGCTTCGTTACGAGGGGAAGAGGTATTTCCATTCACAGAACGGACTGTATAAATATTTTAAATCTTCCCGAAATCGACCGTGAAAGGATGATTGACGCGGAGTGGCAGCAGGGCGTTGATGATACAGGAAGTGAGAAGTACCTTGCGGAAATAACTATATATGCAAATAACAGAAACGGTCTTTTGGCGGATATTTCAAGGGCACTTACGGAGAAAAATATTGATATTCTGGCGCTTAATACGCGAATAAATAAGCAGGGAACGGCGACTATGGCCGTAAGTTTTGAAATAGCGAGCAGGGACGAACTGCAGCGTATTATAGATAAGATACGTATGATAGAAAGCGTTATTGATATAGAGCGTTCTTCAAGCTAAATAAGTAATAGTAAATGGCGAAACTGTTTAAGTAATTATGAAAGGTACGGTTATTATTTATGGGGAATTTAAAAATCGGCAGGATGATGCTTGGCATATGCCAGACCAACTGCTATTTCGTATACAAAGAAGGGGAAAAAGATGTAATTTTCTTTGATCCGGCGGATAAGGGCGACTATATATATGAAGCGATGAAAGAAAAGGGCTTTAATATAGCCGGAATTTTGCTGACGCACGGACATTTTGACCACATATGGGGAACGAATAAGTTAAGGGAGCTTTCAGGGGCGCCGATTTATGCATACGAAGAAGAAAAGGTGCTTTGCGAGGATGCGGTTGTTAACGTATCGGACCAGGTTGGAAGGGCATATACGGTAATCCCTGACAGGTATTTAAAGGACGGAGAAGAGATTACGATTGCGGGAATGACCTGTAAGCTGATTGCAACGCCGGGGCATACTGTGGGAAGCTGCTGTTATTATTTTGAGGAAGATAAGGTTTTAATAAGCGGAGACACCCTTTTTCAGGAATCGGTGGGCAGAACCGACCTTGCAACCGGAAGCATGAGCGCAATTATCCGCTCCATAAAAGAAAGACTGTTTGTACTGCCGGATGATGTAAAAGTCTATCCCGGACATGGGGACGTGACAAGTATCGGGCATGAGAAGAAATACAATCCATTTTGTTAGGAGTGAAAAATGCGTTTATGGATGAACGAATCTCAAAACTTGCGCATGAAGTTTTCAGACTTGCCCATGACGGTATTTTAATAAATATGCGTTTTTTAGACGTTGCGCTCTCTAAACTCAGATTGGAAGAAAGAGTTAATACGGGTGCGTTTGTCTATGATGGTGCCACGCTTTATTATGATCCGGTGCTGCTGCTTACCAGATATAAGGAAGAACCGCATTATGCGGTGAGACTTTATCTGCATACGCTGCTGCACTGTATTTTTTATCATGGATATCAGACGGATAAATTAGAGCGGGACTACTGGGACCTGGCAAGCGATATCGCAGTAGAAAATACAATCCTTTCAATGGATTTATATCTTGCCGCCCTGCCATCAGATGAGCTTCTAAGAAGTCGGCTCGAAATTATAAAAAAGCAGGCGGGGGGACTTAGCGCTGAGAAGCTTTACAGGCATTTCAGGATAGAGCCGCCCTCGGATAAGGCGGTACACGAGTGGAATAAGCTCTGCCATTATGATGAACATATTTACTGGGACAGAAAAGAGGAGCTTGAGCTTTCACAGGAAGAGTGGCGAAAGGTAAGCGAGCGCATAAGGGCGGATTTAAAAAGCTTTTCCAAGGATAAAAATAACTCGGAGAGCATAGAAGAGAATTTAAAAGAGGCGCTTAGGGAAAAGTACGATTATGCGGATTTTCTCAGACGGTTTATGGTTATGGGTGAGGATTTACAGGTCAGCGACGATGAGTTTGACTATATCTATTACACCTATGGTCTGTCGCATTACGGAAATATGCCCTTAGTTGAGCCGCTTGAGTATAAGGATACCAATAAGATCAAAGACTTCGTGATTGCGATTGATACCTCGGCGTCGTGCCGTGGGGAACTGGTACACGCCTTCTTAAATAAAACTTATCAGATAATGCAGGAGAGCGAGAACTTTTTTAACAAAATAAATGTGCATATCATACAGTGCGATAATGAAGTGCAGAGCGACACGAAGATAACCTGCAGGGATGAGTTTGATAAATTTCTAACAAATGGAAAACTCAGGGGCTTTGGCTCTACTGATTTCAGACCGGTTTTTGAGTATGTTGATAAGCTGCAAAGTGACGGGGAATTTGATAAGCTAAAGGGGCTTATTTATTTTACTGACGGATACGGAATTTATCCGGAGCGGATGCCTGAGTATGATACGGCGTTTGTGTTTATAAATGAAGATGGAGAGGCGCCGGCAGTGCCTGCGTGGGCGATTAAGATTGTGGTAGAGGAATTGTAGAGAAAAGATGACAGCGACAAGAGAAATAAGAGAAACATGGGAAAAACAACCGGATAGTTTTCCTGTTTTTTTGGAGAAAAACTGCGACCTTTTTCCTATAATTGAATCAAAACGAAAAAAAGAAAACGAGGCACTCGTACAGGAATTTTCCCAGAGAATACAAAAGAAATTACGCAGTAAACCCAAAGACAAAGAACGTCAGAATGAGTGGGAACAGGAACTTGAACAGGATTTTATGGAGCTCATGGAAAGAGAAAAGATTCTTAATCTTTCCGAATGGATGAGCCCTGTATTGCTTAACGCATTTAAATGTGAGGCAAAGCATTTTGTAGACAGGGTCAGGGCGTTTGACGAAACATTGACTCCGGCGCAGATTTGGCAGACTTTGAGAAATTATTTTATCTATGCCATGATTGTGGATATGCAGGGAAAGGAACAGCATGCAGGAGACCCGATTCTGGCATACAGCCTTCTCTATCCTTATACCGACAATTATATTGACGATGAACATATTTCAGTACAGGATAAAGAACGATATGATCAGATGATAGCCTTGAAGTTAAAAGGAGAATCCGCAACGCCTGGGAATTCATTGGAAGAGAAAACCTGTCGTCTTCTGGATATGATTCTGGAGTCATATGAAGGAGCGGCAAAAAGGAAAATCGCGGGAACGCTGTTACAACTGCTGGAAGCCCAGAATAACAGTATCGGGCAACAGAAAACAGACGTAACGGAAGAGCAGATTCTGGAAATTTCAATGCGGAAAGGAAGTACTTCCGTACTGGCGGATTATCTTTTTGCAACTACAGACTGGACAGAATATGAGGAAAATTTTTATTTGAAATTCGGATTTTTACTACAGCTTGTAGATGATCTTCAGGACATTGATGAGGATAGAAAGTCCGGGAGCCACACGTTGATGACGGAAGCAGAAAAACAGCAGAAGTTAGAACAATGCACCAACCGTCTGCTTTGGTTCACATGGAATGTGATTCGGGAATTTAATCCGATCAATCCGGCACTGAAAGGATTTGTACTGAAATACTGCGTGGAAATCTCCCTCATAACGGCAGCCATAAATCAGCAATTCTTTTCCGGAGAATACCTGAAAGCACTGGAGCCATATCTGCCGTTTTCGGCTGATTTTTTAAAGAAGATGAAGAAAGAAAAAAGTCGGAATACCTTGTAGTGTCCGATATTTTTTGATAATATATTCATATGGGTGCTGCCATAACGGTAGGCGGCTAGTCCTTCTTCCGGAGGGACTGTGACCCTCCGATTACAATGTATCTTCGATACATAGAAACCTGTGTGCAGGAATCTGGGAAAGGAGGGCTTTGCCAATGTTGACAATGGAAGGTCTGATAGCAGTAATCAGCTTATGCCTGACAGCTTTCGGACTTGGATATGCAATAGGAAGTAAAGATAATAATAAACCACAAAAATAGCCGCCCACAGTCTGGAAAACTTAGCGGCTATTTTTGCAACTAATAATTCGGACTAGCCGTCTATCGGCAGTACCTTTATGTAGATATATTTTAGCAAATAAATATGGAGTTGTCAAATCCAGCGGAGTGTTCCGCTGAAATTATAGGAAGTTCAGGATAACTAAGAATACATAAACAGGAGGACAACCAAATGCACCGCACACATACAAAACAAATTAAAATAGGAGACCGCATTATAGGAGGCGGAAACCCTATCTTGATACAGTCTATGACAAACACAAGAACAGAGGACGTGTCTGCAACCGTAGACCAGATTCTTAGATTGGAAAAGGCAGGTTGTGAAATAATCCGTGCTACGGTGCCGACTTTAGAGGCTGCAAAAGCTCTTTCAGAGATTAAGAAAAATATACATATTCCATTAGTAGCAGACATTCATTTTGATTATAAGATGGCAATCGCGGCTATAGAAAACGGCGCCGACAAAATCCGTATCAATCCCGGAAATATCGGTGGCAGGGAGAAGGTAGCTGAGGTTGTTGCAGCGGCAAAAGAACGGAATATTCCAATAAGGGTAGGCGTTAACAGCGGTTCATTGGAAAAAGAGCTTGTGGAAAAATATCATGGAGTTACGGCAGAGGGGATTGTTGAAAGTGCCTTGGATAAGGTTCATATTATAGAGGATTTAAAATATGACAACCTTGTCATAAGTATTAAGTCATCGGATGTGCTGATGTGTGTAAAAGCGCATGAACTTTTAGCAGAAAAGACAAACTATCCTTTGCATGTCGGAATTACCGAGTCGGGCACACTTATGAGCGGAAATATAAAGTCAGAGGCAGGGCGTGGAATTATATTGTATCAGGGAATCGGAGATAC
>CAMWKB010000134.1 GCA_947174705.1 uncultured Lachnospiraceae bacterium
ATATCATGGCTTTTATTATTATTTTCCATATTTCTTCCCTCATAGATGTACTACAATATATAGACATCTCAATTTTATGACATGCTGAACTATCCTACAAGTTCTAAATACACCCCGTGATTCGACAAGGTCTAGCAATCGCTACTACAATGAGGAAAAAGCCTAATGTGTGTAAAAGAAAAAGCATGAATATTGATACAACGATAAGGGCTTTAATGCAGAAATAATCTGCTTGTATTCATACCCAAAATATGTTAATATGCAGATGAGATTTCAAGAACATAACGGTGTACCGCCCGACGTTGTTCCAGCAACGCCGGGCAAAGAATGGTATCAGGGTACCACACAATACAGACGAATCTGCGATACACACAGGATTATTATACTTGAGACTTGTGCAGTTTACAAGTGACACTTACGGTGTTTCCAAGGATTGGTCTTGGCCTTACAATAAACAAGGTGCTGGAGTGGACGCATACTGGCACCTTGTTCTTGATTTCTCGCCTGGATGTCCTTGTGGCGGTTTCTTCCGCCACGGGATATTCATGTGAGAAATCGGAGTTCAGAGGAACTGCGATTATTTGTCGTGGTTCCTTTTTCTCAAAACTAAAGTACTTACAGGAGGAGATGCTTATGGGGATGAAACCGAGGATTGCAGCTGGAATTTTGACTACGGCAATAGTGATATCTTCACTACAGTATCCTATAGGAATTGTTAAGGCAGAAGAATTACCACAAGGAAATGTAGATATTACAGACGAAGCCGGTGATATAGCGACCGGAATAGAGAACGAAAACACGTCCAAAGAAATACAGGATGCAGAAGAAAATAATATGCAAAGTACGGAAAATAAAAGTCCGGCTTGTGATGAAGAGTATACCGATAGTCAAGAAAAGAATGAGGACGAGCCAGAAATTCCTAATACTGAGGAATGCGACAAAGAAAATCAGAAAGCAGGAAGTAACGATGATCAAGAAGGGGATGACACAGTTAAAATAACAGACGGGTTAGAAACGGATGAAATCTTGACAGATACGAAAACATCTGGTACTTGGGGAGACAATATAACATGGACATTGGAGAACGGTATACTAACAATTAGTGGAAGCGGCGCTATAAAGGATGGAAAACGGAATGACAACACGCCTCCATGGAGAAATAATAAAAATATAACTAATATAATAGTTTTATTTGGCATCACTCATATTGGGGATTTTGCTTTCATCGGTTGTAGTAGTCTGACCAGTATAGAGATACCATCTAGCGTCACTAGTATTGGAGATAGTGCTTTCTACAATTGCAGCAGCTTAACCTGTATAGATATACCATCTGATGTCATTAATATTGGACCCTTTGCTTTCAGCGGTTGTAGTAGTCTGACCAGTATAGAGATACCATCTAGTGTCACTAGGATTGAGGGCAATACTTTTTCTTCATGTTCCAGTCTGGCCAATATAGAAATACCATCCAGTGTCACTTATATTGGAGCCCAAGCTTTCGCTTACTGTCACGCTTTGACCAATATAGAAATACCATCCAGCGTCACTTTTATTGCAGACCAAGCTTTCAATGGTAGTGGTCTGACCAGTATAGAGATACCATTCAGTATCACTGCGATTGCTGAATCGACTTTCATATATTGTCGAAGTTTGACCAGCATAAAAATACCATCCAGCATCACTAGTATTGGATTGAAAGCTTTTCATCTTTGCGATAATTTAAAAGATATTTATTACGCCGGAAGCAAGGATGACTGGGAATCTATATCCATTGACGATGGCAATAGCCGCCTTTTCAAATCCACCATCCATTATAACAGTTCCGGCACAGGTAGCAGTGAGGATGACTCTGGAGATAAACCTGACAAACCACCTGTGCTGCCTTCTAATCCGGAGGTGACTGACACAAGTATTACAGAGCATACCGTTGATTTTTATTCTTGGTTTACAAATGGAACAGCATGTCCATTAAGCATAGAATGGGGTTGGGATTTGTTTAAAGGGACTCCGTCAAGCCCGGATCCAAGGTTAGTAATGGCAGGGATTACACTCTCTGCTGCTACGGAAAGTTCACAGGCAAATGCAGAAGCGGTCATGAAAGAATTTAGTTTTAGTGATCACAAGCCTTCTTCAATAAACTATGACGGATCACCTTTAACTCAAATTGAGAAACCCGGAATGACTTTCGGATATAAAAAGATTATCAATGCGAACGGAAACAAACACCATGTTTTTGCTGTCGCCATTCGTGGGACAACTGATATTGAAGACTTGATTACCGATGTCAATTCAATAGTAAACGGTTTCTCCAGAGCTGCTGAATATACATATCTTCAGCTGGAATCCTATATGCTGCAATGCGGCCTTACTCCGGAAGATATTTTTGCGCTTACAGGAGGAACCTCAGAAGATAAAATAACCTTCTTTGTTACTGGCCATAGTCTTGGTGGCGCTGTTGCTAACATCACCGCGCATAACCTAAATAGATACTATGGGTCTGAAAATGTTTTTGCATATACATTTGCGGCGCCACCATGCATTACATGGAGTGAATATGTTGCAGACAGCAATATTTATAATATCTTAAATGGAGAAGATATTGTACCCCTTTTGTATACTTCTATGAGCAAAAGATATGGAAATGATTATAGCTTTTCAAGATATTCTGCTTCGTGGATGTATGACAACTTCAAGGCTCTGACAAATGGAAAAGACCTTGCTGCTGTTATGACTAATATATGGCTATGGACATTTATTGAAAAAATAAAATATGCTCATTCTGTGGACACTTATGCGTCATTTTATATAGGCGTTGATAACGCCAATTATGCCCATATCTTGACAAGACGTATGGGAATATTATGCCCGGTAGACGTAGAAGTCTATGCCTCGGACGATGAGCATGAGGAAATCTTAGTTGGACGTGTTGTGAATAATGTCGTAGACAAGACAGTGACCAAAGGCGTTTATATTAACGTGGAAAATGATGAGAAATACGTATATCTTCCGTTTGAAGGTAATTATTCGATCAGGCTGACAGGTACAGATAAGGGTATGATGACGTATTTCGTGCAGGATATGGATACGGCTACAGGGGAAATTGTGAGCGAAAAGATTTTTGAGAACGTAATTCTCAAAAATGGGAAACAAATGACAAGCTCGGTATGTGTTTGGAATGAACACGACGGTACCGGTGAAGAGATTGATATACCACAGGTTAAGCTCCTTATACTAAACGAAGATGGAAAGGCCGATAAGGAAGTTCTTGCTGATGGTAAGGGTACTGAGATTCCAATAAATACTGAGAGCGATCCCAGCGGCAAACCAGAAGATACTCCACCTGCAAAAGGCGATGTTCTTCCAGAAGACATGCCCGAAGACGGTAAAATACCTGATGGCCTGTGGATAGCCGCCATTTCTGACACTGTTTACACAGGAAAAGCAATTAAGCCCGTTGCTCATGTTTACGATTCTGATGTCAGATTGAAGGCAGGAACAGATTATACTGTCATTTACAAAAATAACGTGAAAGTCAGCGGTACCTCAAATGCTACAACTGCCCCTACGATTACTGTTACTGGCAAAGGAAATTACTCTGGCAAGGATACCATTACTTTTAAAATATTGCCGATAGAGCTTACCGAATCTAATATGACTGTGGCAGATATGACCAGAGCTTATAACCAACAAATACAGCAACCGATTCCTTCCATTACAGTAAACGGCAGGAAGCTTAAGAACAAAACGGACTTTTTCGTATCTTATCCTGATAGCACTACGTCAGGAGCATACCGAGATATCGGTACTTACAGAATAGCAGTCACAGGAACCGGAAACTACACCGGAGAACAGACATTGACCTTTGATATTACAGACAAGCTTCTGATCAGCAAGGCCAGTGTATCCAAAATCTCTAATCAGATATACACAGGCAATGCCGTCAGACCTGCAGCTGTAGTAAAATACCAAAAAATCAGCCTTGTGGAGCATAAAGATTATGAACTGGAATATCAGAATAATGTTGATATCGGCAAAGCGACCGTTGTGATTAAAGGTATAGGTGACTATGCCGGCAAAAAAACCGTATCTTTTCAAATTACAGGCGGATCAATTAAAAAGGCGAAAGTAACAGGTCTTGTCTCGCCTATCACTTATACCGGAGAGGAATTACTGCAAAACTGTTCATTATCTATGTTAGTCAATGATGTGGATATTCCTCTGAAAGAGGGAAAAGACTATACCATAACCTACAAGAACAACGTCAAAGCAGGAACCGCAAAAGTTATTTTTACCGGAATTAACGGCTACACCGGCACGCTTCAAAAAAGCTACAAAATTACACCTTACGATATCTTATCCAACAATAGTAGCTATATTGAATATACGAAAGATATCGTCTGTACTTATTTAAAAGGAGGCAGTCGGCCTGAACCCGACTTATATTTTAAGGGAACTCTATTGAAAAAAGGTGTAGATTATACACTAAGCTACAGGAATAACAATGCAGTAAGCGGCGAGCAAATGCCAACTATCGTTGTAAACGGCAAAGGCAGCTTTAAGAACAAAATCAAAATTCCTTTTACAATCGAACCGCAAAATTTGTCTAATATGACGCTGGCTTCCTGTGATAAAGTGTATAAAGACAAAGCAGATATCTACAAGATTACACCGAAACTTTTAGATATAAACGGTATAGCTTTAAGTGTGGGTAAGGATTTCGACAAAAATAGCATTACCTATGCATATGAAAACGATGTGATCCTAAAAGACGAAACATCCAGAAAAGCGGGCGACAAAATCGAGGACACGGATATCATCCCGGCCAATACGCGAATACGTGTCACTCTCTCATGCGGAAGCGGCAATTTGTATGAAGGGACATTTACGGGCACATACCGAATCGTAGCTGCAGATATTAAATCTGCAAAAGTCAGTATCCCTGCCCAGACCTATACGGGCAGTGAAATCACACCTGATAAAACACAGATAAGGGTAATGCTTTCCCAAATGGATTTATCGCCTGAAGATTATGATATTGTTTCTTACGCAAATAATATTAAGAAAGGAAAAGCGTCCGTTACCATTATTGGAAAAGGCAATTACGGAGGAACCAAAACCGCAAAATTCACTATCAAGGCAAAAGGATTCTTGTGGTGGTGGCGATAAACTGAAGTATTAGCTTTCTCAAAAGGGCGTCGTGAAATAGATAATACATGTAATTATCTATTTTGCGGCGCTGTCTTTTTGTAAAAATTAGCTAATACTTTATCTTGTGGTTTTTCAACTTTCCTTTATTTTTAGATACTACATCTAGATTTTTTTGCGCATCAAACGTTATTTCGTCTATTATTTTTCTATATACTCTTTTCTCAAAATATATTGTATTTTATCATTTCTTGTGATATATCATGTTCAAGGAATGTTTTCTTACATTTCTATCATATCCGGAATCTGTCTTTTGATTCCGCAACTCTCCGGAGCATGGCTCCGTCATGAACATCTGAGAAAGGAAGGCACATCTATGAACCAACATTCCGAAAACATGCATATGTCTCTTCAGGACGCGCACGGTGAGCTCCCTTACGGCATGACCAACGACTACATGTTTCGCGCGGTCTTGCAATCCAACAACAAGGTCCTGCAGGGATTGATCTGCTCGTTACTCCACCTCTCCGAGTCGGAAATAAACTCCGTAGTGACCACAAATCCCATTGTACTGGGAGCCGATGTCGCAGACAAAGAGTTTCGCTTGGACATCAATGTAATACTGAACAACCTGAATTTTATGCATCTTATAAACTGATTAATCTGAAAACTCATCAAACCTATAGTGACGGACTGACTCTGAATGTACTGGACCTGACCCGTATCGATTTAGCCACGGAGGAAGATAAAAAATACCACATTCATGAATGGGCAAAACTCTTCAAAGCCACCACCTGGGAGGAAATCAAAATGTTGGCATCTACAAACGAATATTTACAGGAAGCAGCCGAAACGATTTTCCGCATGAGCGCAGATGACCTGATACGCAAACGATGCCGTGAGCGGGAAGAATATTATCAGGACTTGCGTAATTATGAGAGGGCCATTGCCGAAAAAGATGAAAAAATCCAACGCGACCGTATAGAACATGAACAGGATAAACGCAACTATGAGCGGAAGATTGAAGAGGATAAGCGCAATTATGAGAGACAGATCGAGCAGTTGCGTGCGGAAATCGAGGCGCTGAAAGCACAGAATCAACAGGAAATCTAACATAAAAATCTGCTTGTATTCATATAGACAAGGTGTTGATAGGAATGCCTACCAACACCTTGTTCTTGATTATTCAGCAAGATAAATTCCCAATCGTGCCTCGATCGAATTCATCGCCTCATCCAGGCTCTTATCCCCTTGCATAAAGGATATGCCCTCCTCATACACCACACTCTCAAAAATACTGTCCTCCACATAGGCGGTGTCCAGCGACTCGATCCACTTAAGCAATTCATTCACCTTCGCTTCGTCGGGTACACGAATCGGCATTGTAATATCCTTCCCGTCATCCGAAGACAAGCCAACGCTGCCGGAAACATAGTCATTATCTTTGTACAGCCTCCACTGGTTCTCATAATTATCAAGAATCGCCTTCTTATTGACCGAAAGGCCTTCCTGCAGC
>CAMWKB010000135.1 GCA_947174705.1 uncultured Lachnospiraceae bacterium
TAATAATATAGATTACCTATGAAAAATACGTCATAAGAAGAAGGTATTGCGATGATTAAGAGCATGACGGGTTTCGGCAGATGTGAGATTGCCGAGGGAGACCGGAAAATTACAGTGGAGATGAAATCTGTCAACCACAGATATCTGGATATTAATATTAAGATGCCCAAGAAATTGAGTTTTTTTGAGGCTGCAATAAGAAATGAACTTAAAAACTATATCCAGAGGGGGAAGGTAGACATTTTTATCTCCTATGAGGACTTTACGGAGTCGAATGTCTGCGTAAAGTATAATAAGGAACTTGCCGGTGAGTATATGAGTTATTTAAAACAGATGGCGGAGGATTTTTCCCTTGATAATGATGTGAGGGTGTCGGCTTTGTCAAGATATCCGGAAGTTTTGATCATGGAAGAGCAGACTGTGGATGAAGAAGAGCTTTGGGTGCTGCTTAACAGGGCTATAAAAGGTGCGGCAGAGGCTTTTGTAGATACCAGAATCAGAGAGGGCGAGAATTTAAAGAACGACCTCATTACCAAACTCGACGGTATGCTTACGCATGTGGACTATATTACGAAGCGTTCACCGGAAATAATTGATGAATATAAGAAGAAATTGAAGGATAAGGTTAAGGAGCTGCTTGAAGACGCTCAGATAGATGAGAGCAGGCTGCTTATGGAAGTGACTATTTTTGCAGATAAAGTGTGTGTGGACGAGGAACTGGTACGCCTGCGAAGCCATATTGAAACTACCAGAGACAGTCTGGTTAAGGGCGGAGGAATAGGCCGTAAACTTGACTTTATAGCGCAGGAGATGAACCGTGAAGCCAATACGATTCTTTCCAAAACAAGCGATTTGGAAATCTCCAATCATGCAATAGAGTTAAAGACTGAGATAGAGAAAGTCAGAGAGCAGATTCAAAATATTGAGTAACGCATGTTATTTATGATTGGCAAGGTGGTATACAACATTGGGAAGGCTTATTAATATAGGATTTGGCAATGTGGTAAATACAAGCAAGATCATATCTATAGTAAATCCTGATTCCGCGCCTATTAAGCGTTTAGTTCAGAAGGCCAAAGAGACGGGGCTTGCTATAGACGCGACGCAGGGAAGAAAAACCAAGGCTGTTCTTATTATGGAGAATAGTCAGGTTGTATTATCGGCGCTGCTTCCTGAGACTATTGCAGGCAGGGCACAGGTGGATAATTCGGATTCAAAAGTACAGTCGGAGAATGGAGATACAGATGAAGCATAGTGGTATTTTGATTGTAGTTTCCGGTTTTTCAGGAGCCGGTAAGGGTACATTAATGAACAGACTGATAGAGGAATATGATAATTATGCGCTGTCCATATCGGCTACAACCAGAGCGCCAAGACCCGGAGAACAGGACGGAAGAGAATATTTTTTCCTGGATAAGAAGGAGTTTGAGCAAAGGATAGAGGACGGCGGTTTTATAGAATATGCCTGCTACTGCGATAATTATTACGGAACGCCCAAGGATTATGTAAGAAAGCAGCTTGAGGCGGGGAAAAATGTAGTATTGGAAATCGAAATACAGGGCGCAATGAATATTAAAAAGCAGTTTCCCGAAGCCCTGCTTTTGTTTGTAATGCCGCCCGATGTAGCGGAGTTAGAGCGCAGACTTAACGGAAGGGGAACCGAGACGCCGGAAGTTGTGGCTAAGCGTCTTAAGAGGGCGTCCGAAGAGGCAGAGGGAATAGAGGAGTATGATTATATTTTAATTAATGATGATTTAGAAACATGCGTGCGGCAGCTAAATGAGATAGTTGAAGCAGCCTGCAACGCACCATATAGAAATGAGGAGTTTATTGAAAATATCAGGGCAGAGCTTAATGCTCTTGCGAAAGGAGAAAAATAATGTTACATCCATCTTACACAGATTTAATGAAAGTAGTAAACAGTGAGGTTGAGGAGGGCAACGAGCCGGTAGTAAGCAGCCGTTATTCAATAGTTATGGCTACCTCTAAACGTGCAAGACAGCTTATTGCAGGCGATGATGCGCTTGTTGAAAACTTTGAAGGCAGAAAGCCGCTTTCGGTTGCTGTAGAAGAGTTAGACCAGGCTAAGATTAAAATTTTGAATGAAGAAGAAGATAATGATGGAGAAAATGCAGAAGAACAGCAAGACACAGAAGAATGATAAAATATTGTTTGTTTCTTTAGGCTGTGATAAAAATCTGGTTGATTCGGAGATGATGCTTGGACTTTTGTCTGAAAAAGGCTATGAATTCACCGATGATGAGACCGAGGCGGATATTGTAGTCGTAAATACCTGCTGTTTTATCAACGACGCCAAGCAGGAGAGTATAGATACGATTCTTGAAATGGCGGAGCTTAAGAAAAACGGCGATATTAAGAGGCTTGTTGTAGCAGGCTGTCTTGCGCAGCGTTACAAAGAAGAGATACAAAAAGAGATTCCGGAAGTTGATATTATAATCGGCACCACTGCGATTGATGAGATTGTAGAGGCGCTTGATGGGTTAAAAAATCATTACAAGGCGCTTGATAGTGCACCGCTTACGGATACAAAGCGTATTATTACTACAGGCGGGCACTATGCTTATTTAAAAATTGCCGAAGGCTGTAACAAACACTGCACTTACTGCATTATACCTAAGATACGCGGCGCATACAGGAGCGTTCCGATGGAAAGTCTTTTAAACGAAGCCCGTATTCTTGCCGACAGCGGTGTTAAGGAACTGATTCTTGTGGCACAGGAGACCACAATCTACGGTATTGATTTATATGGAAAAAAGATGCTGTCCGAACTCCTTCGCAGGCTCTGTCTGATAGAAGGTCTTGTCTGGATTCGTATTTTATATTGTTATCCCGAAGAAATTGATGATGAACTGATACAGGTCATTAAGACAGAACCTAAAATCTGTAATTATCTGGATTTGCCAATCCAGCATGGCAGCGATAACGTGCTTAAACGTATGGGTAGGAATACCGACAGTCGCGAACTGGTTGACATAATTGAAAAGTTAAGAAGTGAAATTCCTGATATATGTTTAAGGACTACGCTTATTACGGGCTTTCCCGGAGAGAGCGAAGAAGAACATGATGAACTGCTCGATTTTGTGGACCGTATGGAATTTGACCGTCTGGGAGTCTTTACTTACTCGCAGGAAGAAGATACGCCTGCGGCAATGATGTCCGGGCAGCTTCCTGATGAGGTGAAGGAAGAGAGAAGGATGCAGCTTATGGAATTGCAGCAGGAGATTGCCTTTGATGCGGCGCTTGCCATGAAAGGAAAGGTTGTGGACGCCATGATTGAAGGTAAAATTGCGGACGAGGACGCCTATATTGCGAGAACTTATAAGGATGCGCCTAATGTTGACGGTTTCCTTTTTATTAATACAAACAGGGAACTTATGACAGGTGATTTTGTAAAGGTAAAAATCACCGGAGCCTATGAATATGATTTGATTGGAGAATTAGAAGATGAATCTGCCTAATAAGTTGACGATGTTTCGTGTAATACTTATACCGTTTTTTGTAGTGTTTTTGTTGGTTGACATAACTTCCGCAGATAATTGGATAGCACTTGCTATTTTTATAATTGCGAGCTTAACGGATTTTCTGGATGGCAAGATTGCGAGAAAGTACAATTTAGTAACCAATTTTGGCAAATTTATGGATCCCTTGGCGGATAAGCTGCTGGTCTGCTCTGCATTGGTATGTCTGGTAGAGCTTGAAAGAATTCCGGCATGGGTAGTTATAATCATTATTGCAAGAGAGTTTATTATCAGCGGTTTCAGGCTGATTGCTTCAGATAACGGGGTTGTAATTGCAGCAAGTTATTACGGTAAATTTAAGACAACATTCCAGATACTTATGATCTGTTTAATGATTGCGGATATAGAAGCTATAAGTATGCTGACGATGGTAGTTATGTGGATAGCGGTTATTCTCACGGTAGTTTCACTGATTGATTATCTTGTCAAAAATAAAGATGTTATGAAGGATACAAAATAGTAAGATAAGGTGTTACATGGTGTTTCGGCTTGTGAAAGGAAAAAGGTAGAAGGATGATAGTAGAGATTATTTCAGTTGGAACCGAAATTCTGCTTGGCAATATAGTTAATACCAATGCAGCTTATCTCGCAGAAAAGTGCGCAGCGCTTGGGCTTTCCTGTTATTATCAGGATGTAGTTGGCGATAATGAAGAAAGGCTGCTTGGCGTTATTAAAATGGCGCTCTCAAGGGCGGATATACTGTTGCTTTCGGGCGGTCTTGGACCTACGCAGGACGATTTAACCAAAGAAGCAGCGGCTAAAGCGCTTGGCAGAAACTTATATCTGCATGAACCAAGTAAAGAGATGATTGCTTCCTTTTTCCAAAAAAGGGGACTGGAAATTACAGAAAATAACTGGAAACAGGCTATGATGCCGGAAGGCTGTATAGTGGTTGATAATCCTAACGGTACGGCGCCCGGGGTTATAATAGAGGATAATGGTAAGCATGTTGTGCTTATGCCGGGACCTCCTAATGAAATGATTCCGATGTTTGAAAATGCGATCATGCCGTATCTTAATGAACTGCAACCGGGTATTATTTATTCCCAGACCGTAAAAATATGCGGCGTAGGAGAGAGCAAGGCGGAGTCAATGGTGGAGGATCTGATAAATGCGCAGGATAATCCGACAATTGCGACTTATGCCAAGACCGGCGAGGTACATCTTCGCGTGACTGCAAGGGCGGAGGATGAAAAAGAGGCTAAAAAGTTAGTTAAGCCGGTAGTAAAGGAATTAAAAGGACGTTTTGGAAACAATATTTATACAACACAGGAAGATGTTACATTAGAAAAAGCGGTGGTAGACCTTTTATTGGCAAACCATCTGACAGTCAGCACGGTAGAATCCTGTACGGGTGGTATGCTGGCAGCAAGGCTCATAAACGTGTCAGGGGTTTCGGAGGTATTTAAAACCGGTTATATAACGTATTCCAATAAATCTAAGCACAAAATACTCGGAATTAAGAAAGCGTTGTTGGAGAAGAAGGGAGCAGTAAGTCCTGAGGTAGCAAAGGAGATGGCTAAGGGAGCAGCCCTTTTTGCCAAAGCGGATGTAGCAATCGGTATAACTGGAATTGCAGGCCCTGAAGGCGGCTCTGAAGAAAAGCCGGTAGGTCTTGTTTATATTGCCTGCAGCGTACGTGGGCGCGTAGATGTTAAGGAATATCATTTTTCGGGCAATAGGATGAAAGTCCGTGAAAGCAGTGTTTCCGCAGCATTGTCACTTATGCGTGAATCAATACTTGCGTACTACAGTGAAGTGACTTTTGGGGAAAAGAAATAGTAGCAGCGTAAGAGAAAGGCGTGGTTATTAAAATGAATGATCAGGAACAAGTAAATGTATGTCCCAGATGCGGGGCGGTTCTTAATAATGGTGTATGCCCAGGCTGTGGATATGAGGCTCCTAAGCAGGAAGAACAGATTGACAGTGTAATTTATAATGCGCCGGATGTATATCAGTCGCTGGTGGAAAAGGACATATATCAGTCTCAGGGTACGGAAGTTGTACCCCGTGATACGGGCGGAAGATTTTCGGGAAACCAGGCTGGGTATAGTGATTATAGCAATGCGCAGAATAACAGCGGATATAATATGACCCCGTATCAGAGCGGAAATAATGGCTATGTCTATGGTAATCCATATCAGAATAATGCTAATTACTATGGGGGAAGCACAAATCCATATCAGAATACAGGAAATGTTTATGGAGATAGCGGGAACCCATACCAGAACACCGGAAATACTTATGGCGGAAACATAAGTCCATATCAGAATACTGGTAATGCCTATGGCGGAAGCGGAAGTCTATACCAGAACGCAGGCAATACATATGTAGGAAACGGAAGTTCATACCAAAATACCGGAAATATGTATGGAAGCGGCAATCCATATCAAAATACCGGAAACATGTATGGAAACGGCCAGTTTTCCAACAACGCAAATACATATGGCGGATCGCAATTTTATAACGCAGGAAATAATTATGGTAAAAATCCGTATCAAGGTAATAATGCGTATGGCGCCAATCCTTACGCGCCTGATTATGGATATAGTAATCCGTATAGCCCGTATGCCGCTCCCCAGAAAAAGAAGTATACAGGCTTAATTATAGGTATTATTATTACGGTGGTTGTTCTTTTCTTTATAGCTCTTTTTGCATTGATTTATAATGCTTTTAACAAGCTTGATGAAAAAGAAAAAAATAACAATAGTTATGATTCGTATTATGACGATTACAACTATAATTACGATGATGATTTTTATGGTTATGATGATGACTATTATTACAATTA
>CAMWKB010000136.1 GCA_947174705.1 uncultured Lachnospiraceae bacterium
TTGAGATGTTTTTTCATCAATCCATAGGGTTTACACAAAATAATTTACACTCTCATATAAAGAGTATAATTTATAATTTAACAAACAACCAAAAAGGTCATCCCTAAGCAATTTAAGACTTTCGGGATGTCCTTTTAATAACACTTGCTTTTCAATTATATCCATTCTACTCTTTCAACATTGACAGCACCATCTGCGCCGTCTCCACCATATTAGTCCCGCTATCCATGCTGCACTTCTGTATATATCTATGCGCTTCTTCCTCGGTCATATTATTCCTGGTTACCAAAAGCTGTTTTGCTTCCTTAATCAGTGCAATTTCCTCCTCACTGCGCACCCTGGGCTGTTGCTTCGCTTTTTTCCTTTTTCGCAAAATTGCTTGACTCATCATGGAGACTGTGTTGACTAAATCATGTACTTTAAAAGGCTTAACAAGGCAGACAATATTATTCCCCTGGCAATCCAGCATCACGTTTCCCGAAACCATAAGTAACATCTCGAAACCATCAGGAAGGAGTTCGTGTAATCCCGAGTACATCATATCCATAAATTTGTAACCGCATATAATTATTCCGTCATTTAAATCATCAATCTGGTTTAAAACCTGCGCTCCGGTTGTGCATACCGCCGTCACGCCAAAGCCGTTCTTTTGTAAAATACTGCTAATACCTCTGGCATCTTCTATCTTGGGCAAGGCTACAATTATATTGACCACACGTCCACCTCCTTACTCCAAAGTTATCTTCACAGCCGACTTTTATCTTCCGGGTTATGCGTATTAAAATTTATTCAGGTATTCGTTGATTTCCCAGTCGGTTACCTGCGAACGATAGCGATACCATTCAGCCTTTTTGGCGGCAATATATTTTGTATAGGTATGCTCTCCAAGTACCTCCCTGACTAAATCGTCTTTTTCCATATCATAAATTGCTTCGATCAGAGTACCCGGAATTTCTTCTATGCCGTTTTCTTTCTTCTGGGCGTCGCTCATTTCAAAAATATTGCAGTCCACACTCGCGGGCGGCATAATTTTATTTACTATTCCGTCCAGACCGGCCCTCAGACAAACTGCAAGCGCAAGATAAGGGTTCGCGGATGGGTCAGGACTGCGAAGCTCTATTCTGGTGCCTATGCCATGCGACGCCGGAATTCTGATCAAAGGGCTCCTGTTTGTTACGCTCCATGCAATATGAACCGGAGCCTCGAAGCCCGGAACCAATCTTTTATAAGAATTTACAAGCGGATTAGTAATTGCAGTCATGCCCTTCATATGCTTCATAATACCGCCGATAAAATAATATGCTTCCTGACTCAGCCCATTCTTATCATTCTTGTCTGCAAAAATATTTTTTCCGTCCTTGGATAAGGACATATTTATATGCATGCCGGAGCCGTTTACTCCGTATCTGGGCTTGGGCATAAAAGTTGCATGCAGCCCATGCCTTTTGGCAATTGTCTTGACTGCAAGCTTAAAGGTCATGATATTGTCCGCCGTAACCAGCGCCTCATCATAACGGAAGTCAATCTCATGCTGCGCAGGCGCCACCTCATGATGTGACGCTTCAATGACAAATCCCATTTCTTCCAATGTCAGAACCATATCGCGTCTTGCATTTTCCCCGAAATCTACAGGACCCAAATCAAAATATCCCGCCTGTTCATGCGTATTTGTTGTAGGCATTGCATTTTCATCCGTATTAAATAAGAAAAATTCACACTCCGGTCCTACCTCAAAAACATAGCCCAAATTCTCTGCTTCTTTAATAGCACGCTTTAAAATATAACGCGGGTCTCCTTCAAATGGCGTTCCATCAGGGCGGTAAACATCACAGATAAACCTTGCCACCTTGCCCTGTTGCGGCCTCCATGGGAAAATATTCAGCGTACTGAAATCGGGATGCAGATACATATCCGATTCCTCAATTCTTGCAAAACCTTCTATAGAAGAACCATCAAACATACACTCGCCATCCAGCGCCTTTTCCAACTGACTCACCGTAACCGCTACATTTTTCAGATTCCCGAAAATATCGGTAAACTGCAAACGTATAAATTCCACATCTTCTTCCTGCACAAGACTCATGATGTCATTTTTGGTATAATTCTTTCTCATTTTTTTATATCCTTTCTGCTTTATATTCAATCAAAAAATTACAAACCACATTTAATTCCCAATTTTATATAAAAAAAGCCTCCAAACCTAACGTCATGCCATTATTTATCATAGCAGAGCGATAGATAAGAACGCCTTTGTTCTGTTACAGAATACCACTCCTAAAATGGTTTTGTCAATAAAATCCGCTGACAAGTCATAATCTGCATCCCTGTCTCATAAACTATTAAAAAGATTTTCTATGAGGATATTTTATGAGTTCTAAAACCAAAATTGTTGTGCTTCATGTAAAAGAATTAATATATACGGGAATTTTTGCTGTGCTTGGCATCCTGTTTATAGTCCTGCTGATTATTATGTTTTTGCCAAAAAACGAGGATGCAGCCGCTGTTTCTAATATGACTCAGATGAGTACCAACAGCTATATTCCCGGTGTATACACGACCTCTTTAATCTTGAATGACAACATAGTGGAAATAGAGGTTACTGTTGACGAAAACAACATCAATTCCATCCGTCTTGTAAACTTAGACGAAGCCATTACAACTATGTATCCTCTGATACAGCCTTCATTTGAAGACCTCGCACAGCAAATCATCACGAATCAAAGTATGGAAAACATTACATACCCTGATGACAGCAAATACACCTCTATGGTACTGCTGAATGCAATTAACTCTTCACTTGAAAAAGCTGTTAAACCGGAAACGGACGCTGATAAACAGCAGTCAAATGATGGTGCTGCATCTGACGGAGATGTCAATAAGAATTCAAAGAATCAGCAGCAATAATGACACGCTTGTCACAATGTTGCATACCAAACAACTGCAAACTAATATTCAAAAACCAGAACGCAGACAATATAAACAAAAAAGAGGCGACCTTCGCTCCCGCGGTTCGAGCCTCTTTTTTGTTTATATTGCCTGTGTTCGTCCTTCTTGAACACAGCCTTTGCACTCATCATCTATATGCAGCATTTACAGCTCCTCTAACTCCGCAAGCCACAACGCACTGCTGGCATCCGACGGCATCCTCCAATCCCCTCTCGGAGACAGCGCAACGCTTCCGACCTTAGGACCATCCGGCAGGCACGAGCGTTTGAATTGCTGGGTAAAAAATCTATGGTAAAAGGTTTTTAACCACTTCAAAATCACTTCGTCCGTATACTGTCCTGCAAAGGACAGCTTCGCAATACGATAAATCTTGGAAGGCTCAAAGCCGCACCTTAGCATATAATACAGGAAAAAGTCATGCAATTCGTAAGGACCGACTAAATCCTCTGTTTTTTGTGAAATAACGCCGTCTACAGGCGGCAGAAGTTCAGGACTGACAGGTGTGTCAAGTATATCCAATAAAATTTCAGATAGCTTTTCGTTACCGCAGGTATCAGCATAATAACGAACAAGATGGCGCACGAGGGTTTTTGGGACTCCACAGTTCACTCCATACATAGACATATGGTCACCGTTATATGTCGCCCAGCCAAGCGCAAGCTCCGACATGTCTCCCGTTCCGATTACCATACCGCCCGTACTGTTTGCAATATCCATCAAAACCTGTGTACGCTCCCTTGCCTGTCCGTTTTCATAAGTCACATCATGATTATCCATATCCTGATTTATATCACGAAAATGCACGCTTACGGATTCTTTTATATCCACTTCCCTAAGCTGCGCTCCAAGCTCCTTCGTCAGTTTGCAGGCATTGTCATACGTCCTGTCGGTTGTTCCAAAACATGGCATTGTGACAGATATGATTTTTTCACGGTCTATTCCGAGCATGTCAAAAGAACGCACCGTTACAAGTAACGCAAGCGTAGAGTCCAATCCACCCGAAATGCCTATTACTGCTGACTTAGAACCGGTGTGCTCAAGCCGCTTTTTTAAACCATAAGATTGAATCGAAAGAATTTCGTCGCAGCGCTTATCTCTCTCATCCTTATTAGACGGCACAAAGGGCTGCGGCTCGAATGTTCTCTCAAGATTTGTATCTTCTTCTTCCAGATGAAAAGGTATAACCAGATAATCTCCGTTATCATTCTTTCCATATGTTGTCATCCTGCGTCTTTCATGGTTGAGTCTGTGAATATCAATATCCGCATAAATCGTCTCTGCCCCAAAACGCTTTGCCTGCGCAAGAACATTGCCGTTTTCCGCAATAATGTTATGCCCGCCAAAGACCAAATCCTGCGTAGATTCTCCTTCACCGGCAGACGCATAAATGTATGCGCAGATTAACTTAGCACTTGCCGACTTAACCAAAAGCTCCCTGTAAGTATCCTTTCCAACCGTCTCATTGGAAGCCGAAAGATTCACGATTACACTGGCTCCCGCAAGAGCATGAGATATATGAGGGGATTGCGGCGCCCACAAATCTTCGCATATTTCACAGCCTACCACTAAGTCTTTCATGCAGTCCGCCTCAAACAGAATATCGGTGCCAAAAGGAATTTCTTCATCATCCCATATATAGGTTTCCGCCATACTATTGCCCGGTTCAAAATGTCTAGCCTCGTAAAACTCCGCATATGCCGGAATACAACGCTTAGGAATTAACGCAAGCACCGCCCCATCCTGAATAACTGCCGCTACATTATAAAGTTTATGGTCTTTTTCCATAGGCAGCCCGACAAAAACCAGCGCATCGCTGCCCTGTGTCTCAGTGGCAATATTTTTAAGCGCTTCCTTCGCCCCACGCAAAAGCAGCTCCTGCAAAAACAAATCACCGCATGTATAGCCTGTCAGACACAGCTCAGGAAAAACAATAATCTTAGCTCCCTTTTCCACCGCTGCTTCCATGCAGGCACAAATCTGCCGTGCATTATAAGCAGGGTCAGCCACTTTTATTTTAGGCGTCACCGCCGCAACTTTTACAAATCCATGTTTCATACAAAAAACCTTGCCTTTCAATATCTTATGACATATGCAATCATATAACATATGTATCACCACAAATGACACCCATGTCATTTATATCAGTGCTTTTAATTCCTCTATCGTAAATCCATAATCCTTATTACAGAAATGACAGTGCAGCTTCACTTCTTCACCCTCTGCAATCATCTCTTTAAGCTCCTTTTTACCTAAACTGAGAAGCACTTTTTCCACTCTTTCCTTAGTGCAGTTGCACTTAAACTGCACCGGCATCTTTTCCGTAATCTCAAGCCCCATATCTCCAAGCACAAGCTCAAGAATCTGTTCGGGAGTCTTACCCTCATCGAGCATACTTGTTACGGAAGCAATAGTTGATATTTTTTCCTCAAGTTTTTTAATAACCTCTTCCTGCGCAAAAGGCATTAATTGAATGATAAAACCGCCTGCCTGCTTTACAGTGTTATTTTTCTCCATAAGCACGCCAAGCGCCACACAGGAAGGCACCTGCTCCGAAGCGGCAAAATAATAGGTCAGATCGTCCCCAATCTCTCCGCTCTGCAATGCAACCTGCGAAGAATACGGTTCCTTCATACCCATATCTTTTATTACAGTGAGATAGCCATTGCCGATTACGCCGCCTACATCCAGCTTGCCGTTTGCGTTTGGCGGCATCATAGCCTGCGGCGCATTGGCATAACCTTTCACATTGCCTTTTGAATCTGCGGTTACGGTAAGTCCACCTACCGGACCGTCTCCATTGACCTGTAGGGTCAACATATCTTTTTCACCTTTTAACATACCGCCCATCATAACGGCTCCCGTCATAAGTCTGCCAAGCGCAGCTGTAACAACCGGGCTTAAATTATGTCTGCTTCTTGCGGTTTCCACCAAATCCCTTGATGTAAGTGCAAAGGCGCGGATTTGTGCATCGGCGGCGGTTGCTCTGATTAAATAGTCTGACATTGTTCATCCCTCTTTAGTTATATTTTCTTTCTTACCATGTTCTCTTGCCACTACGTATATCCTCTCACTCTCCGGAGTAATCGCATCATGTGAATCTGCGTCAAAGGCTGTAACAAACTCAAGCCCTGCCGTTTCAATCAGATTTTTTATTTGTTCAAAACGGTATCCTCTCTGGTAATGGGTTTCTTCAAATCTGCTGAAACTATTTTGCTCTCCATTATCATTCTTAACAAAAAGTGTTAAATCATACTCATTTATTTCTTCCTTTTCATGATAATAGTTTTCCCATATAAAACTGCAGTCCTCTCGGTTTTCTGCGATAGTTGCATCGCCGATTACTACCTCATATTTATAT
>CAMWKB010000137.1 GCA_947174705.1 uncultured Lachnospiraceae bacterium
ACTTATATTGATTGGGGGAGAAGAAAGAATTCAAGGTACGTGTGCAACAGTAAGCTTTATTTTCATATAACCGGTCATCCATTTCCAATTCATATTCCCATGGAGCATGGCGCAAAGCGTAGGAAATTTCTCGCAGACTCACAAATCCTCAGCCTTAAAAGTATTATATCCTTCATAGTGATAACTTGCATCAATACCCTTCATATATAATTCTCTGTCATCTATTTTATCTGTTAATGCATTTTTAAGCAAAACCTTAATTTCCAAATCCTTAACCGGACTTCTTTCCATAGCAAGCAGATAATCTTCCTTATCAACCTTATTCCAATCTACAACTAACTTTAATTCTTTTTTTAAAATCAAATCCAGCCATATGCGTGTACTTCTTCCATTCCCTTCCCTAAACGGATGAGCAACATTCATTTCCACATATTTTTCTATAATTTCATCATATGACGATTGAGGCATATCATCAATATGTTTTAACGCAGCATCTAAGTACATTACAGGCGCAAATCTAAAATTTCCTTTTGCTATATTTACTGTTCTTACTTTTCCAGCAAAATCATATATCTCATCAAATAAAAGTTTATGAATTTTTGCAAGTCCGGAAAATTTCCCAATTTCAGATTCTTCAACAATATTGTTTTCATACAATTCAATTGCTCTAATTTTGCTAATTTTCTCTTCTGCTCTAGCAAGTTCTGCTGAATCGTTAATACCCAGTTTATTTTCCAACGCCATACTAACCCTCCATAAATCTATTTATTATTCTCAATTTTTCCTTTCAATCTTCATTGAATTTATTTTAGCATAAATATAATAAGGTGTACACAACCTCACTATTTTCTGGGTTCATTACAAAACTCCCTTTTTGGAATCCAGAATTTATGGTATATTATGTAGTTCAAGTATTCGTCAGCGATTTTACCATGACTTCATACACAAGTATTTTCCCATTTTCCACATTCCACCTCCTGTGTTCTGTAGTTTTATAACCTCTTTTTTCATATAGATGGCATGCGGGCAATGAAGCGTCCAAATATACGGTATCGTATTTCAAACTAATTTCGTTTTCTAAGCATTGCATAATATAGCTTCCATAACCTTTTCCTTGATATTCAGGTTTTACATATACCCTTGTAATATGATTATCTTTATAACTGCCTGTTCCCACAATCATATTATCGTTTCGTAAAATACCCACAAAACCATTTTTTATATCTTCTGCTATATTTTCTTTACAATGAAGTTCACAAAAAAAGTCTACAACCTCTTTTGGATAGTATTTGGGGTAAATTGTCTGTATTGTATCTTGTACTACCATTAAGATTTGTTCTATATCTTTTTCAGTTGCTTTAATATACTCCATAGCTTAATTACCTCAAACAATTCCAATTTATCTTACTATAATTTCATAATGTATTCTTTGCCCTGAATATTCGGGATGGAATGTTTCCTCACTCTTTTTTACAAATTGAAAACCTGCGCTTTCATAGGTGCGCCTGGCTGGAACACAAATCTCACTTGTCCATACGACTATCTTCCTTGCTCCTTGCGCTATTATGCGTTGAACCGCTTCCTGCATCTGTCGTTTCCCATAACCCTTCCCCTTGTATTTCGTCATAATGCAATTATGTCCGATTTCTGTTGATTCGGGCAGATTTGTCGGATTCCACGAAACAAACCCAATAGGCTTTCCCTCTAAGACTGTCATAAATCCACTAAACTCGGCAATGTGGGGATTATCATAAAAGAAGTCATCAAACTCTTGCCATTGGTCATGCCAATCGCGTTCAAACTGTGGTTCGAAAGAATAGCCGTCTCTCAAAAGCGCTGCAAGTGTTCCCCGCTTAAACTCTGTTATTTTTCTAAATTCAATATCCATTATTTTCTCCTAAAAAAACTCCCAGCTATTATAACCGGGAGTTCATTTTTTATAATTCCATTTTATTATAAATATCAAAACAATCCAAAGTTGCAAAATAATCCTTAGGTGTTTCCGCTCTTCTTATAAGTTTTACGCTTCCGTCCTCGCACAAAAGCAGTTCGGCCGACCTCAGCTTGCCGTTGTAATTATATCCCATCGAATGTCCATGAGCGCCGGTATCGTGAATTGCAAGATAATCACCCATATCTATCTTGGGAAGCATTCTGTCAATTGCGAATTTATCATTATTTTCACATAAAGAACCCGTCACGTCATATTTACAGTCGCATGGCTTGTCCTCCTTGCCAAGTACCGTAATATGATGATATGCGCCGTACATGGCCGGTCGCATCAGATTAACCGCACAGGCGTCCACGCCGATGTATTCTTTATAGGTGTGTTTCTCATGAATTGCCTTTGTTATAAGAGCTCCATAAGGCGCCATCATAAAACGTCCCATCTCGGTATAAATTGCCACATTTCCCATTCCGGCAGGTATAAGTACCTCTTCGTAAACCTTCCTTACGCCTTCACCTATAGCCCTGATATCATTAGCCTCCTGCTCTGGCTTATACGCAACTCCGACGCCGCCTGAAAGATTGATAAATGCAATCTCTGCACCCGTCTCTTCTTTTAACTTAACCGCAAGCTCAAAAAGCTGCTTTGCAAGCTGCGGATAATACTCATTGGTAACTGTATTGCTCGCCAAAAAAGCATGAATTCCAAAACGCTTTACGCCTTTTTGCTTAAGGATACGAAAGCCCTCAAACATCTGCTCGGTTGTAAAGCCGTACTTAGAATCGCCGGGATTATCCATAATCCCGTTACTCATCTTAAATACACCGCCCGGATTATATCGGCAGCTCATAAGTTCAGGCAGCTTTCCTAAAATGTTTTCCAGATAATCTATATGCGTAATATCGTCCAGATTTATAATCGCGCCTATTTTAGCCGCGTATTCATAATCCTCAGCCGGAGTGTCGTTAGAGGAAAACATCACATCCTCGCCATTTATACCGGCCGCATCACTAAGCATAAGCTCTGTCAGGGAGGAACAGTCACACCCACAACCATACTCATGTAATATGCTCATTAAAAAAGGATTCGGAGTCGCCTTTACGGCAAAATACTCTTTAAATCCCTTATTCCATGCAAAAGCCTCTTTTACAGCCTTAGCATTTTCCCTTATTCCTTTCTCATCATAAATATGAAAAGGCGTTGGATAGGTTTTTACTATCTCCTCTACCTTTTCCTTAGTCACAAACGGTAATTTTTTCATTGGTACTCCTCTCCTCTCTTTAACTGCCTACACATTCTCAATCTGCCAGTCAATCGGTTCCGCCCCGTTTGATTTTAGGAACTCATTAGCCTGACTAAAATGCTTACACCCAAAAAAACCTCTGTATGCCGACAAAGGACTTGGATGCGGCGCCTTTAAAATCAAATGCTTAGTATTAGTCAACATAGGAATCTTACTCTGTGCCGGCCTTCCCCACAGCATGTATACAATCGGCCTATCCTGCGCATTAACTGCATTAATGACTGCATCCGTAAACTCTTCCCAGCCTTTTCCCTGATGGGAATTGGCCTGATGCGCCCGGACCGTAAGCACTGTATTTAACAGCAATACGCCCTGGTCGGCCCATTTTTGCAAATAGCCGTTATTCGGTACATAACAGCCTAAATCATCATGTAACTCCTGATATATATTCTGCAAAGACGGCGGTATTTCCTTCTGGTCAGCCGGCACGGAAAAGCTCATCCCATGCGCCTGATGCTCGTTATGATAAGGGTCCTGCCCTAACAACAACACCTTCACCTTATTTAACGGTGTAAAATGAAATGCATTAAAAATATCATCTGCAGGAGGATAAACCACCACTCTGCTGTATTCTTCTTTTATAAAATTGTACAGCTGCTTATAATATGGTTTCCGGAATTCCGAATCCAATGCAGCCGCCCAATCATTACTCAGCATTGCCATAACTAAGTGTTCCTCCGTAGTATCTAAGTTCTGGGTATTTTGAATAAAAACAATTGTTATTATATTCTGACTGAAATGCCTTTATCCCTCAAGTATCTCTTTAAATCCATAATCTCCATCTCTTTAAAGTGAAAAAGAGAAGCAGCCAAGGCCGCATCCGCCTTTCCCTTGGTAAAAGCATCATAGAAATGCTCCATGTTTCCGGCGCCGCCGGAGGCTATGACTGGAATTGAGACATTTTCGGATATCATGCGTGTAAGTTCTAAATCGTAGCCCGCCTTCGTGCCGTCTCCGTCCATACTTGTAAGAAGGATTTCACCGGCACCGAGCGACTCGGCTTTCATCGCCCATTCTACTGCATCAATTCCCATATCGATACGACCGCCGTTTTTGTATATATTCCATCCGTTCCCGTCTTCACGTCTTTTGGCATCAATTGCGACCACCACGCACTGTGAACCGAATTTATCCGCAGCATCAGAAATAAGCTGCGGGTTCATAATGGCTGCAGAATTTACCGAAACCTTGTCTGCGCCTTCTCTTAAAATTGCCTGAAAATCCTCTACACTACGAATTCCTCCGCCTACGGTAAACGGAATGAAAACCTTTGCTGCAACCTGTCTAACCATCTCTACTGCGGTTGCCCTTGCGTCAGAAGAGGCCGTTATATCCAAAAAAACCAATTCGTCCGCGCCTGACTTATCATAGGCCGCCCCAACTTCCGCAGGGTCTCCCGCATCTTTGAAATTCACAAAATTAACGCCTTTAACCACTCTGCCGTTTTTAACATCCAGACAGGGAATAATTCTTTTAGTATGCATCAGCTGTCCTCCCTATCCACTACGCTGTCTTCACCTGAGATATCCAGAAAATTTTTTAATATTTTCAAACCAACATCGGAGCTTTTCTCAGGATGAAACTGACACGCAAAAACATTGTCCTTTTCTACTGAAGCATGGATTGTCACACCATAATCAGTAACAGCTGTTACTATTTCCTCATCATCTGCCTGAAGATAGTATGAATGTACAAAATACACATACGAGTTCTCCGGTACTCCCTCAAACAACCGCCCTCTGTTAGGGTAACTTAGGGAATTCCACCCTATATGCGGAATCTTTAAATCCTCACCGGCGGGAATCCTTACGATTTTCCCGGGTAAAATCCCAAGCCCCTCTACACCTTCACATTCCTCACTGCTTTCAAATAACAGCTGTAATCCTAAACATATTCCAAGAAACGGTGTTTTTTTCTCAACCACTTTCTTAATAACATCTACCAATCCATAATTATGAAGCTTCTCCATAGCGTCGCCAAAAGAACCTACCCCCGGTAAAATCACATGCTCTGCTGATAAAATTGTATCTGCATCTCTTGTAACGGTAACTTCCTTACCAAAGGCCGCAACTGCCTTTTCCACGCTCTTTATGTTTCCGGCATCATAATCTATTATTGCTACCATTGCCTATCTCCCTTTATCAGTTAATAGCAGGTTCTGTGCCATTTTGAAGACCGTCAATATTCTCTGGCAGTCCATCAATAATCTCCTGCTCTCCCGGAAGAATATCATCCATTACACCAAATTGCTGCTCTTCCTGTCCTGCGCCGTCATCATAACCAAAACTGATTCCATATACAATTGAAGTCAGACGCTGAGTATAAGTCACATCATCACATGCAGCAATTTCCATAACATCTGTTTCTGAAAGTCCATAATTATCATATAAAGTTCTGAGTATTTCATCATGTATCGCACTTACCTCATTTACAACATTATATTCTTCTGCATCCGGTAAAATATTATAATACAATGCCGCACCCTGAATCAACGCATCCAACGCGGTAAGCTCGTTATTACCAATCTTACGGTAATTATGGTATGAAGACAGCTTCCTATCCATTGTCAGTATAATTGTACTCTTTTGCAAAATTGCCTCATCATCTTCATTTAAGTCTTTGCCATAGAGCAAATCATACACTTGTGCATAATTGCCCATATCATAAGCAACATGTGCATCACGTTTTTCTAAATACGTTGGCAGCATAGATGTTAAAAGTATTATAACAACCGTTATTGTAACACAGAAGAGAATAACCGGAATTACCTTCTTCTTAGACAGTTTCTTGCTTGGCGGTTCATTTTCCACTTCTCCATCTACTGCTTTTTCTTTCTTGGGCTTTTTCTCCTTCTTGGGCTTTTTCTTAGCTCCCTTGCCGTCACCATCTTCGCCATCTTCTCCTTCGGCTGCGCCCTTTTTACCTTTCTTTTTCTTTTCCTTTTTATCCTTCTTATCTTTTTTGTCTTT
>CAMWKB010000138.1 GCA_947174705.1 uncultured Lachnospiraceae bacterium
CTTTTCCGTTTGCCTGCAGCTGTACCTGGATGCTGTCTGTTCTCTTGCCGTCCTGATTGTTATTGTCCTCCCATTTCTTCTCTACACTGAGGCTAGTAGTCTTAGGTTCATGGGTATTGATCACATTATAACCATCTATTGTGGGTTCGTAGTTTGCCACTTCATCCTCAGTGATGGTATAGGTAATCTCTACTCCATCCTTATACTTAGGAAGGTTTGTAAAGCTCCATGACCAGTTATTATTTGCAGTTACTGTCTTGCTGTCAATCTTTGCATTGTTTGCTAACAGATTAATTGTAATGCTTTCAGGTCTAATGCCATCCTGGTTATCATTATCATTCCAGGTCTTGCTTCCGCTTACCTCTGTCTTCTCAGGTGTATGCGTATTCTTTACGTTGTATCCGTCATAGCTGATTTTATATACATTCTTCAGGCTATCCGGTAATACTTCTACTACTTTGTAAGTAATTTTCTTTCCGCCATCTTTGTATACAGGCAGTTCTCCGAAGCTGTATTTCCACTGTCCGTCTTCACCTGCAGTTACCTCTATAGTCTGCACAACTTCATTATCTGCAAGCAGCTGAATCGTAACGCTCGTAGGGCGCTTGCCATCCTGATTACCAGCATCATCCCATGTCTTCTGCCCACTGATTGTTGTTGTCTCAGGCGTATGAGTATTCGTCAGATTATAATTATTGTCTTTATTTCCTACAGTCTTCTTATAACCATCAGGTAATACTTCATCTACAGTATAGACAATCTCCTTACCATTCTCATACTTCAAAAGGTCTTTAAAAGTATATTTCCAACCATTTGATTCAGAAATAGTCTTCCTATCTACTTCTGTTCCATTCTTCTTCAAAATAACTGTGAGGACTTTAGGTCTCTTGCCATCCTGGTTGTCGCTATCGTCCCAAGTCTTTGCACCACTTATATCTATGGTTTCAGGTGTATTCTGAACAAGAAGCGTTCCACCCTTAGCAGGTGCCTTTCTTACTTTATCCTGTATGGATGAGTCAATTCCTGATAATATTGACTGATACTGACTACCTTCCAGCATAAAGTAATGCTTCTCTGTATCTAACTTGTATCCGTTCGGCGCTGCTGTTTCTACGTAATAATATAAGCAGTCTAACTCTAATACATCAGGATCACCAAATGTTAATTTTCCATTTGAACCTGTCGTCTTAGTTTCTATCAGACCTGCATCTGAGCCATTTTTATTTGCTTTATGCAGTTCAAAAGTTACTCCTTCAATTGACTTGCGAGTAGTACTGTCAAATTTACTAAGGCTAATTTTACCTGCTTTAGCTCCACCAACAGCAGATGAACTTTCAATTTTTATCTGATTTTCTTCTGAGGTGGAAGCATTAGTAATACCTGACAATTCCACATCATTTTTAACTGTGAGTTGGCCTTCACCTGCTACGAGTACATCATAAGTTACCTTTAATGCCTTTCCATCCGGTACTGTCAGAACAAGCTTATCCTGCCCGCCATCAGTATCATAAGAAAATCCATAATCAACATCTTTGCCGGTATCTAATTCCGTAACCTTTAAAGTCTCCAATTTCAGTGAAGTATTGGCATCAAGAGTATCAACCAGTGTCAATGTATCGGCATAAGCATTTAAGTCCTGTCCGCCATAATTCACAGTAATTGCATAGCTTATTGTATTCATTGCATTTTGATTCAATGCACCTTGCTTATCCAATAAGGTATTTTCAATCCTTACTGTTGCAGAATCTGATCCTTTTTCATCACCATCTTCGAAAAGTTTTGCATTATTCGTAAATGATGCGCTACCACCTTCCGGAAGCAATTCAATTTTAGTCTTATATGTTAGTTCAATATATAAGTAAAGTTTAGTATTCCAATCACTTACTTCATTAAACATAGCATATTGTTCAAGACTATTCCAGGTAAATACTAATTTTTCTTTGCCATCCTCATGAATTATTTCTGGTTCAATGTCATAGGTACCACCCACTTTATCTCTACCTTTTATCGTAAATTTTGCAGTACCAGCAGAATATTTCATGCCACTAGGCAATGTATCAATTACCTGATATGGTTTATATGCCTGTAATCCACTTCCCTCCGACGAATCAGCTTCTTCCCAAAGGCTTTTGTTTATAACAACTTTCCATTCAACCTCATTGCCATCCAATAAACCTGATTTATTAACAGGAATTGTTCCTTTTTTCGCATAATTTGTTCCGGTACCATCATCTTCACTCTTAGGTTCTCCATCCAGATCATATGTGGTATTTACTTCATTTTTCTCCCAGTCACCTTCGCCATCTTTCTGCTGGGTATCATAGTATATGATGATTTTAGAACTTTCGCTGTCAAATTCACCATTAAATACAATCTTGAATCCATGGCCATCTTCATCCATAGTCAAAGTATAATTATTCAGATCATTTCCTTCTGCATCCTGAACCCAAATCTTCTTAGCAGTTCCCCACTGAGTTTTCTTTGAATCAACATACACAGAACCATTTTGCAGTTTGTCTGTTAATGTAAGGTTTGTGATCTTCTGACCGTCTGCATACTTAGCCGGGTCAACTGTAATTGTCCATGTAATGGTTGTATCCGGATAACTGTTTGCTTTACAGGTTTTACTTACTATATCCTGCTTTTTCCCGTTGTTATCTCCCTTATAATCTACCGGTTTTTCTTGATCGTTTACAGTATTGGTATATGTACCATCTATGTCCGGGTTATCCGGTATGGTATAGTAAACAATGGTATAAACCTGCCCAAGCTCTGCTTCTCCAATATCTTCCTGTGTAAATTCATAGCTGAAGCTGCTTGCGCCATCCGGTATAGTTACTGTCTTAATGGGTGCATTGTCCCATTCCCATTGGTGACCTTTATAAACGTCAAAAGTACCTTCATATTTATGTCCATCACCTAATGTATCGTTAATAACCTGACCAATAACTGTACTTAACTGGTCGGGTTTTACTGTGATGGTCCATTTGATACGATCTTTTTCCTGGACACCACCTTTTCCTACATCTCCGCCATTGATCCAAACCCAAGTTTTTGCATTTTTATCAGGATCATCAGGATGTGTTTTCCAACCCCATTGTACTTCATTTCCATATCCTTCAGGATCTAAACTATCCTTATTTACATTAACTCTATATTTTAACGTATATGTACCGATTGCCAGTTTATCTATCTTAATAGTAGCCGTCTGTCCATCAAGTTCCACATTAACAGAAGCATCATTGCTGCCTTTCAATTCAAAGGAATCTTCAATAAATGTGAAATTGGAACCAAGTAAGTCTGTCAGAACAAGTTCTTCTGCGTCTTGCCCGGTTACTGTAATCGGAATCGTAAATTCTACTGTTCCATCTGACAATACATCATAATCTTTGCCGGCAGTTACATCACCGTCATCAAAACTTATATGTATATCCTTACTGTCACCTGGAAATGTTATTACAACATCCTTTTTATTCTCAGTGCTGTCTTTATCAAGCTTTGCCTTGAAGGAAAAGCTGCTCCACATATCACTTTTATTGTCTTTTAACCAAGAATCAAAATATGTGAATCTTACACAGTTTCCAACTATTTCATAAGTTCCTATCCGATTGCCGCCGTCATCATAAATAAAGTTATCATTTATGCTGCCATCTGGTTTAAGTTCAACTAATTCCGTTGGGATATTAAAATAAGCTACATTATTTCCCGGTTTCGGTCTGTCAGCATCCTGTTCATTTGAAAACTCAAAAATCAGTTCAAATGTAAATTCCTCATCTCTGGAAACTCCATTGGGATCAGTAGGATGAGTAAGTTCAACTGACCAATTAATGCCCTTACCTGTATTAATACATATTTCAGCTCCATCTGAAGCCTCATCATCTAACAAGTTGTATTGGCTGTTATCCATTGCAATTGCTACTACTGCAAAAGGACTAAAGGAGCTTGTAGTAAATGTAACGCTGGTAAGGCCTGATGCACTTGCATCCCAATCGTCAGCGCTGAGATTCTCTACACTTGAAGATTTATGCAATACACTATATAAAGTATCATTGTCAACTTTCCCTGCAAAAAGAGGCGTACTAAAATCAACAGTAACTGTTGCCTCTGCTCCAGCAGGCAGATTTACTGTTTCACCGTCTTCATCTTCTATATGTATATCAAAGGCCTTGCTTCCTTTAACATCATAGCCTTCCTTTTTCATGGCTGCTATGTAATCAGTAAAGTCGCTGCCATTGTCATTTCCCACATGCAGGCTGTATGTTTCGGGAATACCCTTTGATAATGTCATAGATACCCCTGAAATTCCTGCCGGAAGACCATCTTCTACTGACAGTTTTGTAACTGTTTCCTCTTTGGGTTCTTCTGTAGGTGTAGGCGTGGGCGTTGCGCTGGGCGAAGCACTGGGTGATACACTCGGTTCTACGCTCGGCGTTTCCTCTGACATATTTGCATCCTCGTCAGAGGGCGTAGGTGTCTCTGTTGCATCCACCTCCAAAGAATCACTTGTTCCCGCATCTGGGGACTCAGGTGTCGTCAGCTCCTCGGGAGTCGTATTTGCATTATCATCCGACGGAGGATTAACTTCTGGCAGACTTGCTTCTGGCACATCTGTTACTATTGTTGTATCCGTCGTCTCCTGCGTTTCTTCTCCATTCGCCGTGTCTGTCGAAGTTTCAGTCTCTGTAACCGAAGGCGAAGGATCTGCAGACTCTCCCCCTCCAAGTTCATCCGCATACAAGAAAACAGTATTGATTATCAAAACCAACGCCACTAAAATGCATGCTCCTGACTTCAATAAATGGATTTTTGTACTTCTTTTGATCTCTTTCATAGTCACACCCCACTACTTTTTAATACTGGTTTTTAAACTACTTGTTCTATTATTTAGGCCACAATTACCCTATTTTTTCTTATAATCCATTCTAGTACGTTTGTACTATTTATTCAAGGGGCTGTTAATAGAAAATTAATTTTTTGTCGGATTGACCAAAAAATGTAGCTTAAAATGATGTTAAAATTTGCTAATTTTTAAAAGTTGCACAAAAAGTTCCCGTACAACCATTTTAAGGCGTACGGGAATTGACTTTACCAGTATTGTTATGTTAACTACATTAGAAATTACACTTTCTATCTTGTAAAAGGTTACATATATGACTTCATGAGTTTGGATTTTTCATCTTGAAACATTTAGTTTAGCCATTAAAGCTTCCTGTAAAACTCTTGACACATTAACATGAGCTTTTTCCGCCTCCTGATTCAACCAACTCGGGATTGTGACATTCCTGCGTACAGACTTATTGTCTGTCCTACGGCGATACTCTGTAAAATCAACATCTACCAGTGAAACAAAGCTTTCCCCCTCACTCGCAAATGTTCCTTTGGCCACATCAACAGTACTTAAATCACTAGGTTCCGGAATATCCCTTCCATCATCTTCGTATTTTATCCCTTTTAAACCCATTGCATCCCTTGCCATATACATAGCGTCTGCCATTCCGTAGCCTTCAGTCATAATACTCCAGTCTGGAATTTCTATAAGTACAGTTTCTTTTTTGTCATCCAGTTGTGTAAATATTACAGGATATACATTTTTCAAATTAATTATCTCCTCTTCCTTATTGACCTATATACATATATTGATTGCGGGAGTTTTCATAATCCCCACCTTCTCAATATTGCTCTTGCTAATTTTTCATTATGCTCCTTATTTGTATATAATACACATTTTTTACACATATGGCAATAAAATATACACATTTTTTACACATCGCAATAGTAATAGTAAGGTGAAGATTCTTTTTTATGTTCTAAATCCCTATACTGCATTAATTGTCTTGAATTGAATGTTCCGGCGAAATGCCGTTTGAACGTTCTGATGTTTGATAGTCAAACGAGTTGATGGGAACAGAAGTGTTCCCGATAGATATACTGTATCATATTTCATGTTAGAAACAAAATTAAAATTCTATATAGAAGGTGAAATTATTCATTACCACTATGTAAAAGTGCATATACCTTCTCACAATCATAGTCAAGTGAACTTTTTAGTGCTGCGTCGTATATTGGAGAAACAAATCTAAATCATCAGTCTTTTTCCTGTTTTTAGCTGCAATATACAATTTTCCGCCTTACTGTTTTACACTGTCTGGAGCCCTGCAAGCTGTTCTACTTCTGCTATACTAAGCCCCGTATCTTCTG
>CAMWKB010000139.1 GCA_947174705.1 uncultured Lachnospiraceae bacterium
CAATATCTATTAATGGTATTAAATTAAATCGCAAATTAACCATTAGTCTATTTACCGTGGGAATACCTACCACGGTAAAGACTGCCATAGAATATAATGCAAATATAAACACCATAAAAACTTTACTAAAGCTATGTTGTTTAAATAAAATATACTGCAAAACAATTACAGCAGGAACGATAAATATTAACGCAGAAAAACAATCTATTCCGATGGATAATAAACGAACCATTTGTATATCCTCCAAACTCCTTAGTATCTCAAACACATACCATATGCATATCAAATTAATATTTGTATCCTATCGATAACAATAATGTTTACGATAATGCTGCACTGTTCTTTACGGCCAAAATTACGGACAATTTATAAAACGCCAAAAAGAATACAAAGATTATCCCTACACTCAGCAGATTTATCAGCTTCAAATTCGTAGACATCATTTTTTCCAGTGAATGTACCGCAAAGTATGATGAAACCATCATCAAAAGAAACGGCACCCCATATGCCACCCTAAGCTCCTTGGCAATGGCTTTTCCAAGTGTCTTTTTTGCAACTCCGATTTTCGTCAATACGCCGTAGCGTTCTTTCTCTTCAAACGAATCGTTATAAAGTTTCATGAACAAAATGCTTCCGCTCGCTACAACAAACACAAGGAACATAAATACGCATAGGGAATACTCAACCTTAATCCACATAATATCATCACTATTAGGATTGATTGCTACTCTGCCCACATAGTTTCCATCCGTATTTTCCATAATGGTATCCAGCTCGTCCATGGACGCCGCGTAGTTATAGATGTCCTGTATCCTGTAATTATAGATATATATCCGCTCATCATGTTGCATTTCCTGCTTATCTCCTGCAATAGATGCATTATCTGACACCCACTGATTATAACCTGCCAAAAGCTCATCATAGGTCTTATCACTGACAATATAATAAGTCTGCCCCTCCTGCATATATCCCATGTAAGGCACCGTTGTCTCGTCTATCTGTCGGTATTTTTTACCATCAATAGTAATTGTTACGTCAGAGCGGTCAGTTATAAACGATAATAAGTATATATGATTTGCACAGATTACCTCGTCATCCTTAAGCTCATCATATGGAAAATCTAATCCCGCCGCTTCCGCCATCTTTTTTACTCCTGAAAAAGATAGAATTCCATATGTAAAACCGTCGTCAAAATGGCTCCCGTCCATTACAAAAAAATCGCCTTCGGATGAATATACAATATCATTATCCTGCTCTATTAAATCTGTCACCCTCGCACCTAAATCCGGCATGTTGCTCACAAGCTGGAAAGTATAAGTATTCCTGAAATGCACCATATTATCATACCTGTCCTTTTGGGCAAAAGCTGCCGCCAGCGCGGTCACAGAACAGGTCAAAAGCACGCAGGTCATTGCGTACGTTCTATAGTTCTTTTTCATACGAAAAATCACATTATTTATCCATAGATTTCTCTCACTGCTATATAAAAACCGCTTATTGTCCGCTAATTTCTGAAACAAAATCGGGAGAAAACCTCCAAAAACCAAATACGTGCCCACAATAACAAAAACCGTCGCACTAAGGAGATTCGCCATTACATTAAAACCGCTCTCTTTCACTGCCAGATAATAGCCGTTTAATAAAATCGTAATTCCAAGCACCGCCTTACCAAACAAAATCCAGTTATTTGTCTTTACATACTCATTCTGCCTGATTGCTGAAATCATCTCAAGCACGCTGCTTCTTACAATATTTACATATCCTTTTATAACAAAAATCATATAAATAACAACATAGACCACTACTGTAATAATCACCGGTTCCCAGGTAAACCGGAAAGATATATCTATGCTGATATCGGATATCGTAAACAGCAGCAGCTGAAAAAGCTGCGTTGAAACCACTCCGCATAAAATTCCCAAAACAAGCGCGGCGATTCCGGTCATTATCGTTTCCATAGCATAAATTTTACCGATTTTACGATTAGTCAGTCCCATAAAAACGTAAATTCCTATTTCTTTCTTCCTTTTGGTCAAAAAAACATTTGTAGCATACCAGATGAAAAAGAACATAAAACAAATAAGTACAACCGACACAACCTGTATAATTATATCAATGTAATTCTTATTCTTCTCACCAAACGCCTTAAAAGTCTCCGTATATGTCAGATTTACAAAGTTGTACAATATCATGATTGTAAAACTAAGCGATAAAATCATAGAAAAGTAATTCCGGAAGCTTTTCTTAAAATTATTAAATGCCAGCCTGATACTCCCCATCAAAAATCACCTCCATCTTCATCCTCAAACGACTCTCCAAGCGTTGCCTGTATTTCCATTATATAATCATAAAATTCTTTCCTGCGTCCGGTTCTGTTCAGCTTGTACTTGATTGCACCGTCACTGAGTATATACACATTTTTCGCATATGAAGCACTGAAAGCATCGTGTGTAACCATAAGAATCGCCGCCTGATTTCTTTCATTGACACCCTTAAAACATTCTAACAGCTCCCGTCCCGATTTAGAATCAAGCGCTCCGGTGGGCTCGTCCGCAAAAAGAATCTCAGGCTCCGTTATAAGCGCCCGACACACCGCCCCGCGCTGCTTTTGTCCTCCGGACAACTGATACGGATACTTAGCAAGATGCTCCGTAAGCCCAAACGTCTTTCCAAGCTCCTTACTCTTTTCCACACACTTCTTACCCGATATTCCATTTAATGATAACGGCAAAGCTATATTATCCTGAAGCGTCATCGTATCAAGCAGATTATAGTCCTGAAAAACAAAGCCTATTTTGTCCCTTCTAAGCTCCGATAACTCCTGATCGGAAATACTGTTTACATCTTTTCCATCCAACAAAACCCGCCCCTGCGTAGGCTTGTCTATCGTTGAAAGAATATTAAGCAAAGTCGTTTTTCCCGAACCGCTAGGCCCCATAATCGCAATGAAGTCGTTTGAATAAATCGTCAGATCAATCCCTTTCAGAACATTAGTTCTAAAGCCCTTCTGACCGTAATCCTTCTGTAAATCCTTAATTTCCACTATCTTTTTTTCTCCCATTATGTCTTCCTCCCAAGTTTATTCTTCACGTCTGTTATTAATATAACGTTTTTTCTTTTTTAATTTCTTCATATAATGGGAAAAAATTCATTAAGATTTTCTTAACAATTATTAAGATATAAGATGCTACGCTTTCAGATATGTCTATAATACGATTCTTAGCACATCAATCCTCTTTACATACAGACTGATGAGCTATTAAAGATTCAATCATATATCCAAGGGTAGTTAAGTCAGATGATAATATTTCAAGCTCTTGTTCACTAAGGCATTCAGAGAGTTGACAGGCTATTGTAGAGAGTAAATAAAGATTTGTGCAATTATTTTTCATATAAACTCGTTTAGTATGGTTTTATATATTATATTTTTAATAGGATAAAATGTGCGAAATTAGGAATGGGAATTCATTTTAAATTATATTAAATTTTATATTTTTATATGGAAATTTTTAATATAACTTTTTACACCCAATCTCTTAAATAAGAAAAGAAGCAGTAAATTCACTGCTCCTTCTCCTTTATAAAATAAGCTATTATAATATTTTGCCTTCCATAATTACATTAACAGTTTCAAGACTATCCTTTTTTAAAAGTACCACATCAGCATACTTACCAGCTGTAATACTGCCACACCTATCATATATGCCAATACACTTAGCTGGATTTACTGCCGCACACTTTACTGCTTTTTCAAGCGGATTTCCCATCTTCAGTACTGCAATGCGAAGACAGTCCATCAGGTTTGTAACAGAGCCAGCTATTGTTCCGTCTTTTAACGTCGCGAGGTTTCCAACCACTTCAACCTCCTGCCCGCCCAGCGTGTAACTGCCATCCTCAAGGCCTGCTGCCCTCATGCTGTCGCTTACAAAAATTATACGCTCATCGCCAAATATCTTAAACGTCGTGCGAACAGCAGCCGGATGAATATGTACACCATCACAAATAAGCTCCACATCTACTCCATCCGCATCCGCAGCAGCGCCTATCGGTCCGGGCGCCCTATGTGTATAAGGATTCATCGCATTGTATAAATGCGTCACATGGTTTGCCCCTTTCCCAAAAGCACGAACCGAAGTGTCATAATCCGCATCGGTATGCGCCAGTGAAACAATTACTTCACCATGCTTTTTTTCAATAAAATCCATAGCCCCATCAAGCTCAGGCGCAATCGAAACAAGCCTTATCATATTACCTGAAGCCTCATTTAACTTATCAAACATTAAAATATCCGGTGCCTTAATAAAATCCTTATTTTGCGCGCCTTTTTTACTAAATGAGATAAAAGGCCCCTCCATATTAATTCCGCAGAGCCTCGCTCTCTTTTCATGCCTGCCTTCATTCTTATACGCTTTGGCAGTCTCGCATATGTTAGAAAGCGCCTCTTCCGAAAGCGTCATAGTCGCAGGCACAATATTGGCAACTCCGACAGACGCTTCATATTCCGCCATTGCCGCTATTGCCTCCCTGCTCCCGTCACAAAAATCATACCCTGCACAGCCATGAAAATGTATATCGGTAAGCGCAGGTATCGCATAGCAGTCTGTTGCGTCTATTTCAGTACCAATTACAGACTCATCATTTTGATTGGCAAAAAGACCACCGTCTATATAAATATCTTTTTTGACAAAGGTGCCTTCTTCTGTATACACATCGGCATTTTTTATTATCATATAATGTACTCCATGTTTCTTATTTCTAAATCAACGACAATGCAGCTTCATCCGCAACCAGCGTTACATCATTATGGAGCTGCAAAACAGACGCTTGAATCTTAGGCGTAATCGTTCCCAAAAAGGCTTCCTTTACGATTGCCGCCTTATCCTCACCACTTACTACCACCAGAATTTTCTTCGCCTGCATGATAGTCTTAATGCCCATAGTATAGGCCTGCTTAGGCACCTCATCCGCAGATGCAAAAAAACGCTGATTTGCTTTCATCGTAGACTCGGTCAGATTTACACAATGCGTCTGAGCCTCAAATGCCATGCCGGGCTCATTAAAGCCTATATGACCGTTATGCCCAAGCCCCAATAATTGAAGGTCCACGCCGCCGGCCGCTTCTATTATCCTATTATAATCCGCACATGCCTTGCCGCTGTCAGGCTCCATTCCATCCGGCAAAAAAGTCCTCTTCGGATTAATATTTACCTTACTAAATAACTTTTCATTCATAAAAAAATAGTAACTCTGTTCATTTTCCCTCGCTATGCCCTTATACTCGTCCAAATTTAACGTAGTTACTTCCGAAAAGTCCAAATCGCCTTTTTTATACCACTCCACCAACTGCTCATAGATGCCTATAGGCGTAGAACCGGTAGCCAGCCCCAGCACACAATGAGGCTTCATAATAATCTGTGCCGAAATAATATTGGCTGCCTTCCTGCTCATATCGTTATAATCCTTTGCCCTGATTATCTTCATATGCGAGTCCTCCGTCATCGAGATTAAGTTTGTTTTCGGGTGCCAAAAGGCCTAATTTAGATTTTAACAATCACATTTTATTTCAATTTACTAAAACTACTTCACAAAATTTCTTACCTATGCCACTCAAATATTACATATTATTATTACCAAAAATGCGCTGATTACATAATATAGATTATACAACAAATAATTTAATCGTGAGGAAAAATCATGGACTTTAATAACCCATCCTATCTGGCCGCACCGGATGCGCAGGCAGTAGTAAAAGGAAATAATACCCATCCAGACCTATATGGAATAGTTCTCTTTTATCAGACCCCTCTTGGAGTTCTGGTTAATGCCCAATTTCAAGGTTTACCCGACATAACAGCAACAAATGCAAACCACTTTTTAGGCTTCCATATTCACGAAAACGGTGATTGCACCCAAAACGAAAGCTCGGATTTCAGTCTCACCGGCAACCACTACAATCCCGAAAACCAGCCGCATCCCAATCATCGTGGTGATTTACCGCC
>CAMWKB010000140.1 GCA_947174705.1 uncultured Lachnospiraceae bacterium
TGACATCTATTCCGTCTATATATATTTTACCTTCTTCAATATCATAAAAACGGTTTATCAGGTTGGTAATCGTAGTCTTACCGGCACCCGTAGAACCGACAAACGCAATTTTCTGACCCGGTTTGGCATACAGAGAAATATCCTTTAAAATAGTTTTATCAGGATTATAGCCAAAAGTAACGTGCTCCACAGTTATCGCACCTTTGACCTCTGCTCCATTTAAATTTACATAAGTCTTGTTGGATGCGGGCACCTGATAGTATTTCTTACCGTCTTTTTCCACAATAGCTACAGCATCCTCTGCATCCTCAGCCTCAGGCTCCCTATCCATAACGTCAAATACACGCTCCGCGCCGGCAAGCGCCGAAAAGATTGTGTTGACCTGCATGGAAATCTCATTAATCGGGCGGCTGAATTGTCTGGAGTAGTTAACAAAAATTGTCAGACCACCTAAGTCAAAACCTTTAAGGACACATAAAATGCCGCCTATGCAGGCTGTCAGCGAATAGCTTACCTGACTCAAGTTACCCATTACAGGTCCCATAATTCCGCCGAAAAACTGGGCGTTTATCTGCTTATTGCAAAGGTCGTCATTCAAATAAGCGAATTCTTCCCCGGCAATTTCCTCATGACAGAATACCTTTACGACTTTCTGTCCGGTAACCATCTCCTCAATGTATCCGTTCAGGGTTCCTAACGCCGCCTGCTGCTGTTTATAATACTTCCGGCTTCTTTTGGCTACCGTTCTGCCTGCCATTATCATAAACGGCGCCATAACTACTGTAATAACAGTCAGATACAGGTTTGTATACAGCATAAGTGAAAAAGTTCCCACAATATTTATCGCACCTGAAATAAGCTGATTTATCGTATTATTGAGCATTTCTCCCACTGCATCCACATCATTGGTGAAACGGCTCATAATATCTCCATGATTATTGGTATCGTAAAACCGCACAGGAAGTTTCTCTATTTTGACAAACAAATCATCCCTCAGCTTTTTAAGGGCATTCTGCGAAACCGAGATGATAATTTTGGCCTGCAGGTACTGCGCAATGATTCCTATCGCAAAAATACAGCCCATACGCACCAATGAATAAAATAATGTAGTACTGCTGCCGTTCTCATAAACTAAATTATTGATAACCGGCCTTAACATATAGGAGCCGGCTAAACTTGCCACCGTATAAACCACAATACAAAGCAGAAAAACTGCCAGCTTCCATTTATCCTTTCCTATGTAAGCAAAAAGTCTTGCAATTGTTTTTCCGACATCCTGCGGTTTTGAAACCGTCATTGGTCCTCTTCCCCTTCCCGGTCCACGGCCAGGACCCGGACCCCTGCGGAAATTCTGTGCATCGGGCGCATTTCTTTTATACTTCTTTTCCAAACGTTCTATTCTTTCTTTATCCATTATGCACCCACCTTCCTATCCATCTGCGAATCATAGATTTCCTGATAAGCGCCGCATGAAGAAAGAAGCTCCTCGTGAGCACCCATACCCACAATTTTTCCTTCCTCCATAACCAAAATCAAATCCGCATCTATTACGGAGCTGATACGCTGTGCAATAATCAACTTAGTCGTGGATTTAAGCTCAGAACCGAAACATTCCCTGATTTTTGCCTCGGTTGCCGTATCGACAGCACTGGTACTGTCATCGAGAATCAGAATCTTAGGCTTTTTAAGCAGCGCCCTTGCAATACATAAACGCTGTTTCTGACCACCTGAAACATTTACGCCTCCCTGCCCAAGCTCGGTCTCGTAACCTTCCGAAAAACTGCTTATAAACTGGTCGGCCTGCGCAGCCGCAGCCGCTTTACGGATTTCCTCATCAGACGCCTTTTCATCTCCCCACTGAAGATTTTCCATGATCGTACCTGAAAAAAGCACGTTCTTTTGTAATACCATACTAACGCCGTTTCGTAGATTTTCAAGCGAAAAATCCTTAACATTTATACCGTCTACCAGTACTTCTCCCTCGTCCACATCATAAAGCCTCGGAATCATCTGTACCATCGTGGTTTTGCCTGAGCCGGTAGAGCCTATGATCCCCACTGTCTGCCCTGCTTCTATTGTAAAATTAATATCATCCAATACCTTTTCATGATTATCCTTATAATAGCGGAAGGACACATTTCTAAATTCAATTTTTCCCTCTCTGACAACGCTTTCTTTATACCTTGCCAGGTCATCGTTTAAATCAATCTCCGTATCCAGAACCTCAATTATTCTCTTGGATGAAGCTACCGCCCTTGAACTTTGCAAAAGCACCATCGCCATTATCATAAGCGACATAAGAATCTGCGTTATATATGTAGTAAACGCAGTCAGGTCGCCTACCTGCATAGAACCCTTTAAAATCTGGTTCCCGCCAAACCACACCACCGCGATAACAGTCAGATTCATTGCCAAAGTCATGATAGGCATCTGAATAATAACTACCTTAAATGCATCCAGACTTGAATTTTTTAATTCTTCGTTGGAATCAGAGAAACGTACCTGCTCATAATCTCCCCTCACAAAAGATTTGATAACCCTGACGTTAGTTAAAATCTCCTGAATAGTTGAATTTAAACGGTCCAGCTTTTTCTGCATGATCTCAAAACGCGGAAATGCAATCCTGATTATCGTACCGATTGCAATAGCAAGAAGAGGGGCAACTATCATAATTATTACGGCTAACGACGAATTCATCCTAAATGCCATAATAATAGCCCCAATCATCATTCCGGGCGCACGCAGCATAATTCTAAGCCCCATCATAATGACATTCTGCATCTGGGTAATATCGTTGGTAAGCCTTGTCACAAGTGAACCGGTACTAAAGCTGTCTATGTTAGAAAAAGAAAATTTCTGCACCTTTTCAAACAAATCTTTTCTAAGGTCCCTGCCAAAGTGCATCGCCGCCCTGGCTGCAAAGTAAGCGCCGCCAATTCCTCCTGCCATCATAAGAAATGCAGTAATTACCATCATGATTCCCTTGGATATGATATATGAAATATCATGGTTTGCCGCTCCGATATTGATAATATCCGCCATCATGGCAGGTAAAAGGACCTCTCCTATGACTTCTACTATCATCATGAGCGGTCCTAAAATAAATGCAGATATATACGGTTTTACGTATTTCGCATAACGTTTCATTATACAACTCCTTCATTATGTGTAGGTTAATGGATGCCTAACTATTTTACCCCTTTTAAGAGTTGTGTGTCAACTTATTTGCTTTTTCGGATGCCAAAAGGACACTTCCCGGTAATCTCTCACCGAAAAATGTCCTTTACATGATTTATTGTCTATTTATCCGCTCACCCCTCCGGCATTATAATAGCCGCTATTATATAAGCAAGAATTCCTGAGCCAAGTGCAAATGCACAAAAAACCCACAGAATCCTTATGACAGTCGGGTCCACATTCAAATACTCTCCCAGTCCGCCGCATACGCCGCAGATCATCCTGTTACTTCCGGAACGTTTCAATTTCTTATAATCGTTATTCATATTTATTCCCCGCTTTCTCTTTTAATTTTACTCAAATCTGCGATGTTTGGGTACCAAACTCGCGGGTGAAAAATTTATTTTTCACCCTAATCAAAATCAATATCTATACTTCCCATTGAACAATCCAGCTCGAATGTATTGATGCTGCCATTGTTTATACTTCTTTCGGAAGCAAGGCCGCTGTACTTATTATCACCAATACGGATAGATCCCATTGCACATTCAATCTCATAATTATAGTCCGTCTCACTTCCTTCTACTCTCATGCTTATGCTGCCCATACCGCAATCTACATCGACATCTCCACTGACTTTTCCTTCCATATCAATATTTCCCATTCCGACATCCAATGATAACTTTCCTACATCAACGCCGTTTATATTAATTTTTCCTGCGCCTGCTGAGACAACTGCTTTATCTGCAATTATATCGTTAATATCCGCTTTTCCCGCGCCAACCTCAATTTTAACTTCATGAGCGCTTATACCATCTATATCAAATTTCCCTGCGCCTATGTCCATATTAATTTCATCCGCGTTAAGCGCCATGCTTTTGAGCTTACCTGCACCCACACTCAAATCAATACTGTCAAGCGTCATTCCCTTAGGTAAATAGAGATGTACGCTGCTATTCGAAATCCTTTTCCACAATCTGATGCTGTGTTTACTGTAAACTCTGAATGTTCCTCCTTTCATTCCATATTGAACCCTGTTATTACTTAAAGATGTTTTGATCCAAATATGATCATTCTCAGATTCTTCTATGACTACACTTTCCCCGCCAAGGTCAATATCTATATCCTTGACATCGGAGGCACTATATTTTGTCTGCATTGCTGCCGTATTTTCATCTATATTATACATATCCGCCCACTCCTCTTCGCTCCAGTCATCATCTCTAAATATACCAAAAGAATTACCACTATATCCAATTACCATATTCCCCAGTCCTCCAAGCCGCACTATCCTGTATGCCTTGGAATCTATCTGCTCAAAACCGCCCATCATCCCGAATGTAAGGCAGAAGATGCAGCCTATTATAAAAAGTATCAATGCCGTGATCAGGCAGCCCTTTGTAAACTTTTTCATGCCATTTCACCTCCTCTGTGAAAAATACTGTTAAACAGCTTCACAATGCCTCTTATTATCGCCGGTACCAGCATACCGCAGATTATCACTGTAAACCAAAGGAAAAGCAAACCGATTGCTGCACAGACCATTCCAACGCCCATCATTGCAAGACCTCCAAGCGGCATGCTAAATAACAGCACAATTCCGTATACGAACAGGCATACGCCCACAATGATCAATGAAACAGCCGCCGCTCCGATTCCTACAACAATCCCAAACAGAGCTCCAAACAAACCTACGACAACGCCCAACATTCCGCCGCCTATTCCAAGAATAAAAGGTGAGGCAAATATGCATAACACAACAATCAAAGCTATCATCCCGCCGGACATACGTTTCTTTTCATCGGATTGCGACGTATTTCTATTATTGTTGCCTGTGTTCTGATATCCGTTGTAATGGTTTCCCTCGCTGTAATTGTTTTCTCCGCCAAACTGCTGATTGGCGCCTGCGTTTTGTTCCCAGTTACTGTTTCCGCTTTGCTGGCGATTATTTAAATCCATTACCTCATCACTGCTTTTTGACTCATATCCGGAAAAGCCCTTCTCGGTAAATTCTCCCACATTTCCGCCATCCGCAAGTCCTGTCTTAATAGTTCTTGCAAGCTGTGCGGGACTGCCAAGCGAAGCAATAACACTCTGCTCGTTCTCCTCTCCGGCATCATCAAAGTAATCGTTATAATACTGTATTGCCTCCTCCCGCTCTGTCGGAGATACATCTGCCAACAATTCCGTCAGCTCTCTCATAAAATCCGCTCTGTTCATTTTTTCAATCCTCCCTCAAAAATACTGTTTAACTTTGCAGAATACCGATGCCATTCGCTGATATATAGGTTGAGCTGAGCGCGACCTTTTTCTGTAACCTTGTAATACCGTCTGTTGCGACCCGCGCACTCCATATCATATACCTCAAGGCACTCATCCTTCTGCAGTCTTCGCAGTACCGGATATAACGTTGATTCTGATATTTCAATTACCTGACGCACTTCCTGGGTTATTTTATACCCATAAGTTCCCTCCATCTCACTGGATACTACAGCAAGAACTATTGCATCCAGTAATGCGGCGCCCGTATTAAAAACCATACGATATCCTCCTTTCCCTCTTTTTACATATCTCATACTAATCATCCATTCTTACTCCACCCACTGATTTGGGCGTAAGTACAAACATTGGTAAACCGAAACCTAAATCCATGTTTTAAACTAATATTATACAAATATTATTATTGTTAGAATCTATAATATTATATGACGTATAATATTG
>CAMWKB010000141.1 GCA_947174705.1 uncultured Lachnospiraceae bacterium
CCTGTCGTATTTAAATTCTATGTTTTTATTTGACAGCGCCTTTTCCAGATTTAAAGCATAAGAAGCCGTAACCACCCTGCCATCGAAACCGAGGATTTCACCGTCTTTCATATTCTGCTCTAAATATTCCTTAATGGACAAAACACCTTTCTCATGCATACAAAAAAGCTCTATACCGCTACCTTCAAGCTCTTTTTGCGCCTGAACGAAATAACGGCCATCGGTCCATAATCCAGCATGATTCTCACTGACTACAAGCGTTCCATTAGAGCCTGTAAACCCCGAAAAATACTCCCTAACCTTAAAATAACCGCTTACATACTCCGAATTATGAAAATCCGAGGTTGGAATCATATAGTAATCTATATTCTCTTTTTTAAGAGTCTCTTGCAGCAACTTGATTCTATCGCTTATTTTCATTTTTATAGGTGTTCTCCTCTCACTATTCAATCCCTTTGAGTAAATCCACCGCCCTCGAAGTCCCAAGCCTGTCACAACCCTCTGCTAGAAACGCTTCCATATCTTCAATAGTTGAAATACCTCCGGCGGCCTTGATTTTAACATCTGGTCCTATATGCTCCTTAAAAAGCTTGATATCTTCTATGGTCGCGCCGCCTGTTCCAAAGCCTGTGGATGTTTTGATATAATCCGCCTTTGCATTGGTTACGGCTTTGCACATGGCAATCTTTTCTTCCTCATTAAGATAACAGGTTTCTATGATTACTTTAAGTATATGATTACCGCAGGCTTTCTTAATTTCACAGATTTCCTGTTCAACCTTACCGTAAAGACCGTTTTTCACATCACTTATGTTAACCACCATATCAATCTCGCTTGCACCGTCCTCTATTGCCTTCTCAGTCTCTGCAATTTTGGCCTCCGTTATACTGTATCCAAGAGGAAAACCTATAACTGTGCAGATATTGATCGCATCGCCGTAAGTATCATGGATGGGTTTTATATAACATGGCGGTACACAGACAGATGCAGTCTTATATAAAATCGCATCGTCGCATAAGTTTACAATATCATCCCATGTCGCATAAGGCTTTAACTGGGTGTGGTCAATATGGTTCAGTATGTCTTGTTTTTTCATCTTTATAACCTTTCTCCTCTCACAGTTATTACTTTCTTTTTCACATTTTAATACCTTTTTTGCACCTTCGCAAGTCAAAGCGTCAATTGTTTAATTTGTTAAAACTTTCTAAAATTTTTAAACAAGTTAAAAATTTTATCCATTTTTGTGCTATAATAGATTTGTTATTTTACCCTTTTACGCAGGAAATATTTTAAAATACAGATAAATGCAGATTTTAATTACGTAACAGCATTTGAAAGGAGGCCTATTTCATGGATCAAAACAGCTATTCGGAAATCACACCGGAGATTGTTCGTCTTGCTAACATGAGCAGGGAAGCTGGCATTATAGACACTGAATTATTTACCAAATATGATGTAAAACGCGGTCTGCGCGATTTAAACGGAAAAGGTGTTTTAGCCGGACTTACAAATATTTCAGACGTGCGCGCGAATAAGATTGTGGATGGTGTGCAGATTCCTACTCCGGGACAGCTTTTTTACAGAGGATACAATGTCGAAGACCTGGTCAACGGTTTTGCAAAGGACAGTAATTTCGGATACGAAGAAGCTACATATTTATTACTTTTTGACAAATTGCCTAATTCGGAGGAACTTGAATCTTTCAAGACTCTTCTTGCCGGTTACCGTTCGCTTCCCACCAGTTTTGTACGGGATATTATCATGAAAGCACCCAGCAATGATATGATGAATACTTTGGCAAGAAGCGTACTTACACTTTATTCTTATGATGACAGGGCAGACGATACTTCACTGCCTAATGTACTGAGGCAGTGTTTACAGCTTATCAGTCTTTTCCCGCTGCTTTCTATCTATGGTTATCAGGCATACAGCCACTACCACGACGGGAAGAGTTTGTATATACACCAGCCTATGGCTGAGTTGTCTACGGCGGAAAATATTCTTCATATTCTTCGCCCTGACAGTCAGTATACGCCGCTTGAAGCTAAGATTTTGGATATTGCGCTTATTCTGCATATGGAGCATGGCGGTGGTAACAATTCAACTTTTACAACACATGTTGTCACCTCATCGCTGACTGATACATATTCCGCAATTGCTGCGGCAATAGGCTCACTTAAGGGACCGAGACATGGCGGCGCCAATATTAAAGTTGTAAAAATGTTCGAAGATATGAAGAAAGAAGTTTCAGACTGGAGCGATGAAGGACAGGTTGGCGACTATCTTATAAAACTTTTGCACAAAGAAGCGTTTGACCATGCCGGACTGATTTACGGTGTAGGACATGCGGTATATTCTACCTCCGACCCGAGAGCTAATATTTTTAAATCATTTGTAAAAAGGTTATCGGAGGAAAAAGGGCTGCAGGATGAATTTGCCCTATACTCTCTTGTTGAGAGACTGGCTCCGGAAATTATTTCCAAAGAGCGTCAGATGTATAAGGGCGTAAGCATAAATGTGGACTTTTACTCAGGCTTTGTTTACCATATGCTGAATCTTCCGATGGAGCTTTATACACCTATTTTTGCGATTGCAAGAATTGCAGGCTGGTCCGCTCATAGGATGGAAGAGCTTGCCAATAACGGTAAGATTATCCGTCCCGCTTATAAACCGATTGGCTCAGACAGGGTTTATGTGTCTATGAATGACAGATAGAATGAAATGTAAAACAGGCAGAGATAATGTAATTCCTATCTCTGCCTGTTTTATTCAGTAATGAAAAAAATTCTATCACATTTTTCTATGCTCTGAAATATTATGTAAACTTGTCCAACGCATCCTTCGTAACCTTGCTATATGCAACAAGTGATACTGCAAAAACAATCAAAGCGAATATGCTTACAAGCGAACTTCCTCCCATATTCAAATTGACTACATCAACAACTCCTGAAAGAATAATGATAATGCCAATCAATAAAAGCTTGCCATATATATAATCTATAAAGCCTTGTTTATCCTTGATTGAATTCTCGTTTACAGCTTTATTTAACACCACATTAGCAATAATCTCTCCCTTGCTCTTCATGGAAAACGCGCTGTAAGCAAGATATCCGCCGCTCATTATACACACAATGTCAATCAAATTGTACATATTTATCCCCCATATTTCACCTTATTATAATCCTAAAATCTTCTCCACGGTTGCTTTCATCTCGCTCTTATCACAAACCGTATCGTGAAGTACCGGAGCTGTCCGGATTTCCTCAATCGCATTTGGAACCGTTACTTTAGCTATTTTGGAAAGCTCATCAACCAGTTCAAAATCAGTCATACTGTCAAACTTTGAATCTACCGCATTCATAACGCTTCTGGTAAATTTAAACGGACTTGCTGTTGAAGCAATTACGGTCTGTCTGGTGTCGCCTGTCTCTTCCTTATATTTCCGGTAAACAGCGCTCGCTACAGCCGTATGTGTATCAATTACATAGCCTGTCTTTTCATACAGCTCTTTTATCCTGTCAGCGGTCTCCTGCTCACTCGCATAATTTCCGTAAAAATCTTCAAGCTGCGCTTTCATCTCCTGTGAAATGGCATAGCTGCCATTTTGTGACAGTGATGTCATAAATTCCGAATTCTTCTTCGCATCATTTCCGGCAATACGGTAAATAAGACGCTCTAAATTACTTGAAATCAATATATCCATTGAAGGTGAGCTGGTTAACACAAACTCGCGGTTGCGGTCGTAACTTCCTGTACGGAAAAAGTCATACAATACCTTATTCTCATTGGATGCACAAATCAGTTTTGCAATCGGTACGCCCATATTTTTAGCATAAAAAGCCGCCAGAATATTACCAAAATTTCCGGTAGGAACAACCACATTAATTTCCTCGCCGTCCGCTACTTTTCCCTCTTTTAACAATTTCGCATAGGCATACACATAATATACAACCTGCGGAACCAGACGACCGATATTGATTGAGTTAGCGGAAGAAAACCTAAGTCCGCTCTCCTTCATCTGCGCTTCAAGATTTTTATCTGCAAAAAGCTGTTTAACCCCGGTCTGCGCATCATCAAAGTTACCATGTATTCCTACTACAAAAGCGTTGTCGCCTTTTTGCGTAACCATCTGCTTTTCCTGAATCGGACTTACGCCGTTTTTCGGATAAAAGACAATAATCTTCGTTCCCTCTACTCCTGCAAAGCCTGCAAGTGCAGCCTTTCCGGTATCTCCGGAAGTAGCTGTTAAAATTACAATCTGTTCTTTGGCATTATTTTTCTTAGCCGAAGTAATCATAAGATGTGGAAGTATGGACAGCGCCATATCTTTAAACGCAATCGTTGCCCCATGAAAAAGTTCAAGATAATATGTACCCTCAGCTTCTTTCAGCGGGGCAATCAACTTGGTGTCAAACTTAGAATCATATGCCTTTTGTATACAATCCTCAAGCTCCTCTTTTGTAAAATCCGTCAAAAACAGCTTCATAACTTCATACGCTATTTCCTGATATCCCATCTCTGAAAGTTCCCTTAGAGACTTATCAAGAACCGGGATGTGGTCCGGCACAAATAAGCCACCATCCTCAGACAATCCCTGAAGGATTGCCTGAGAAGCCTGTACTTTTTTTGAACTGTCTCTGGTACTGCTGTATAATACTTTATCCATGTTAATTAACCATGCCTTTCTTTAAATGCAAATTTTACACTTTTGTTAGTTATTTCTATTATTAGGTTGTATATATTACTACGTTATTATAGCGGATTTGTTGCAAGGTGTAAAGTCTGTTAAATTAACTATAAAAAGAACTCATGGTTACCGTATGAAAAAAGCTTGGTCAAATTTTGGTCGAACCACTTTAGTTTGCCGGAATCCGCTTTTTCTCTGGCACAAAAATACAACGCCCCCTTTGAAATGTCTTCACCATAAAGCGCTCTCTCCACTGCCTCGTATGTTTCTTCACTGATTGTCACGTTTTGAAAACGCCCGTCTACCGTAGGTGAAAACTGCGCCACACCTTGTCCTTTCTGCATTATCACCTCCGTTACCGTATCAGGAAATTTTTCGTTATTTACACGGTTTAATACCACATTGGCAACCAAAAGCTTGCCGTCCGTATCCTCTCCTCCCGCCTCTGCTTCTACGATTCTTAAGAGCGAATCGTAGTCCGTATCGGAAAGATTGTACTGCATATTTTTTTCCAGGATTTCATAATCTACTACCCTTTGCCCTGATGATACACAGGCAACTACTTCCAAAAAGCTCTTTTTTTCCTCCTGCGTGGTTTCACTGAGGAATTCCATACGGAACGCCTGAGTGGATGCAATCTGATTAATCTTAACCTCCTTAACACATACCCATGACAGAAAGAACGTCATATTGAGCAAGAGCAGGCTCGTTAGATATTTTTTATACATGTTTATATCTTCTCCAATCTGAAGCGTTTTGTAACACTTCTGTAATATTTTATACAGAAATACGGAAAAATATGTTATACTAATGCCAATATTAAGAAAAATTACTATAGATTGGAGAATTTATAATGCCGAATTTAGCAGGTGTTTACACGACTAAACGTAAAGATGGGAGCGTATATTACCGCGCATCATTAACTTATCGCGCTAAGCATATAAGCCTCGGCAGCTATGACGATATGGAGACTGCGCATAAAGCCTATCTGCTTGCTAACAGCATATTATCCGATTCCCAAGCAGACATTGACAGCTACGACGAACACAGTCCCCTTTTATTTGAAAAATGGGTATCACTTATCAATTTTCGCGACAACGGCATATATTTTTCAAACCCTATTTACATAAGAC
>CAMWKB010000142.1 GCA_947174705.1 uncultured Lachnospiraceae bacterium
CTTATGTTCACCGCTTATCATTACGCTTATTCAAGCGAAAATCCGTCGGAGAGCTTTTCCCCTGTAACCAGCCTGTCCAAAAGTTCCTCCTCATTTAAATAAGGAAAAACATAATAACCGCATACAATAGCTCCGCCTTCTTCCCTGACATAAAAGGTGTGCCCGTCCTTTTCCACTGGCTTCATTTCATGTCTCTGATAGTCAACCTGCCTGACCAGATTATTCGGAAGCGCTTCCTTAACATATCCAAGAGTCCGCAGTCCGTAAAAACCGACATACATAAGAAGCACCGCTCCTCCTGCCAATGTCGCCATCATGACTGCAAATTTTCCTATTTTGCCATAGTCTCTTAATTTTTCCAGATAAATCATAGGCACAACTACCAGTGGGAATAAGAGGAAGACCCAGCAGTATTTTACCTGCGGAATCGTAAAGAACCAGTAAATCAGGCCAATCATTACTACCAGTCTTGGCAGGAGCATAGAAATCTCCACTGCCTTTTTTTTCACAAGAGAAAAAAATGTACCTGCTATATCAAAAACAAGTAAAAAGCAAACTGCCAGATATAAAATCCTGTGGCTTGCGGAATCATTTTTAAACCAGGTAGGCACCCATGCAAGCCCGCTGTTTAGAGCCTCGTCCATTGTCGCGTTGACCGCTCTGGCATCATGTATCATACTTGCCACAGAATACTTGACAATCTCAATATCTATCTTCCAAGGCACATCGAACAAATCCACCGCGCTTGCCAGATAGACCAGATAGCCCGTAACCCTTACATTGGTTATAAAAAACGGAACCGCAATTATAATCCCCGTACATATATAACCTGCGATTTTTCCCCAGCTTTTATTCTTAATAAGTTTAATTGCAGGCTGGATTACAAGCAGCACCACCATAACTACGGAGGTCTTCACCACTGTTGCAAAAACGCCGAAAATACATAAAAAGGCGTAGGGGAAATCCTCTTCTTCTTCCGTTTCAAGCAGCGTTATCCACTCAGTCAGAATAAAGAAAACAAGGCAGTTTGGAAGGGTATCCGTATAAGGATCTGCAAAAAATGCGGTCACAATGACAGTATAGACCACTTCCGCAAACGCCAGACCGGCTCCAATATGACGTTTATGCGTTTTCCATCCCGCCAGTCGAATCAGTCCATGAAAGAAAAGCAAAATTCCAAAATAGCCTCCCGTCGCATGCAGCGAAACCCCGAACACTGCTTTCATGCTGTAGAGGGCGTCAAAATAATGTTGCGCACTGTTAAAGCCCAGCGAATAGAAAAGATTGGCAACGCCTGTCACGCAGCCGTATTCCTCAATCCAGCGGATAGTCTGTGCGTGATACCAGTCGGTATCTATAAGTTTAGGAGCCCCCGATGTAGCAAGCGCATAAGCCGCCGTTCCTATAACCAGCACGCAGATAAGGCCTTTTTTCACAATAGACGGAATTTCTTCCCTTCTTTTTCCAAACCAACCGCCAAACTCACCTGCGACCTTTTTCCCAAACACCACGATATAAATCAGACAAAAAGCCAGTAATCCGATATTAGCTCCAAGCCCCACGCCGCCAAAAAGGCTGTACACCTGTGCATAACAGGTCGTGCACATTATTCCTGCAAAGAGGTCATAAAAGGGTGTCCTGCACCAGTTTCCGCGTTCCTTTCTAAACAGATGTTCCAGCAGGCGCAGACAGGCATTTCCGGTAATATATGTTGTTATCATTATATAAATCCAGTTTATCAGTACAACTATCATTTGTATATCCGCCTTTTTGTAATTTGTTGATTTTTATATCCCATTATAACGCTAATCTCTGCGATAACGCAAGAGGCGTTACCGTATGACAGAATCCGTCCAGAAATCCGCCAATGCAACATCTTATTCTTGCCGACTTCACAATATGGGGGTATAATACCTTTATCTAAATTGCGAGTTTCGCAAATGCCTAAAGATATTGCTATGAAAGGAGTACGGCATATGTCATCGCAAAATTCTCTAAACGGTGAAATAAGGGAACAGATGAAAAAGATGAAGGATATGAGTCTTAAGGGAAAAATTTCGCATCTTTGGACTTATTATAAACTTCATGCGGCAATCGCCATAATTGCCATTGCCATTGTTTCTTCAATAATATATAACTACGCTACACATAAGGATACCGTTTTATACGCTATCTTTGTTAACGCGTCCATGCCTCATATGGATGGTTCAGGGCTTAGCAGCGAATTTGAACAATATGCCGGAATTGATACGAACAAATATAAAGCCTATTTTGACTTTTCATTCAGAATTTCAGATACGACATCTATGGTTGAGACCGCTTCCACAAACGAAAAGCTGGCAGCAATGATGTACGCCCGGACTGGAGACGTATTCATTGCAGACTCGGCTGTTTTTGAATATTATGCGCAAAGGGAATATCTTGCAGACCTCGAATATATTCTGCCTAAGGAAGCGTTGGAAGAATATAAAGATTATCTGTATTATACTGATGCCAGCACAATTATAAGCAGCGCTGATGAAGTCACTCTTGAAGATATTGAAATAAGTGGTTTAGAAAGCAATAATATGATAAATGAAGATGACAGCAATGTCATAAACCATCGTGACCCTTCATCTATGAAAGAGCCGGTTCCGGTGGGAATCATTATTCCCGAAGGAAGCAAGATTTTGGAAGCCGGCTGTTATGACTATTTATCGGATAATGGGATTACCTTTCAGGGTTATCCATCAGAACCCGTTATCGGAGTTTTTGCATATAGTCAAAATATTGACATGATATTAAAACTTTTGGAATTTTGAGAGAGCCTTATAACAGCTCTCTCAAAATCTGATTTATCATAGCCGGATCGGCTTTGCCTTTCATTGCTTTCATAGTCTGTCCAACTAAAAATCCCAACGCTTTTTCTTTTCCGTTATGGTAATCGTTTACGGACTGCGGATTATTTTCAATTATCTCTTCAATGGTCTTGCGAAGCGCGCCTTCGTCATTGACTGTTTTGAGACCTTTTTCTTCCACATACTTCTCAGGGTCGATATCCTTTTCAAACATAACCTCAAACACTTCCTTGGCAACGGTGCTGTTGATAGCTTTAGAGTCTACAAGCGCAATCAGCTTTGCCAGATTAGCGGGTGAAAAACATAAATCTTCGGCGTCTACTTCCTTTTCCTTCATAAGGCGCATCGTCTCACCCATAAGCCAGTTGGATACCTTCTTAGGCTGATTGCAGATAGCCACTGTTTCTTCAAACAAATCCGCCATATGCTTTGCGCCCGTTATAATCTCAATGTCGTAATCGGGAATTCCGTACTCCTCCTTATATCTAAGCATTTTCTCCGTGCGGAATTCGGGCTGCTTTTTACGTATATCTTCCAGCATTTCATCAGTTACGACAATCGGCGTAAGGTCCGGGTCCGGAAAATATCTGTAATCCTGTGCGTCTTCTTTACTCCGCATTGCATAGGATTCACCCTTGGTATCATCCCATCTTCTAGTCTCCTGGACTACTGCTTTACCTTCCTCTATTAAATCAATCTGACGTTCCATCTCTCCCTCAATGGCTCTGGTAATTGCCTTAAAAGAGTTCAGGTTCTTCATCTCCGTTCTGGTGCCAAATTCTTTCGTACCGACTTCACGAACAGAAAGATTGACGTCCGCACGCATCGAACCTTCCTGAAGTTTGCAATCGGAAGCCCCAAGATACTGTATTATTAGACGCAGCTTCTCAAGATATGAAATTACTTCCTGCGCGCTTCGCATATCAGGCTCGGAAACAATTTCAATAAGCGGAACTCCTGAACGATTATAGTCTACCAAAGAGCAGTCTTCCCATTCATCATGAATAAGTTTTCCCGCATCTTCTTCCATATGAATTTCATGAATTCCTACGGTTTTCTTGCCGCCGTCCTCAGTTTCAATTTCTACTCCGCCGTTTCGACAAATCGGAAGATAGAGCTGCGAAATCTGGTAATTCTGCGGATTATCCGGATAAAAATAATTTTTCCTGTCAAATTTACCATATCTGGTAATCTCGCAGTTAGTTGCAAGCCCTACTGCAATCGCATACTCCAATACCTGCTTATTAAGTACCGGAAGGGTGCCCGGCATACCGGTACATACCGGACAGGTGTGTGCATTAGGCTCTGCTCCGAATTCAGTAGAACAACCGCAGAAAATTTTAGTCTTTGTCGCAAGCTCCACATGTACCTCAAGCCCTATGACAGTTTCATATTCTTTTGCCATATCAACGCACCTCCCTTGTCGTCGCTATGAAGCCTTCATTATCTTTTTTCGCAGAAGAAAACTTCCCCCTTACATTTTCATAAGCGTACGCTGCCTGAATCAGTTTCTTCTCTTTAAAACAATTTCCGATAAGCTGTAAACCAATCGGAAGACCGTTTTCATCTTGTCCGCATGGCAGACTTATCGCCGGAAGTCCGGCCAGATTAACAGCTATGGTATAAATGTCTCCCAGATACATTTTAATCGGGTCTGCAAGACTTGAACCCAGCTTAGGAGCCGTTGTGGGAGCTACAGGGCCCAAAATTATATCATATTTTTCAAAAGCTTCGTCAAATGCCTTCTTTATCAACGCCTTTACTTTTAATGCCTTCAAATAATAAGCATCATAATAGCCTGAACTTAGTACAAATGAGCCAAGCATAATGCGACGTTTTACTTCCTCACCAAAACCTTCCGAACGGGTCTTTTTATACATATTGTGAAGTCCCTTAAAATCCGGTGTGCGGTATCCGTATTTAATACCGTCAAAACGTTCAAGATTAGAACTTGCCTCCGCTGCTGCTATCGTGTAGTAGGTCGGAATTGCGTAATCCACAAGGCTTAAATCAAATCTTTCCACAATCGCGCCTTTTTCTTCTAAAGCCTTTGCCGCATCAAGCACAGCTTCTCCTACTTTCGCATCCAGACCCTCGCCGAAATAATCGTTCGGAATACCTATTTTCATACCTTTTACGTCGTCAATTAACGCTGACATAAAATCCGTATCCTGTCTTTCAACAGAAGTGGAATCCTTTTCATCATGTGAAGTTATGGCTTCTAAGACTGCCGCACAATCCGTTACGTCCTTAGTCATCGGTCCAATCTGGTCCAAGGATGAACCATAAGCAATCAATCCGTACCGGGATACGGTCCCGTAAGTAGGTTTCATCCCTACCACACCGCAAAACGACGCCGGCTGTCTGATAGAACCGCCCGTATCTGAACCAAGCGCATAAAAACATTCTCCTGCCGCTACCGCTGCCGCCGAACCTCCGGAAGAACCGCCCGGAACATGTTCGGGATTCCGGGGATTTCTTGTTACTCCAAACGCAGACGTCTCCGTTGTAGAGCCCATCGCAAATTCGTCCATGTTGGTTTTACCAATAATAACTGCACCGACCTTTTGCAAATTTATAACTGCCTCTGCGGAATAGGTCGGAACAAAATTTCCGAGGATTTTGGATGAGCAGGTGGTAAGCATGCCTTCCGTACACATATTATCTTTAATTGCCACCGGCACTCCGGCTAACTTTCCTGTTAGTTTCCCGGCTTCTATTTCAGCCTGCACGGCTTGTGCCTGCACTAAGGCGGCGTCTTTATCAATAGTCACATAACAGTGATAGGTATCTTCTTTTTCCGCTATCTGCGCAAGGACTTCTTTCAGCGCATCTACGGCTGTGGTTTTTCCTTCTTTTATCGCTGCGGCAAGTTCTACCGCGGACATATCAAGTAGACTCATTTTGAATTTACTCCTTTCTTTGATGGTGGAGGGGGGCGAAAGTCCGAGGTGTGCAAGGCGGCAGGCGGGGTA
>CAMWKB010000143.1 GCA_947174705.1 uncultured Lachnospiraceae bacterium
TCATTATCGTTCCATGTCTTAGTTCCGCTTACTTCCGTCTTCGCAGGTGTATGCGTATTCTCTACATTATATCCCTTGACCTCGGTCGTGTAGTCTTTTACTGCATCCTCGGTGATAGTGTATTTAATCTCTTTTCCATTCGCATACTTGTCAAGATTCGTGAAGCTCCATGACCAGTTCTCGCTTTCGGTCACTGGCGTGCTAGCAATCAGTTCTCCGTCAGCATACAGGTTGATCCTGATGCTTGTAGGACGCTTGCCATCCTGATTGTCATTATCGTTCCACGTCTTGCTTCCACTTACTTCCGTGGTCTCAAAAGTATTCGTAATAGTAGCTGTCTGTACTTCCTTAGAATTTACTGTAATATTCTGAGAAGTATATGTAATCTTATAAGGGAAACCACTTTCAAATGATACAGGAGTTCCTTCTGCATTTGTCTCTGTCAAAATATAAGTATCATATACAAGGCCATCAACAAGTACAGAGCTACCAGCCTTAACTTCATATACTGCTACTGTTCCATCTGCATTCACAACAGGACCATCAGAACCTGTTAACGTAAAGTAGAAGGATTCATCGGTTGTCTTTCCAGAAACAACCTTGCCTACTGCAATCGAACCTTTTTCAACTTTCGTATTATTAAATGCAGGTGCACTCGTCTCCCCATCTTTGGAATCCTTGTAGTAAGTAACCTTTGCACTTGTATTTGTGATCAAACCGTTTGTTACAGCGGAAACATCAACCTTTGCATAATATATGGTCGTGTCAATGCCATAACCTTCAACCTCGCCAGTTTCCTGAATCTTATACCAATAAGTACCCGGTTCCTTAATATTGTCAAACTTGGTGAACTCTACAGAACCTCCCTTATTGGTTACCTGTTCAATGACTGTTTCTGAGCCATCATCAGCTATGGAAGATAATGTAAATGTAAATTTACCATTTTCTTCTGCCGCCGGAGCCTGACCATTAACTGTCTTGCTTGCGCTGAGTACAAAGGAAGTCGGATTTATAACAGGTATTCTCTTGCTGATCGCATGCCACTCCTGACCACCTATATTGGATATTGTATTGGCAACCAAAAAGCCGGCTGCAACACTGTTGTTAGCAAAAGTTGCTTTAGGAACAAGGAAAGTACCATCAGTAGCTCCTACTGTCGATGCACTCGTTGCATTCGGACAGTTAAAGATTACTTTTTCTGATACAATTTCTTCGTTTGCATTACCTTGCGTAGTATACCGCGTTCCATCTATCTCTAACGTAAATTGTCCAAACTGAACACTTTCATCAGGAATATTTAAAACCACGTTCTGTCCAGATTTAATCTTAATGGTATAATTAGATACAGGGAATTCACCTTGTTGGAAATTAATATAATATGTTCCCTCATCCTCTAATCCCAATGCTGCAATATCAATGTCTCTATCCCATTCGTTTTTAATAATCTCACTATACTCATATCCTTGGCTATCACCATTCGCCATCAAGGTAGCAGATGCAGCAGCAACATTGCTAACCATATTGGATACCTTGCTCTTAATTTCAGACTCTGAATAAGTTGTATAATCTATGATAACACCACTCGGGAACTGAAGATTATCCAAAGAATCAGTGCTGCTTTGCAAATGATTCATATTGAATCCAAAATTCCGCATAGCTGCTTCTGTGGTGTGAATCAGTAATGCTCCCTCGTTTCCATTTAAAGTCATTTGGAAATTGGTTCCATCATATGCACCAATATAGGTTTCTCCGGCACCGCCACCGTCATTCTTACAAGACTGTATCTGTGCATCACCATGTAATAAGCCGGTTGCAAAGTTTGTTTCCATATGTCCAACAACCGTCATTTCATTAGCTACTACACCGTAGTAAGCTGCTTCACCTAAAACACCTTCAACAGTCACTGGTGTACCAGGCTTCATCTCCTTCTTTCCGTCACCAACCAATGCGGAAACCGAGAAATCACTCAGGCTAAAATCAACCTGTTCTGCGGAAACGGATATAGCTGCATCAACGACTTCCACGTTGATATCACCTGCGCTGATTCCTGTAGCATCAGCCGTAGTATCAACAGATTCCTTAACTGCATCTGTCAAAGGCATATGTATAACAGTTACATCCGCTGCTTTTTCTGCGCTTAAATCTTCTTCCAACTGTTTCTGCTTGAAGGTAAAGGAAATCTTAACCATACCTTCTGCGGGCTGGTATTCTACTTTGCTTCCTTCAACTGCATTGCCGTCCTCGTCAATCGGTTCTGCAAGGAATGCAATATCATAGAGTAATGTGTTTTCTTCTGTGTACTTCTTTGCATCCTTGTCAGAAGAATCTTTTGAATCTCCAATCTGACCTGCATTCTTATTCAATGCTTCCATATAAGCATCATAGTTATAACCTGATGTGCTCGGTGTTACAGGTGTTACTACGAATTCAGCATCGTCCGGAATTGCATTTGCATGCTGAAGGGTTGCAGTTACGAAAACATAGCTGTCTTCATAAGTATAGGTGGTCTTCTTTCCATCGGAATACTCGAAGATCACTGTAGTGTCTTCTTTAATCTTCGTCCATGTTTCACCATCTGTTGTGTAGGAATAAGCATATTCTGTATCAGAAGCCTCAGCGTCCTCTGATTCGATTGCCTTTCTCTTTAAGCCTGTGATAATTTCGTTATCAACAGATGCTTTTACATAAGTATATTTAATTGTTTTGAAAAGGCTCTTACGAACAGATACTTTCTTTACCGGAGGCGCTTCCGGATCGTCCAGTGTCAGTTCATCATCCTTATCAAAGATCTTGGAAATATCCATGTTGGTATATTTCTCATCAATTTCATCGCCAAACTCATCTACGATAGTAGCATCAAGCTCTACAGCCACTTCTGCTTCTTCGTAAGAAAGTGTAATTTCTGTATCCTCTTCAATGACAACTGTTTCGCCGTCTTTGGTTACATAGGAATATACAGATACTGCTTCTTCTTCAGCATCATCTGACTCTTCCGCTGCTTCCTTAACAAGAGATGTAATCACTGTTCCATCAATCAATGCTTCTTTGTACTCATAACCTTCAATTTCAACAGGTGCTTTTTCCGGATCGTCCAGAACAAGCTCCTCGTCAAATTCAGGGAGCTCTGCCTTAGCATATCCATCAATGGTAAGACCTTCTTCGTCTACGCATACAAGAGTAATCTCTGCCTCTACAACTTCTTCTCCGCCCTCATATACTAAGGTTACTACTGTATTTTCGGTTACTTCTACATCTTCTCCGTCAGCTGTATAGGAATAGATAACAACTTCTTCTCCATCCTCGTCTGTCTCTGTCTTCTTATTAATAGAAGTAACTACCACATCATTAATCTGTGCTTCAACATATGTATAATTCTCTACTTTCTCAGGTTCTTCTGTTAAATCTAATGTATCATCAAAGGTAAGGGTTTTGTTTGCATAGCCTTCAATTGCATTGCCGTCTTGATCTACAAAGGACGCGATAAACTTAACCGCTGTTGCTTTTTCATCGGTCTCTTCATCCTGTGTATACTCAAACACAACAACGATATCGTTATCCAACTCTTTCCACTGTGTTCCATCATAATAACTCATAGAAGTCGTTGCGGTAATCTTGGTCACTACCATCTCACCATCAACTTCGGTTTCTTCCTTTTCTTCTACGGTTTCTTTCATAATCTTGCTGATATCGCCGCCATCTTCTATGGTTGCTTTCTCTGCAAAAGTATAACCTTCAATCTCCGGTGCCTTTTCCAGTACGTCAACCGTATCATCGACTTTGATCTCAAAGCTGTCTGCTCCTTCGATCTCCTCACCGTCTGCTACGCAGATAGCTGTCACGGTCACGCTGTTATCCACCTTAACGATTTCTGCCTTAACTTCTTCCTTATTATCAGGTTCTTCCGTCTGCCCTTCTTTTCCTTTACAGTTATCATCAAGGAATGATTCCGCATCATCTGCGTCCACTACATTAGAGCATACTGGACAATCTGCATTATATCCATCTGTGGTGCACTTAACATCACAAATACACTCTGCAGATTCTGACTCTTCAACATTAATCTCAGCATCTTCTGAGCTATCTTCAGAATTGATCTCTTCTTCGACTACTACTTCCGTCTCTTCTGATCCATCCTCTTCCTGATCCTCACTGAAAATCTCTTCATCGGAGGATTCATCATCGGAGTCACCCCAATCATCATAGTCCTCATCCGCCGATTCCACATAGTCAGAAAATGTCTCAACGCCATATTCCTCTACGAGATCTGCTTCGGCAACCTGATAAGGTTCGTCCTGCTCGTCTGCATAGGAAATGAATACGTTGCTTGCAACGATCACTTCCACCAGCAAAACAGCCAGTAATCTTTTCATTCTCTTTGAAAGCTTACCCATACCTTTACTCTCCTTTTGCAATTTACCCTTTGCATAGATACAAAATTTATAGTTACCATGGCATAATGATACAATTTGCCACCTTTCTACATACTATCCTAAACGATTTAATTTGGGTTTTCAAGGACTAAAGTCCTATTTCTTAAGATTTGTTAATAATTACTATCCGCTGAATAAAAATATTGTGCTTTAGGTTATAAAAGGTTATTTTTCAGGAATTTTCATGCCTTCTCAACTCTTCATGGGATATTTTTCAGTTCTATAATAAAACTATTTTGCGCATTTGTCTCGCTTTTTGTTAACATAATTAATTTTCAAAAAGCTGATTGATTTACATAACTTTTTCTTTAAAATTCTTAAATAAAAATATATTAGCTTAGCAGTGTTTATTTATTGGATTTTCTGCCTTAAATTACCATATAATTAAAACTTTAATGCCAAATCTAACGTTTTAATTTCATGTCATAATATTTTTTTGTAAAAAATAACCAAAAACAAATGTTTACTATTTTGCGCACATCTGTAAAAGCATTATTTTTTTATCCTTTTTACGACACGCAATCAATCATATGTTAAACCACCTCTAATCCGATTTACATTTTATCATTTTTTTATAAATAATTTATGAGCAGATGCAGATGTGTTCCTTTCGCAGGAATTGAACTTATTCTGTTCAACCAACGAAAGGAGAAATTTTATGAACCAAGCTGAAAAAGCCAAATTTATCACGCATAAAGGAGGAGCCCGCAACATGACGGAAAGTAAAAAGCTCGACCTGTTACTTCAAAAAATAATTGGCATCGAATGTGAAGAACAAAGCCTTCGAAATGATGTGGATGAACATAAGCAAACAGCAGCGGAATTTATCCGCTGCTGTAATCTTTTTGTTCTAATATACTATTGTTTCTTTCCATTACGCAATGCAATAATAGATGTTATTGCTCCGCCAATTGCTGCCGCAAGAGCAAGTACCCAAACCAGCAGTGCTACACTGTCGCCAGTTGCAGGTCTTCTTCTCTTACCAAGTACTGCATAATTAGAACCACGTCTTGCTCCAAGAACTGCTGCTCTTGTGCCGCTTTCCTGAATCCGTCTTGCTCCAAGAACATTTCCTGTAGGCGTCGGTTCCGGGATATTCGGTTCTGGCGTAACCGTAATTCCAGGTGTGGGTTCTTCTCCCGGTCCAGGTGTAGGTTCATCTTCCGGTGTCGGAGGAGGTGTCGGTCCTTCTTCTGGCGTCGGAGGAGGCGTCGGTTCATCCGCCGGTGTCGGTGTAGGTTCTTCTCCCGGTGTTGTGCCAGGTGTTGGTGCCTCACTAGGCGCTGGTGTTGTGTCCGGTGTCGGTGTCTCTGTCGGTTCCGGTGTTACATCAGGCGTCGCTGTCGGTGTTTCTGTCGGTGT
>CAMWKB010000144.1 GCA_947174705.1 uncultured Lachnospiraceae bacterium
TGATTAAAGTGTATCAATAGGAAATATTTAGATGACGAATATATTAAAGCGAATACTACGGCGAAGATGGTAAAAGTGAATAATAATACAAATTATGTAAAAACAAATACCACAGCGAAGAGGATAATAAGGAATAATTGATATGGCAGAGTTTGAATGCAAATTGAAAAAGTATCGTCTGTTAAAAGAATTGACGCAAGAGCAGTTGGCAAATTTAGTAGGAGTTCGGAGAGAAACTATTATGCGGTTGGAAAAGGCACAGTATAATCCATCGTTGAAATTGGCGATAGATATATCCAGAGCAGTGGGGGCGCCGATTGAGGAAATATTTATTTTTTCAGAGTGAATGCTTTACTTAAAAACGATAATAAATAATTGAAATTTTGAATTGATAATGTTATGATTATAAACATGGTGATGAGCCATCGGAAAAGTAATCTATTCCGAGGAAAGTACCCATGACAGAGTGGCATACTCCCGAACTAATATCTTGATTTTATCAGGAATACATAGGAAAGGGGGTGCGTGATATGACAGCTTTTGAGATTATATCCATTTTTATAGGAATACTAACTTTGTTAGCAACCTTTGGAAGCTTGATTGTCGCGTTTCTTGCCTTTCTCGATAAGAGGAACAAGAAATAAAAATGCCTCTCTGTCTGACCCACAGAGAGGCGATGTCCGTTAGGACAAAGTAAACTGTTTGGGAGCATCCACTTTGGAGTGGGTGCTTTTCCTATGTCTAATATTAACATAATGGATATAGGATTTCAATGATTATTTTAGTATGTATTTTTGAATATACAATAGATGAAATATCGAATATATCATGACTGTCTATCTTTTTATAAATCATAATACATCTTAAACTCAGCAGGATTGGGAATCTGCTCCATTTTGCGCAATTCGGCGCGTTTGCGTGACACCCAGATGTCGATAAGACGTTGTGGGAAGACGCCGCCTTTTGTAAGATAATCATGGTCCGTCTCGAGTGCAAGTAGCGCTTCATCCAATGATTTTGGTAGCCCCTTGATTTTTTTCTGTTCCTCTTCGGAAAGCGTATAGAGATTGAAATCGTAAGGTCCCCATCCGTTTGCCGACGGGTCAATCTGTTTTTCGATGCCGTCCAGCCCTGCCATCAGGATTGCGGCATAAGCAAAATACGGATTTGCCGTCGCGTCAGGATTACGCAGTTCAAAACGCTTTGCCTCAGGCGTCTTGGCATAAGCAGGAATTCTGATGACTGCGCTTCGGTTCGAGGTTGCATAGCCAACTGTAACAGGCGCTTCAAAGCCCGGTACAAGGCGTTTGAAAGAATTTGTGGACGGATTAGTGAATGCACATAAGGATGCAATGTGGGAAAGCAGTCCCCCCATGAAATAATGAGCGGTCTTGCTCAGACCTGAATAGCCGTTCTCATCATAGAATAAAGGCTGTCCGTCCTTTTGCAGCAGCATATGTACATGTAAACCGTTGCCGGCTTCCTGATATATGGGTTTGGGCATAAAGGTTGCCGTTTTGCCTTCTTTTGCGGCAAGGTTTTTAATTATATATTTTATTATCATGGTGTTGTCCGCCATTGCGGGCATGTCTGCAAGCTCCACTTCGATTTCCATCTGTCCGGGACCGCCTACTTCATGATGGTGGTATTTTACGCGTATACCCCAGTCTTCCATCATCATGCACATCCTGCTGCGAAGGTCATATCCGACATCCTGAGGCGCCGCAATATGATAGCCGCCCTGATAAGGCACTTCATAACCGTTATTTCCGGCAGTATCCAGACGGCAGTTCCAGTCAGCCTGTCTTGTGTCTATGCTGTATCCGCTTTGCTGTGGCGATAATTCATAACGCGCGTTATCGAATAAATAGAATTCAAACTCCGGTCCTATTATCATCCGGTCTGCAATACCCTGTTCTTTCATGTATTCAACCGCACGCAGACTTACGTTTTTCGGATACTGGTCAAAAGGCTTGTTTTCGCCATTGCCGATTGTGCATACGTTGCCACACATAGTCAGAGTTGGAACCTCGGCAAACGGGTCCACATAAGCGGTATCGGGATCCGGCAAAAAGACCATATCGCTTTTTTCAACAGGCGCATATCCGTAATTGGAGCCGTCAAAACCTATTCCCTGCGTAAATGTATCTTCCCCGAAACGCTCAACCGGAATTGTGATATGACGCCAGCGTCCGTCGATATCGGTCATTTTAAAATCGATCATACGGATTTGTTTTTCCTCGCATATCTTTTTAATTTCATTAATCTTGTTACTGTTACCCATAAAAATACCCCCTTCGCATCGTTTTAATCATTTTATTATATTTTGTTAATAAATGCTATAATAAAATTGTACTGTGAAATATACTTTAGGGGGAACTTCCTATGCATGAAAGCAGATTATTTAAAATCGTCTATTACCTTCTTGATAAAGGACAGGCAACAGCCTGGGAATTAGCAGAGAAGTTTGAAGTATCTGTCAGAACAATCTACCGGGATATTGATACACTCAGCCAATCGGGTATCCCTGTCTGGTCAAAGACAGGCCGAAATGGCGGTATATATATAATGAATGATTTTGTTCTGGACAAGGTCGTATTATCCGATGAAGAAAAGCAGGAAATATTGACTTCATTACAGGGCATAAGCGCTATACAAAGCATAAATAACAGCGATGTGCTGAATAAGCTTTCTGCGCTTTTTAATATAAATTCGGAAAAATGGATAGAAGTGGACTTCTCAAGGTGGAGCGGCAGTCAGAATGATAACGAAAAATTTGAATCGTTAAAATCAGCTGTCATTCATCGCAAAAATGTAAACATTACTTATGCTGGTTCAGACGAAACAGTAAGCGAACGAGTTGTAGAACCATTGAAGCTTGTATACAAGTCCAGGGCTTGGTATATGCAGGCATATTGTACAAAAAAGCAGGACTATCGTTTATTCAAACTGAGCCGCATTTTAGACTGGGAGGTTTTGGATGATGATTGTATTCATAAGCCCATGCCGATTGAAAAGGACCCCCAACCGCAAAACTACAACCAGATAACGCTCCGCTTCCCAAAAGAAATGGCATATCGTGTCTACGATGAATTTGATAAAACATGGGTCAGGCAGCAGGAAAACGGAGATTTAATTGTCTCAGCGCAGATGCCCGAAGATGCATGGCTTATAGGATTCCTGCTTTCTTTCGGAACACAGGTAGAAGTAATCGGACCAATTTATCTAAGGGATATCTTAGCAGAGCAGGCAAGATTAATATATGAAAAGAACAAAATATGAAAAAATTAAATATGACATATGGTGTCAAGAAATATTTCGTATAATAATAGAGTGTCAGAAGTTACATTGTACCTTTTGACACCCGAATCCTAACACAAAATTTAAGAAAAGGAGACCTCAACATGAGCAGACCAACCACAAAAGCCGGCCTACTATACGCCGCATCAACCAACTACCAAAAAATGAACGACCTTATTTCCACATTAACGAGCGAAGAACTCTCAACCCCTTTCGATTTTTCTGCAGATGAAAAAAAGAAGGAAGCCCACTGGAAGCGCGACAAGAACCTTCGTGACATATTAATACACCTCTATGAATGGCATCAGCTTCTCCTTAACTGGCTGCCTGCAAATATGAACGGAGATAACAAGCCCTTCATACCGGAACCGTACAACTGGAAAACCTACGGTGCCATGAATGTGGAATTTTGGAAAAAGCATCAGGACACGACTTTGGAGCAGGCGAAAGATATGTTAGAAAAATCTCATAATGAAGTAATGAAACTGGCAGAAAGTTTTTCAGATGAGGAGCTGTTTACAAAGGGCGTATATAAATGGGTTGGAGGAAGTGTATTAGGCTCTTATTTTATCAGCAATACGTCGAGTCACTATGACTGGGCTATGAAGAAACTTAAGGCGCACAGGAAAAACTGCAAGTAAAAAGGAGCAAATAAACAATTTAAAATCTTTTATCTTATCCTATCTTTTTTAAGTCCATTATCGTTATACTATATAGAAAGCGCTTTCGATTACCAATGAGAGGAACGGAGAATGGATTTAGATTTTCTACTTATTCAGAAAATGAAAATGGGCGACGAACAGGCGATAGATGTCTTCGTGCGGAAGTATTATCCGGAAATTTTCCGATATTGCAGGCTGCATATCAGGGATTATGGGTATGCGGAGGATATGACGCAGGAGACTTTTGCTAAATTTTTCGGGACGCTTGGTCAGTACAGGCATTATGGAAAAGCATTAAATTATCTGTATGTAATTGCTGCTAATGTCTGTAAGGACTATTACAAGAAAAAAAGCGAGCTTACAATGGAAGAATTGCCCGAAAAGAAAGACTGCGTAATTGAAGAAATAAATGAACGATTAGACGTCTGTGCGGCAGTCGAAAAGTTACCGAAGGAGTTAAGGGAAGTCGCTATTTTATTCTTTTTTCAGGAAATAAAGCAGAAGGAAATCGGGGAGATTTTAGGCATCGGCCTTCCATTGGTAAAGTACAGGGTTAAGAGGGCAAGGGAAATTTTATCTGCCTGGCTTGGAAAGGAGAATGTCTTATGAGAGAATCGGATAAGCGGATTAAAGATTTTTGTAAAAAGCAGTCTGAATGCGTTATAGACGAGGCCATGATAAGCAGGGCTGTTGAAGTGTCGAAGAAGACATTTTATGAAGCGGAGGGGGAGAGCAGGCTTTCCCGCCTTGAGTTTTTATATCAGCAGAGTCAGTATATCCGCAAATACCTGTGGGTGCTTCAGGGGGCGGTATTACTTTTGCTCTGGTGGATTTTGAAGAATGCGGGGAGCAGTTTATTTATTGCTCACCGAAGCATGGGAGTGGCGGCACCGCTTTTTGTAGTGCTGCTTGTGCCTGAATTGTGGAAGAACCGTAGTTATACAGCAATGGAGGTGGAGGGTACAACTTATTATAATCTCAGGCAGATTTATGCCGCGCGGTTGATGGTTTTTGGCTTTGTGGATTTAGTACTGCTGAGTGTGTTTCTGGCTGCGGCTTCGTTTACTGCAAGGATGGGGATATGGGAGTTTACAATTCAGTTTTTTATACCTTTTAATGTGAGCTGCTGCATCTGCTTTGGAACTTTATATAGTAAATTGGAAAACTCAGAGACGTTTGCCATAGGCTGGTGTGTGCTTTGGATTTTTATATGGGTACAGGTGGTGTTAAGCGAAAGAGTTTATAACGCGATTTCCGCACCCATATGGGCTGTAATACTTATAGCGTCGCTTTTTTACTTAGTATACAGTATTGTCAGAGGACAGAAAAATTTAGAAAAGGTATGGGAGGCGTCGTCATGGAATTAAGAATTGAAAGGCTTACCAAAAATTATAAGGAAGTTACGGCAGTAGACGATGTGTCTTATACATTGACCAGTGGGGTCTATGGACTTCTTGGCGTAAACGGGGCAGGAAAGACAACGCTTATGAGGATGTTATGTACGCTGCTTAAACCAAGCGCCGGTGCGATTTACTGTGATGAGAAGGATATTTTTGGCATGGATGGCGAATACCGCAGGCTTTTGGGATATTTACCGCAGGATTTTGGCTTTTATCCGGATTTTACGGTTTGGGATTATCTTCTATATATTGCCTCGATTAAAGGACTTCGTCCGGCAGTGGCCAAAGAGCGTGCAAAGATGCTGATTGAACAAGTCGGATTATCAAAGGAGAGAAATAAGAAAATGAAGA
>CAMWKB010000145.1 GCA_947174705.1 uncultured Lachnospiraceae bacterium
CTTATATACTACATAGTCTACCTTTTGGACAATTCAGTAGTAATTTCCTCCCATGTAACGCCCTTTTCCACCATAAGTACCATCATGTGATAAAGGAAATCGGAGATTTCATATTTAATCTCATTGGCATTGGGGTTCTTAGCCGCAATAACGATTTCGGTTGCCTCTTCACCTAACTTTTTAAGAATCTTGTCTATTCCCTTATCAAAAAGATAGTTTGTATAAGAGCCTTCCTTCGGATGCAGCTTTCTATCCTGAATAACGCCAAATACCTGCTCAAACACCTTAAGCGGATTATCAACCTCATACTCCCTGCTCATAATCTCATTAAAAAAGCAGGAATGAGAGCCTGTATGACACGCCGCTCCAATCTGTGAGACCTTCGCAAGAATCGTATCTTTGTCGCAGTCGGCTGTTAAAGATTTAACATACTGATAATGCCCGCTGGTTTCACCTTTTACCCAAAGTTCATCGCGGCTTCTGCTATAGTAGGTCATCTTACCGGTTTTAAGCGTCATATTGTACGCTTCTTCGTTCATGTAAGCAACCATAAGAACCTCATCTGTCTTATAATCCTGAACAACTACCGCTACGTGTCCGTCAGAATTTAATTTAAAATCTTTCCATGGAATCTTTGCTTCAAAAGTATTTACCGCAATGCCGTTAGCCTGACAAAGTGACTTGATTGCCAAAAGCTCTTTAGCATTTTCATTTATTGCATTTCCCGAAATACCGCAGATACTCTCCTTAGAAAGCATTTCCAGAATTTTATCCAAAGAAACTTCCGGAACCGATATAATCATAGGAAATCTGGAAATTGAAGCTGCTTCTTTGATGCCATGCTCCTTAACAAGAATAAGTTCTTCCACATATTCCCCGATAATTTCCTCATTTTTAATAATTTCATTCGCCGATGAAATACAGGCAACAATCTTATCCTTGCCGAATTTCATGGAAACCTCTGCGGTAATTTCTATATTTTCCTGCTTGGAGTAATTGAGCGCAGCCTTTTTACAGCCTGCATAAAGCAGCTTCTTAATATCCTCCATACGATGTACGTTTCCCGCACCAATCACCGGAATTTCCGTCTCCGAACATATACTTTTAATAATATCAAGCGCCTCTTCATGCTCCGCATCATTATCCGATAAATCATAAACAATCAGCTCATCCGCATTATTATCCCCATAAAACTTCCCAAGCGCCACAGGATTTGTATTAATAATCGTATTATCTGAAAAACCTTTAACTGCATTCCCCTTATACAAATAAATACACGGTATTAATTTTTTGTACATTATATTTCCTCTCTTTACGCCAAACTTCCTTTTGTGCTGAGTACATCGGTAATCCGTTCATCTTTGCACGTTGCTTCGTCCAACGCCTTTCCAAACGCCTTAAACATTGCTTCTATCATATGATGTGCATTTTCTCCGGAAAGCATCTTGATATGTATATTCATGCCTGCACTATAGGACACCGCATAGAAAAACTCCTTAACAAGCTCGGTCTCCAATTCTCCCACGCGCTCCGACTTAAAATCGCAGTCAAAATTAAGATAGGGTCTGCCGCATAAATCTATGGCGCATAAACACAGAGCGTCATCCATAGGCAGTAAAAATGAGCCAAACCTTTTAATACCTGCTTTATTCCCAACAGCTTCCTTGATTGCCTGTCCAAGCACTATACCTGTATCCTCGACCGTATGATGTCCGTCCACCTCAAGGTCTCCATGAACCGATACCGTTAAATCAAAGAAACCATGCTTGGCAAAACCTTCCAGCATATGATTAAAAAACCCTATTTCAGTCTCTATCCTGCCTTTTCCCTTTCCGTCCAGTTCAAGCGATAAAGCAATGTCCGTCTCTTTAGTTTTGCGTTTAATTGTTGCTGTCCTTGCCATATAATATCACATCCCTTCTATTCGAATCTTACCTTAATCGAATTAGCGTGCGCCGTAAGCCCTTCTTTATTCGCAAACAGCTCAATATCCTTATGAGCGGCTTCAAGTGCCTGTCTAGAATAAGAAATAATGCTTGTCTTTTTCATAAAATCATCCACGTTAAGCGGTGAGAAAAACCTTGCAGTTCCGTTTGTCGGCAATATGTGATTAGGACCTGCATAATAGTCTCCAAGCGGCTCCGAAGAATATTCCCCTATGAAGATTGCTCCGGCATTTTCAATCTTAGTCATCGCGTTATACGGGTCCTTTGTCAGAATCTCAAGATGCTCGGATGCAATCGCATTTGCGGCAGCCACCGCATCATCCATTGAATCAGCAAGTAATATATAACCGTACTGCTCCAAGGATTTCTCTATAATTTCACTTCTTGACAATTCCTGTAAAAAGCCATCAATCTGCGCCGATACATCTTTTGCCAGCTTTTCGCTTGTCGTAACCAGAATCGCACTTGCAAGCTCGTCATGCTCTGCCTGTGAAAGCAAATCCGCAGCCACGTATCTTGCATTAGCGCTCTCATCAGCAATTACAAGAATCTCACTGGGACCAGCAATCGAATCAATTCCAACGTAACCGAAGCAGGCTTTTTTAGCAAGCGCCACAAAAATATTGCCGGGTCCCGTGATTTTATCCACCTTCGGGATACTTTCAGTGCCAAAAGCCATAGCGGCAATCGCTTGTGCCCCACCGACCTTATAAATTTCATCAACTCCCGCAATTTTAGCTGCAACAAGAGTCGCCGGATTAACTTTTCCGTCCGCGCCTGCCGGTGTTGTCATAATTATTTTCTTAACGCCTGCAACCTTCGCCGGCACTACATTCATAAGCAGACTGCTTGGATAAGCCGCCTTTCCGCCCGGTATATATACGCCGGAAACCGCAATAGGCAGAATCTTCTGCCCAAGAATTGAACCGTCCGGTTTTGTATCTATCCAGCTGTTATGTAATTGTTTACGGTGAAACGCATCAATATTAGCGGCAGAACGTTTAAGCACTTCTATAAACTCTGCATCTGTCTTAGAATATGCTTCTTCGATTTCAGACTCACTCACTCTTATGTTAGTCTCGTTTATATCCCACTTATCAAATTCCTTAGTATATTCAAAAACAGCCTTATTTCCGTTTTCCCTTACATTACTGACAATTTCTGCAACTGTTTCTTCATACTGGGTATAATTATTAGGACTCCTTTTTAAAAGAGTGTTTAATAAATCTTTCTGGGTTTCGGCAGTTAATTTTACGGTTTTCACAGTTTCTATTCTCCTATCTCAATATTATACATGCGCCTTAAGCTCCGTAATAAGCTTCTTAATCCGCTCAGGCTCCATCTGCATACTCACCTGATTAACTATCATACGCGCAGACAACGGACAGATTTCCTCAAGTATTTCAAGCCCGTTCTCCTTAAGCGTCGAACCGGTCTCCACGATATCCACAATAACATCGGAAAGCCCTACTATCGGTCCTAATTCCACAGAACCGTTTAATTTGATTATATCTACAGTCTGATGCTTTTTATTATAAAAATAGTCCTTGGCAATGTTTGGATACTTGCTTGCCACACGAATCATTTCATGATGTTTTAAAAGCTCCTCCGCAGACTTAGGTCCGCAAACGCACATACGGCATTTTCCATAGCCTAAATCAAGGACCTCATAAGCACGCCTGTTTTCTTCCATGATTATATCGCTGCCTACCACACCGATATCCGCTGCACCATACTCTACGTAAGTCGGCACAACCGTTCCTTTAGAAATAAAGAATTTAAGTTTCCTCTCCTCGTTTACAAAAATCAGTTTCCTGGAAGTCTTATCATTCATCTCCTCGCAGGTAATTCCGATTTTTTCAAGTAATTCCATAGTCTTGTTTGCAAGCCTTCCCTTCGCCAACGCAAAGGTAAGATATCTGTCTTCACTCATCTATCAGTGTCTCTCCTATTCGTTATTCGGTAAAAGCTCGACATTCCAGCCGTCAGCGCGAAGCTTTTTTGCTTCCTTTAGCTTATCCTTAAAATCATTTTTATTATAGTACATTTGTATACGTTTTTCCGGACATTCTATAACTACATTCTGTCTCTCCATTGCCAAAAGCAGCTCGTCCACCTCTATCATAAAGCCAATCGCAGGCGCTTCTTTTCCGAAGCGTCCAAGCAGTGTATCATATCTTCCGCCCTTGACAATCGCATCACCCACGCCATAGGTGTAACCCTTAAAAATAATTCCCGTATAATAATTATACTTGCTAAGCATTGTCAGGTCAAAAGAAACATATTTTTCCACTCCGTAATCGCAAAGTGCCTGATATACCTTCTTAAGCCTGTCAATAGCATGTTTGGAACGTTCATTATTGACTAACTTCTCCGCCTCGTCAAGCGCATCCACAGAGCCGAATAAATCATTGGTTTTTAATAACGCTTCTCTGTCCTTTTCTTCTACATTCTTATGCGTAAGCAAATCTTCCGCGCCAAAATAATTCTTACCAGAAATAAGCTCTCTAAGCGTAAGCTCCGTCTCTTCGTCTAAGCCTGCCTGCGCGCAGATTCCCTTAAAGTACTCAAGATTGCCTATACTCACCTGAAAATCCTTTAATCCTGCATGATGGAGCGATTCTATAGTCATTGCAATCATCTCCGCATCCGCAAAAACGGAATCATCCCCTATAAGCTCTGCTCCCATCTGTGTGGTTTCCTTTAACTTACCCTGCAGATTGGATGTATTGGTAAAAGTATTTCCCTTATAACAAAAACGTATAGGCACATCATCATCCATGAAATACTTAGCGGCGCATCTTGCAATAGACGGCGTAAAATCCGGTCTCAGTACAAGTGTATTGCCTTCTTTATCAAAAAATTTATATAACTCCTTAGAAGGGGTTGTACCCACTTCCTTAGAAAACACGTCAAAAAACTCAAAGGTAGGGGTCTGTATATCGCGATATCCATAAGAATGAATACGTTCCCCAAGAAGACTCTCAACCTCTAACTTTCTTTCCCTCTCATCACCATAAATATCTCTCACACCCTCAGGTGTATGTACCAGCTGTTTACTCATTATTAGTATGATACTCCTTTATTTGCATATAATTTAATCCCACAGACATACTTTAACACTTTTAATCCACCCTGTCATCTAAATCTTTCTGAAGCATGTCCAGATAAGGCACTAAAATTCCATGTTTCTTCGGTAAAATATACTCCGGATTAAGTTCATCATACCTGAAGCTCTTCCTGCCGCCCTCCTTTGCCCTATCCCAGAAAAAGCGCAGCATTTCGTAAGGCAGATAATAAAACACATCCTTATGAGTGTAGTAAATCAGGAAAAAGGCTATGCCCTTTTGTTTCTCGAATTGACCCATAAAGTCAACCTGATGCTCATGAATGTTCTGCAGAGCAAAAGTATCAGTCGCACATTCCTTGGCGTCAAAACAGACCGGAATCCCCTGTACCGCGCCTATGTAGTCCACCGTACTTTTCTGCTCAAAATACGCAAGGGTTATATGCCGGCTTTGCTTATCAATATTAATTGGAGTAATCGGGGTTGGTATTTTTTGAATTAAGGCCAGTCCGTTTTCTAAATATTTTTCATTAGTGCGGTTTATCAGTTCCTCCAAAGTGGAACCCCGCAGACCTCTTGAATTCCAGGTTGCCATGATGCGTAAATCCTCTTTTACCATAAAAAGGCTGTCCTTTCGGACAACCTTCTTATTTTTAATAATAT
>CAMWKB010000146.1 GCA_947174705.1 uncultured Lachnospiraceae bacterium
CTGTATAATATATAAAATAGAAAAATCGGAGAATTGTGCATACGGAAGGAGGTGCAGTTATGAGCAATATGTCAATAAACAGCCGCGGACTTTTTAATTCCTATTCTCATCTCTCAAGTGGAAAAAGAATTAATTCTGCAGCAGATGATGCATCAGGTCTTGCCATTGCCAAAAGATTACAACGGGAAGAAACCGGTCTTAATGTCGGAGCCCAGAATGCAAAGTCGGGCATTGGAGTTTTAAATGTTGCAGAAGGTGCATTAAGCGGTGTATCGGATTATTTACAGAGAATCCGTGAACTTGCTATTAAATCCATGAATGGCATTGCTTCTGATTCCGATAAACGAATTTATCAGAATGAAATCAACCAGCTTAAAGATGGTATTCAGTCTCTGGCTAAGGATACTTCCTTAAATGAACAGACCCTGTTAGATGGCAGTATGGCAGATATGAATCTGGCAACCAATCCAAGCGGCGGCGGTACGAGAATACAGATGGTAAACTCTACTTTAGAGGCTCTTGGTATCGCAGATTTGGATGTAACTTCCAAAGATTTTAATCTGGATGCTATTGACAAGGCGTTAGATATGGTATCATCACAGCGAAGCAGCTTTGGCGCTTCAACTAACCGCCTTGAGCATACTTACAATTATAATATGTCTTCTTCACTTTCCCAGCTTAGTTCAAGAAGCCGTTTAGAAGACCTTGATATACCTAAGGCAGTGACGGAGAAACAAAAAAAGGCTCTTTTGTATGAGTATAGCATCATGATGCAGAAGAAACGTCAGGAACAGGATGGATTAATCACCAGGATGTTTCATTAGTATATCTCATTAGAAATTTATACCCTTGGAAATGCTATATACCGTATTTCCAAGGGTATTTTTATTTTTCCCAAAAATATTTATTAAATTTTACTTTTATAGTAGATTTTTCACATTCCTGCATTGTATAATGATACAAGAAATACATTCTAAGAAAAGAGGAAAATATGGCAGTAAAATACGTATTTGTAACGGGCGGCGTTGTCTCCGGACTTGGTAAAGGCATTACGGCCGCATCGTTAGGCAGATTATTAAAAGCTCGCGGTTACAAAGTAACCATGCAAAAATTTGATCCCTATATTAATATCGATCCCGGCACCATGAATCCTATACAGCATGGTGAAGTTTTTGTTACGGAAGACGGCACCGAAACCGACTTGGATTTAGGACATTATGAAAGATTCATAGATGAAAATCTGGACAAGAACTCCAATGTAACAACCGGTAAAGTATATTGGTCAGTTCTTCAAAAAGAACGCCGCGGTGATTATGGCGGTGGAACCGTTCAGGTCATTCCACATATTACAAACGAAATTAAGAGCAGATTTTATCGCAATTTTACGGATTCAGAGACCAGAATAGCCATTATAGAAGTGGGTGGAACCGTTGGTGATATCGAAAGCCAGCCTTTCCTTGAATCCATCCGTCAGTTTCAGCATGAAGTAGGACGCGAGAATGCTATTTTAATTCATGTTACACTGATTCCTTATCTGAGGGCTTCACAGGAAATGAAAACCAAGCCTACCCAGGCAAGCGTTAAAGAACTGCAGGGGATGGGTATTCAGCCGGATATTATAGTATGCCGCAGCGAATACGAATTGGATCAGGGATTAAAAGATAAGATTGCCCTGTTTTGTAATGTACCAAACAATCGCGTACTGCAAAATCTGGATGTTGAATATTTATATGAAGCTCCTCTTACTATGGAAAAAGAACATTTGGCTCAGGTTGCCTGTGAATGTCTGAAACTAGATTCTCCCGAACCTGATCTGACTGACTGGAAAGCTATGGTAGAGTCGCTTCGTACACCTACCGATGAAGTTACTATTGCCCTTGTAGGTAAATATACACAGCTTCACGATGCCTATATAAGTGTTGTGGAAGCGCTTAAACACGGCGGTATCTCTAATCGCTGCGTTGTAAATATTAAGTGGGTGGATTCGGAAACCGTTACTGCAGACAATGTAGTGGATACTCTGCACGATGTAAACGGCATTTTGGTTCCGGGCGGTTTTGGCGACAGAGGAATCGAAGGTATGATTCATGCAATCCGTTATGCAAGGGAAAATAAGATTCCTTACTTGGGCTTATGCCTTGGCATGCAGTTATCAATTGTAGAATTTGCAAGAAATGTGATCGGATATAATGACGCCCATAGTATTGAATTAAATCCCAGCACAACTCACCCTGTAATTGCATTAATGCCTGACCAGAGTGACGTTGAAGATATTGGCGGCACACTTAGACTTGGTTCCTATCCTTGTATTTTGGACGAGTCCTCTAAGGCATATGAGTTATACGGTGAAACTACTATCCATGAACGTCACAGACATCGCTACGAAGTAAATAATGACTACCGCAGCGTCTTAACAGAAAATGGTATGAAACTTTCGGGTCTGTCTCCCGACAGCAGGATTGTGGAAATGTGCGAATTACCTGACCATCCGTTTTTCGTTGCAACTCAGGCCCACCCTGAGCTTAAATCCAGACCTAACAGGCCGCATCCTCTGTTCAGGGGCTTAGTTAAGGCAGCGTTAGAGTATAAGAATAAGAATTGATACTTGAATATTTATTATATTAAGGCATTGATTTCTATAATAAAAAAAGCGCAGACTTTTATGGCTTGCGCTTTTTATATTATATTTTTAAAATTATTCCATCATAACTTCCTTAAGCAATACCTTTTTAATCTTCCCTGCATAACAATACATTATCAATTCGTATAGTATTGTAAAAGAAATCAATACTATTATACATGCTTTTACATCAAATTTATAATCCGGCACATTATCCCAGTCCCTAAAGACAACGCTAACCATTATTTTTAAAATTGCATATTGGTATATGCTGCCAATAACAAAACCAATATATGCCCAAGGCCGGTATCCTCCGAGCACCGCCTTTTTGCACTCCTCATGGGTATATCCAAATACCCGCATCATGGCAATTGTCTTTGTGTTACCATGCACAACCGTAGTAATTGCCAGTAAAAGCGTTATGCTGGAAAGAAGCACCCCAATCATAAAAACCATACACGCGAACATCTCACTTGCAAGCTCATCCATGCTTCCCGACATCTGCATCATTGAAGAATAACAAAAAGAACCAAAAGTCACAAAAAATACCAGCGTTTTTTTACTGCGAAGCGTCGCCGACTGCACCTCTTTTAGAAAAGGAATTCCGTCTGCGGAAGTATCTTCTTTTGCCTTGCCTCTAAACGGTTTTCTTGGCATACTAAACCTTTCTTTTAATAAATCTATAGCAGGCCGCCTTAACTGAATACACGCATAACCAACTGCCAGCAGAGCAAACGCCACAGTAGGTAAAATAATCAATTCAACAGCCAGCATCGGATGAAAATGCGGCGTTATTTCCGGGAGCAGTCCGTCTTTTCCCTGCGTACGGTAAAATTCCGGCATCATCAAAAAAGCGCCGCCAAAACCAAGTGCTGTTCCGGCAAAAACACTGAGCGCAAAAATCTGAAAATCCTTGGCAATTCTAAGGTTGGAATATCCCAGCGCTTTTAAAATCCCCAATTCCTTTTTATGGGTATCAATATAATTTCTGATATAAAAAACCAACATAATTCCCGAAGTTAATAAAAGACACCCTCCTGCCAGCGCACTAACCACCTTTCCGGTCGCAAGCAGTGCATCAAACAGCACCATAAGCTCCGGCCCTGCAATCTGCTCCTTTATACCTGCAAAATCCATGTTATAATTCAAAAAAAGCGTACACACAAACACCGCGCAAAATGACATTACAAAAATCCCTATTAATTTCATTCCGTCTTTTATTCCAATTATCATATAAATCACCTTATTATGTAAACTATTTTCTTCTTATTAATATCGCTTCCACTTTTTCTACTATTACTACCACTCTATTTCATAAGCACTTTTCTGTACTTCATTGGTATAAGTATCTACAATTCTTCCTGAATTCATCTTAACGACTTTCTTAGCCATCTCTGCGATGTTGCTATTGTGTGTAACCATGCATATTGAAAAGTGATACTTTTTCTGAAGCTCACAAATATAGTCTAAGACCTGCCGCCCCGTTTCTTCATCCAGCGCCCCAGTCGGTTCATCCAGAAAAAGGATTTCAGGCTTTTTAGCAAGCGCCCTTGCTACCGACACTCTCTGCTGTTCGCCACCGCTGAGCTCATGCGGATATTTTTGTAATTTTTCTCCCAAGCCTACTGCCTGGATCATTTCCCTATAATCCTTATTTCCTGCTAAATCGGCTCCCATCTTTACATTCTTATCCACATTCAGATTCGGCAGTAAATAATACTGTTGAAAAATAAATCCAACATATTTTTTCCTAAATTCCGTCAGCTTCTCCTCCGACAAACTCTCAATTTTTGTTCCGTCAAAATCAATAACGCCCTCATCCGCTTTCTCCAAGCCCGATATAATATTTAATAACGTCGATTTACCGGAACCGGATGCACCCAAAATAACTATGAAATCTCCATCCTCTATTGTCAGTGATATTCCTTTTAAAACCGAAAAGCGGTTTTCCCTGCTTCCATAGGATTTCTTAATATTTTCTGCCTTAATCATTCTTATGTTAATCCTCCTTTTATTTATCAGAATGAGCCTCTTTCTTGATTTTAATTAATAAGCCCGTAAAAACCTCAGTTAACATTCTACTGACTTCTTCTTCCGTAAAATTACACACCTTAGTTGCACACAGCGTAGCAATTCCATGAGTATAAATCCAAATATTTTGATAAAGTCCCAATGCCTCATCATCGCTCAGATTATACAAATCCTTCACCGATTTCAAAATAATTTCATAATTTTCATCAATTGCTTCCAAAACATTGTCAATATCCTTTACTTCCTCCTGCTCACACATGAACAAAAGCTGAAATAATTTTTCTTCATGCATGGCAAATTTAATATAGGACATGCCAACGCCCTTAAATGCCGGCGTCTCTTTCAGTCCTTCCTGAACATATTCATTGTAAAGCTCTCTTGCAGCCTTCAGCACTTCCGATATCACTTCATCCATATTTGTAAATACTGTAAAAATCGGTCTTGCCGAGCTGTTCAAAACATTTCCAAGTTCTCTTGCAGTTACGGCTTCTATTCCGCTTTTTTTTGCAATATCTAAAGCTGCTGCAATTATTTCTTCTCTTGTAAATTTGGCTTTGGGTGGCATGATTGAAACTCCTTTGCACTTAATATATTAAAACATACGTATTGCAACATATGTTTTAATACGCTTGTTTTATAATATTACTATTTAACTATGTTGTCAATAGTAATTATGCGAAATCTACTAATTAAAATATTAATATATACTATAATTTCTCTATAAAATATTGTAATAAATCATACCATTCCAAGATTGTAAATAATAAAAATACTCGAAAAGCCTTATTTTTAAGGTTTTCGAGTATTTCCATTCAACTAAGCATCGAAGATTAAACAGGGATTCAAATCCCCTTTTTACATCTTTATCCTTTTATAATGAGCCACTGGGGATTCGAACCCCAGACAACTTGATTAAAAGTCAAGTGCTCT
>CAMWKB010000147.1 GCA_947174705.1 uncultured Lachnospiraceae bacterium
GTATATCATAATCAAGATATAAAGTCTATCATAAACTTGCTATGCTTATTTTTCCCAAGCTCATAAACTTACTCCGTATCCACACACTTAGGCAGCGCCAGGGTTCCTGTTCTTGCTACTTCAATTACGCTTATGGACTGTAACATATTAATAAGCAGCGCAATCTTCTCCGGAACGTCACAAATCTGAATCATCATCTGATTTTTAGACATATCCACAATATCAGCTTTAAGGATTTCGCAGGTTTCCATTATATCACGCCTATTGCTTCTGTTATATTTTACCTTTATAAGCATTAACTCCCTGCTTATACTCTCAGACTCATCAAAGGTCTTAACCTTGATTACATCAATCTTCTTATTAAGCTGTTTTTCAATCTGCTCTATGGTTCTCTGGTCTCCGCTGCTGACAATCGTCATGCATGAAACATGCGGGTCATCTGTCTCTCCAACAGCCAGTGAATCAATGTTAAAACACCTTCTTGAGAACAGACCAGACACCTTACAAAGCACACCCGATCTATTCTCTACCTGTACTGAATATATTTTCTTCTTCATTATACATACCCTCCCAAAAATCTGCGATGTTTCAACTTAAACTAAATCCATAGGATCGATAATGCACTCTAAAAGAACCGACTCATCATTTTTAAGGAACTCCTTAATAGTCTCCTGTGCCTTATCCATTGTATGAAGTCTCATAAATTTCATGTCATACGCCATAGACAGCTTTTCTAAATCCGGACTACCCGACAAATCTACTACGGAATAATTGTCTTTGTAATTATAGTGCTGATACTCTCTGACCATTCCTAAGTAAGTATTTTTAAGCACAATAATCTTGACAGGCACATTGAACTGGCGCATGGTAGCAAGTTCCATCATCGACATCTGGAAAGAACCGTCACCGCATACGGCAACCACCTGTTTGTCCATGCATGCAAGCTTAGCGCCCATAGCTGCCGGAATGGAATAACCCATTGTGCCCATTCCTCCGGTGGTTAAAAAGCGGCCGTTTTTAACTATATGATAAGAACATGACCAGATTTGGTTCTGGCCGACATCGGCAACATACACCGCATCGTCGTTCATCTCTTCGGATAACATTCTGATAAATTCCGCCGGATCCACGTAATCAGGATTCGGATTTCTTTTCCGCTTCATGGTTTCCCTGTAATCATTTAAGGTTTGTATCCAATCCTCATGATTGCAGATTATTTCCTCTTTGGCAAAATCTTCAAAAATATGCTTGGCATCGCCGACAAGCGGTATTGACGGACCGACATTTTTACCGATTTCCGCCGGGTCCACATCTATATGTACCAAAATCTTATTTTCTGTAATAAGGTCAGGTTGGCTGACTGCACGGTCGGCCACTCTTGCACCGACCATTATAAGCAAATCTGATTCATTCATAGCCCTGTTGGCATAAGGTTTACCGTTATTTCCAACCATGCCGTAGTACATGGGGTGGTTGGTGGGCATGACGCCTATTCCCATCATGGTAGATACAACGGGAATACTGTACTTTTCTGCAAGCGCACGAAGTTCTTTTTCCGCACCGCTGAGAAGCACGCCGCCGCCTGCACAGATAATGGGACGTTTTGCTTTTGCAAGCTCGTTTACAACCTTCTTAATCTGTACCGCATGACCCTTGATTGTAGGTTTATATGTTCTTAGGTTGACTTCCTCCGGATAGTCAAACTTCTTAAGCGCCATATTCTGTACATCTATTGGTATATCAATTAAAACAGGCCCTTTTCTGCCCGAATTTGCAATATAAAAAGCCTCTTTAAAAATTCTCGGTATCTGATTCGCGTCTTTTACCAGATAACTGTATTTGACAAAAGATTCCACTGCCCCCGTAATATCAGCCTCCTGAAACACGTCGGAACCAAGCAGTTCGCTGTTTACCTGCCCTGTTATACATATAAGGGGAATACTGTCGGCAAAAGCGGTTGCTATACCGGTAATTACGTTAGTTGCCCCAGGTCCCGACGTTACGGCACAGACTCCTACTTTTCCACTTACTCTCGCAAGTCCGCTTGCTGCGTGTGCCGCATTTTGTTCTGTACGAATTAAAATAGTTTTTATATCGGAATTCAGTATACTGTTATAAAACGGACAAATTGCAACGCCCGGATATCCGAATACATATTCTACACCTTCTTTTTCCAGACATTTAACTATTGCCTCTGCACCTATCATCTTATTTACTCCTCTCGCTAATTATTTTCTATTCCTAATATTCTCTTAGCCACTTTTACTGCGTCGGCCGCATCCTTTGAATAGCCGTCTGCACCGATTTCATCGGCATATTCCTGTGTTATGACTGCCCCGCCGATTATGATTTTGGCAGCTACGTCTTTTTCTTTAGCATAGTCAATAACTTTTTTCATCTGCTGCATGGTTGTTGTCATGAGCGCGGACAGGGCTATAACCTGTGCATTATGCTCTTTGGCGGCTTCGATGATTTTTTCCTTAGGCACATCTTTTCCAAGGTCTATAACCTTAAAGCCGTAATTCTTAAGCATAAGGGTAACAAGATTCTTGCCAATGTCATGAATATCCCCCTCCACTGTCGCTATAACTACGGTGGGCATGTCTTTACCGGAATGATTCTCCATAAGAAGCGGCTCTAAATATTCAATAGACGCTTTCATGGCTTCAGCGCTTGCTATAAGCTGTGGCAGAAAATATTTACCTTTATCAAAAAGCTCTCCCACTTCGTTAATTGCCGGAAGCAGCGCCCCATCCAAGAGTTTTTTGGGGTCATTTCCCTCTTCCAGCGCCTTTTTCGTGTCTGCAACAATGCTGTCCTGCTTTCCTTTAAGCACATCTAATCGCAGTTTGTCCGTAATTGATGATGAAACTGAATTTGCTGCTGAAGCTTGTTCTTTTGCAGGATTTCCTGCAAAATGAATTCCCATAGGTTTCTTATTATCAGCCTCTCCAAGCGCCTCACGTTTCTCCTTAACGGCATCCATAAGCTCAATATAGCGTATATCTGCACCTTCTTTATTTAACAACAAGTCGGCTGCAAATGCAAGACTCACAAGTAACTCCTGTGAAGGATTTGCAATCGCCATAGTAAGCCCCGCCTGTATCGCCATTGTAAGGAAGGCTGAGTTTACATAACTCCTCTCCGGCAATCCAAAGGAAATATTGGACAGACCACAGATTGTTGCGAGTCCTTTTTTCTTACAATAACGAATGGTATCTAAAGTTTCAATGGCCGCGGTCTTATTAGCTCCCACTGTAGCGACAAGGCCATCGACAATAATATCTTCCTTGCGAAAACCAAGCTCATAGGCGCGGCTTTCAATTTTTTCTATTATATCTATCTTCTCTTCTAAGTTCTTAGGTAAACCTTCGTCGGATAAAGGAAGCAGTATAAACATAGCCCCATACTTTTTAGCAATCGGCAAGAGCGCCTCGAACTTAGCCTTTTCATAAGATATCGAATTAATTAACGCCCTGCCGGGGTATCTGCGCAAAGCCTCTTCTATAACGTCTACATGGCTTGAATCAATCGAAATCGGCAGACTTGTTACTCCGCTTATAGTTTCAAGGGCTTTAAGCATCATCTTCTTCTCGTCAATTCCGCTCATACCCATATTTACGTCCAAAATACCTGCACCGCAAAGCTCCTGTTCTTCTGCAAATGACATTACCATTTCCATGGAACCTTCTTTAAGCTCGGCTTGTAATTTCTTTTTTCCGGTAGGATTGATGCGTTCACCGACTATCATGAAATTATCATCAAGCCCAAATTGCACGGTTTTCCGCTCACTTGTAAGATATCTATACGCAGGCGCTTTTCTCTCACTAAGCCTCATATTTCCTACAGAGGCCTTAAGCGCTTCAATATATGAAGGCGCGGTTCCGCAGCAGCCGCCGACTATGGAAGCCCCTGCCTCGATTATTTCCTTCATGCCCTGCGCAAATTCCTCTTCATCCATATCATAAACAGTCTGTCCGTTTTCATCAAGTGACGGAAGTCCTGCATTTGGCTTAGCGATAATCGGTATACTTGTCACCTCAGCCATGCTCCGAATTATGTCAACCATTTTATCCGGTCCGGTCGAGCAGTTTGCTCCGATTGCTGCCGCACCAAGGCTCTCTAATACAATCGCTGCAGTCGTTGCATCGGTTCCGTATAAGGTTCTTGCGTCTGTTTCAAATGTCATGGTCGCCATAACCGGTAAATCACAGACCTCTTTAGCAGCTATCAGAGCAGCCCTTGTCTCCTGAAGGCTCATCATCGTCTCCACGACCAACATATCAACTCCAGCTTCCACAAGATAACCTATCTGCTCTTTATAAATTGTAATAAGCTCTTCAAAATCCATTTTCCCCATTGGCGCAAGCTGCTCACCTGTCATAGTAATATCGCCTGCTACATAAGCCTTTCCATCCGCCGCTTCTTTGGAAACGGCTACAAGGGCATGGTTCATTTCCTTAATCTGTGACTCAAGTCCGTATTCTTTTAATTTAATCCGGTTTGCGGAAAAAGTCGGTGCATAGACTATATTGCTTCCCGCTTCGATATATTCCCTTTGCAGTCCAATCAGGACATCTTTATTTTCCAGTATCCATTTTTCCGGACATACGCCTACGGGCATCCCTCTTTTTAAAAGATTGCTGCCTGTTGCTCCGTCAAGAAATATCGGATGTTCTTTTATCAGATTTAAAAATTGCTGCTTATTCATTGCTTGTATACCCGCCTTATCTTAATCCTCTGTTTTACCCTCATCTTCATCTGTCTTATTCATGTATCCGCCGCCGAAAATCTTATCTTCCTGCGTATATGTAACGCCCTCGCCCTCCGGTATTTCACCATGCAGGATTGTAATTATATATTGTATAATCGTATTAGCCCTGTTATAGTACTCGTGCGCTGCCTCTTCCATATTGGCATCATATTCTTCTCCTTCGTATGCCACATGATAATATGAAACAGCCTGCGCCATATTTTCGCTTGCCTCATCAGCCAGACTGTCCACCGCCGAAAACTCTTCCGGCACCTCAAGTCCCGCCATCCATGCTACTTCTTTATCAAGCTCGTCCAGGTATTCCAAAATTTGATTAACATAACCATCTTCCGATACATCGATGGAATTCATTTTGTCATTAATTTCCGAAATATTACTGAAAAAAGTCTCCATATCAGCTTTATATGTCTCTAATGCTTCATCTTTACCGCAGCCGGTAAGGCATAGCATGCATATGAAAAGTAAGTATACAAAAGACAGACTTCTTAATTTTTTAAACATTGTGCCCTCCAAATAAATAACGCACGTTTTTTGCAACAAATGAACGACCGGTGATTACCAAACGGTTATTAAGATAACAAACCCAAACAATTATAAATAAAAACATTCTTAGAGCACAATATATAATATCTACGTATATATTCCGCTCTAAGAATGGTATCATAAACTACACATCAAGTCAAATGTTATGCTATTTACATTATACTATGCATATTATGCTATACATATTATGT
>CAMWKB010000148.1 GCA_947174705.1 uncultured Lachnospiraceae bacterium
ATGCCGTACCGACTGAGGAAGAGATAGATAAGATGTCCAAGGCATGGTCGCTTAGAGGTGAGAAGAAAAATACCCTGAGTTCAAAAATAGCAACTGTTACCATGCTGAAAATGACGGAGGCAGCGAATGAGGAGAGTAGAAGGAGTGAAGAGAAGCGGGAAACAGCAAAGAATGGCAGTAGGAAATATACATATGCTATGTTGGCGTTATTTGCAGTTTTGGCTTTGATAGGTGTGTTGCTTTGCTTTGTGATGCCTCCTGTAGGAGTGGGGGTTTTGGCGGCGGATATTGTAGCAGCGATAATTGTTATATTTTTAACAACTGCTAAAAGCAGAACCGCAAAGCGCGATACCGGGAGTGACAGTTACAGCGGTTCTTCAATGCAAACATCCTCTACGGCTCCGCCATACTTAGCGTTGCAGCGGGAAATAGAGGAGGACGAAGAATTAATAAATAAAGTAGAAAACGACATTAAGCACTTCCTTTTAAGTTACAAGATTCCATATGAAGAAAGCAGCGTCACATCAGAATTATATCAGTTAAAGGAAAATGTTAAACTTTATAAACGCCTTCTGGAAAAGTCTGAGAGCGGCGAAGGTGAGGGACTTAAAAACCGGTATAATGAGCTTCGAAGTGGCGTGGATGCCTTTTTACAAAGATATGGCGCTTGGTCAAATGAATATAACGAGGCAGCTTTAGATACGGCGGAAGATACGAATGCTCAGCATTCAAACACAGACTTGGCTTCGCGTTATGTAAACCTGATATATGAATTAGAGTCATCGGCCGATAAATATATCACACTTAAGAACCGGAAGGCCGACTATGAAAAATCATATGAGGAGTATAAGAAAAACACAGAAGACTTAAGAGTTTTTATTAATGAGCTTAAAATTGAATATGAAGGTGACTTACATTCTGCCATGCAGTTTATTAAGGAGGCAAGGGAAGATTGCCTTGAGTCCGAATCGGAATATAAAGAGGCAGCGGAAGCTAAGGAAAAATATGAAGCGGAAAACAATGATATTTTAGATGCAATAAAAAACACCAAAGAAGTTGAAGAGGAGGTTTCACTTGCCGAAATCGAAGAAAAACTTAGTGCAATTTCGGTGGAGATTGAAAAATATCATAGCAGTATGGCAGCCTATAACCGTCAGCTCGACGAGCTTCAGGAGAGGCGGGATGAAATTACGGAGGCAGAAGTCAGGCTTGATGAATTACAGGAACTTTATGATGTAAATGAGAAGAAGCTTAGTATTCTTAAAAAGACGCAGCAATATTTAGAACAGGCTAAAATATCCCTGACAGCAAAGTACACGCAGCCTATAAAAGAGGGTTTTGATAAGTATTTCGGGATTTTGTGCGATATAGAGTCTGAAAATTATCAGCTGGACGCTAATCTTGAAATGTCGGTTCTTGAACAGGGTATGCCGAGAAATACAGCCTTTTTAAGTGCCGGATATCAGGATATGATTGGAATCTGTATGCGTATGGCGTTAATTGATGCAATGTATAAGGATGAAAAACCATTTGTTATTTTTGACGATCCTTTTGTAAATCTGGATGGGGAGAAGACGAGGGCGGCGCTTAAGTTGCTTGAAGTGATTGCGGGGGAGTATCAGGTGGTGTATTTTACTTGTAATGAGAGTAGGCGGTAGTTAGGGAAGGCAGGCAGCCGGGTAGAAGCGTTTGCAGGGGCAGCCGCAGCCGGATACTAATCTGTGTCTATGCTGTTGTACGGAAATAAGAAATTCTAAACATTCCTGTATGGGTTGGGAATGACGGACGCAAGCGGGGCAGATTCGCCATCCATGGCTCAACTGCCCCTTTTCGGAACATCGTGTTCCGAAATTGCTGGGCGCCTGGATAGGAATGTTAAGAATTTCTAATTTCCTTCCCAGAGGCATAGTCACAGATTAGTATCCGGCTGCGGCTGCCCCTGCAAACGCTTCTACCCGGCTGCCTGCCTCAAAGTGAGATTTTAAAGGTAATTATCATGTCACATAATCAGTAGATTTCGACGAATTTCAACGTATGAAATAGTTTAGGTCTAGCTCCACTTTGTCGGTACGGCGGTTAAATTCATCATCGCCTTCGTGAAGCGCTATAACTTCACTTATGACTCCATATCGGTCTCTTTGAATAGTTATGTCAACCGTACCTTTGTCTGTGGATTGATAGTAACCGCCCATTTCATCAATATAAGTTCTGACGGGTTCACCTTTATATAGAAAGAAGCCATTCTTATCTTTACTAATTTCCCATGTGGCATATTCTTTTTCGCGCTCCTCGTTAGTTAAACAAAGGTTTAAATCAACCCTAAATGCACTTTTTTCTACACGAAATTCATTGGCCAGGGCTTCTATCATCCGGCTTTCAATAAGCTCAGGGTCTTCGCTGGTGTCAGCTTTTAAAATATCAAAGACGATATTTTCCGCCCGTCTCTGAGGATTTTTGCCAAGTGAAATATCGCGTGTTATGTTTACGATAACGCCCCAGCGTGAAGAATCACTTGAGCAGTATGCGGTCAGTCTTGAGGAAAAAGGAGCCTGCAATCCGGTTGCAAATACAACTGTGCTGCTTAGCATGAATATTACGGCAGCTGCTAATAATATTACAGGTGTTTTTTTATAATTAAGGATGTTTTTAATACGCTTTTCGACTTCTGTTTTTGAAAAAGCGCTGTAAAGGAGAGTAGTGCGGTTCCCTGTAATAGCCATACTCAGGAGGCTGAAAGCGTAGCTTTTCCTGCTTTCCTCGTCATTGTACTGCTTAAGTACGGTTTCGTCGCAGTACGACTCTAAATCTGAAGCAAGGTATTTAGACATAAACCAGACTAAAGGATTGTACCAGTTTAAGCAAAGCGCAATAAACATTAACCCCTTTATCCAGTTATCCTTATGCTTTATATGCATGACCTCGTGCGTGAGAATATGGCGCAGAAGCTCCGTATTCTGAAAATCCATCCGGGTAGGGAGATAGATGCGCGGCATAAACAGACCGCATACTAACGGCGAAGCAATTTCGTCATTTGTAAAGACAAGTATGTGCCCCATGTCCATTTCACGGAGGATATTATTTATAGTCTCGTTGTGTTCGATAAGAAGACGGTTTTTTAACTTCATTGTGTAACTGTATTTTTGGAATAATAAAATACCAATCGTTATTAAAAGGCCGATAAAATAAACTACAGCTAATGTGACAGGGCGTATATCAAGGCGTGAAGCTGAATATCCCGGGTAAATGTAAGTATCATTTGGATAGGAAGAAACTTGCTCTTGTGAAACAACCGTATTATTGTCCGTTGTGCTTGCAATGTTTTGCGGGCTGTTTGAAAACAAAAGTTCGGTGTAGCTGTTTTCCGTTCCTTCCTGTGGCTGAGCTACATCTTCTACAGCAACAGCGACGGCCTCAGTTACACCTGTATATGCAGTTGTACCCTGAATAAGTTCCCGGATAAAATCGGAAGATTCGGCTAATGGTTCTAATAACTCTTCAGGCATTTTCAGACTGAGTGGGCTGCTTAGTGAAAAAGGTACAAGCAGTCGTATCAGTATAACACACCAAAGTACCGGAAAAACAAACTTGGGCAGCTTATCTCTTAACAATGCGCGGAAAAGCAGAACAATTACAATCATAAGACTTCCATATAAAGCCATCAGCGCAAAGGGCATATTCATTCTTAAATGTAACATATTATTTCGCCTCCTTAATCATCTTGGCAAGACGCGTAGCGTCCTCCTCTGAAATTCCCTGGTTTTTGAGAAATGATGAAAAAAACAGTTCACTTGAGCCGCCGAACATTTTATCAATTAACTGCTCGGTTTCGCTTTGTGCGACCTCGTCTTTACTGATGAGAGGTTTACATAAAAAATTTGGCTCTTCACGTTCGATAGCGCCCTTTTCAATGCATTTCTTAATTACGGTGTAAGTAGTGTTCTTATTCCATCCGATGCGCGTAGACAGCACATCCACAATATCACGGGCGGGCAGACTGCCCTGCTCCCATAGAACTTCCATTATTTTGAGTTCTGAATCGAATAGTTTCATGGTGGTGTGGCTCCTTTCTGCGGGTAAGTTTCGCAATTGTCAGTGTAATTTTAGAGTCCTTGTGGACTATTGCAATAGTCTGGTTATTAGTGATAGACTATCACAATAGTCTGCACGTGTCAATGGGGTTTTGAGATTTTTTTTCCACTGTTGAAACCACCCCGCTTTTATGCTAAACTAGAAACGGTATATTTAGGTTGGGAAAGGAGTATATGACAAAATGGAACAATACAAACAGCAATTTATAGAATTTATGTTAGAGTGTCAGGTTCTTAAGTTTGGTGACTTTACATTGAAAAGTGGAAGAAAATCTCCTTTTTTTATGAATGCGGGTGCCTATGTGACAGGGGCGCAGCTTCGCAAACTGGGCGAATACTATGCCAAGGCAATACATGACCACTACGGTTTGGATTTTGATGTATTGTTTGGACCGGCATATAAGGGCATACCCCTTAGCGTTGCCACCACTATGGCGATAAGCGAGCTTTACGGTAAAGAAATCAGGTACTGCTCAAATCGTAAGGAAGTAAAAGATCATGGAGATACCGGCATATTGCTTGGCAGCAAGCTAAAAGATGGCGACAGAGTAGTCATAATTGAGGACGTTACCACTTCCGGCAAATCCATAGAAGAAACCTTCCCAATCATCAAGGCACAGGCAGATGTTGAAATCAAGGGGCTTATGGTATCCTTAAACCGTATGGAGAGGGGCCTTGATACTGAAAAGAGCGCGCTTGAGGAAATTAAGGACAAGTACGGATTTGATACAAATGCCATTGTCACGATGGAAGAGGTAGTTTCCTGTCTTTACAACAAGCCATATAAGGGGAACGTATATATTGATGATGAATTAAAGGCGTCTATTGACGCATATTATGAGCAGTACGGAGCAAAATAATTAAATGCATGCCCTGGGCTTGCGGAAAGGAATTATATCATAATGGAAGAAAGAACATATAAAGTAATGGGCGGTGCCGGAGCGATGAATATTGCGGTTGGCGTTGTAAGTCTCGTGATAGGAGTTACCAGCGGAATTCTCCTTATTATTGGGGGAGCCAAACTGTTAGCAGGTAGAAACAAGATATTATTCTGATATAACAATGGGGATTTTCAGGGAGAATACCCCTGAAAAAGTCAGGCTGTGCGGCCTGACTTTTTTAACATAGAAATAAAGGAGTTTATTATGAGTCGTAAAAATACCTACATTTTTACAAATAAAAGCCATACCACCAAAGGAATTATGGCAACAATACTGGGAATTATATCTCTTGCAACATTAGCCTACACACTTGTAATGAGCTACCGCAATGCAGGAAATGTTCCGCGTGAATATGGGGCCGCTGCACTGTTAGTTACAATTTTTGCATTTGCCGGAGTGATTCTGGGAGTTATTTCCAAAACTGAGAAGGATAAGTACTATTTCTTTTCTTATCTGGG
>CAMWKB010000149.1 GCA_947174705.1 uncultured Lachnospiraceae bacterium
GAGAATTTTAAGAAATATATATTTACAATGATTTTTAATCTGTGCTATGATAATAAAAACGTATTTTCTTTAAACAAATCAATTATTCTGTAAATATTCTATATATTTTTCTGACAACGGAGAGCTGATTATTAAATATGGGTATAACGTCTTTTTATTTCCTGTGTTTCTTTGCAGGAATTTTAATTGTATATTATATAATACCTAAGAAGCTTCAGTGGCTTTTTTTACTGCTTTGCAGCATTGCTTATTATTTAATCACAGACAGTGCTGCGCTTATTTTGTATCCCGTTTTTTCGGTGGCAGCCTGTTACATTGGAATCAGGATTATTGGTGCGGCTGAAAATGAACGCAGGAAAAAAGTAGCGCTAATGGCGGTAATTGCCGCAAATATCGGAATTTTGTTTTTGCTGAAGTATATTAATTTCGGAATATATACTGTAAATGGAATTGCTAAATTTATGGGACATAAAGGCAGTGTACTTCACAGTCTGAAACTTTTAGCGCCGCTTGGGGTTTCTTTTTATACATTTTCACTGCTTGGGTATGTGATTGATGTTTATTACGGCATTGCAGAAGTGCAGATGAATCCGCTTAAGCTCGCGCTTTATGGAATGTACTTTCCGACGATGATATCGGGCCCTATCCTTAAATACAGGGAATGCGGCGAACAGTTTTTTACCCCACATTCTTTTGATTATAACAGGGTAACAAGGGGCATGCAGCGTATGCTCTGGGGACTTTTTAAGAAGCTGGTTATTGCTGAGAAATTAAGTATTATTGTCAGTAAAGTTTACGGAGAATACAGACATTATCCGGGGGCTTATGTATGGATTGCGACGATTTTCTACGCATTTCAGCTGTATACGGACTTTTCGGGCTGCATGGATATAGTTCTTGGCATGTCGGAAAGTTTCGGATTGATTCTACCTGAAAATTTCAATACTCCGTTTTTTTCAAAAAGTATTTCAGAGTATTGGCGCAGATGGCACATTACACTGGGAGTATGGATGAAGGATTATGTATTCTATCCTCTTTTACGCTCAGGTTTTTTTACACGTTTAAACAAATCGTGGAAGAAAAAGTTTGGAAAAAAGAGGGGAAAGCAGTTTACTACGTTTGTGGCGATGTTCATTTTGTGGTTCACAGTGGGAATCTGGCATGGCGGGGCGTGGAAGTATGTAATCGGCTCAGGACTTTTACACTGGTTTTATATTGTAATGGAGGAACTTCTGGAAGAACCTTGTGCCAAGTGTATGAAAAGGCTTAAGATAAATCCGGAAAGCAAAGTAATTGGCGCAATACGCATAGTCAGAACATTTTTCCTCGTATGTATAGGCGATTTATTTTTCCGTGCAAAAAACGTGCCGGTTGCGTTTCGTATGTTAAAATCGGCAGTATCAACAAGGAATCCTGAAGTGATATGGAATGGCGCCATACTGAATCTCGGAATTGGCGGCGTGGAGCTTATTATTGTGATTGTTTCTCTTTTTATTTTATTGGCGGTCAGCCTGTTACAGCAAAAAGGCTCAGTGCGTGATATGATAGCCGCCCGCAAGCTTCCTGTCAGGTGGCTTATCTGGTATATACTGCTTTTCTGGGTAATCCTGTTTGGCAGCTACGGCCCCGAATACAACGCCGCAGACTTCATCTACCAGGGCTTTTAAAAGATATGTTTTTATGATATACTATAATTTAGTAAGTAATTTTAGAAGATTTGGAGACTTATATGGACAAGATAGCAGTGCTGATTCCTTGTTATAATGAAGAAAAGACTATTGCCAAGGTAGTCAGGGAGGCCAGAGAAGCTCTTCCTGAGGCGGTTGTTTATGTATATGATAATAATTCTAAAGACCGCACCGTAGAACGTGCCAGAGAGGCCGGTGCAGAAATTCGTTATGAGTATATGCAGGGTAAAGGCAATGTGATTCGCCGTATGTTCCGTGAAATAGAGGCGGAATGTTATGTTATAGTGGATGGAGACGATACTTATCCTATGGAATGTGCCAGAGAAATGGCGGATAAGGTACTTAATCACAATGCAGATATGGTGATTGGGGACAGGCTTTCTTCCACGTATTTTACAGAGAATAAGCGGCCTTTCCACAATTTTGGAAATACCATTGTGCGAAGCAGTATTAACAGTCTCTTTAACTGCAATATCAAGGATATAATGACCGGATACAGAGCGTTCAGTTATGGTTTTGTCAAGACTTTTCCGGTACTTTCCACAGGCTTTGAAATCGAGACTGAGATGACAATTCATGCGGTGTATAATAATATGCAGATAGAAAATGTGGTGGTTGATTACAGAGACCGTCCGGAGGGCAGCGAGTCCAAGCTGAATACTTTTTCCGATGGTTTTAAAGTGTTGCGTACTATTGCCAAACTGTATAGAGATTATAAACCGTTTGGATTTTTTGGATTGCTTGCGTTGGCTCTTGCATTTGTTTCGGTGGTGTTATTTATTCCAATTCTGGTTTCATATATAGAGACAGGGCTGGTACTTCGTTTCCCGACGCTTTTTGTATGCGGTTTTATTGGGCTGGCTGCTGTTCAGTCATTTTTCGCAGGCTTAATCCTCTCCAATATGGCGTTAAAGAACCGCAGGGATTTTGAATATCGTTATTCTTTAGTAATGAGGAATATAAAAAAATAATAATGCTTTTGTATAGCTGTCTTCGCCGGCGTATGCCGGTGTCTGGTATATCATGCCGTTTTTCCATTTGTTTACATATTTAGTTGACATTACTTATATAATATTAATAGATATGCTGTTATGAATACGTTTTGGGATTTCTTAAGAAAAACGAAAGCTTTGATTAATATTTAGCAGCTTTTGGTTTTTATGCGGAAAAATATGGTATGTTATATATAGTATATGACAATTAATATTCTCCAAACGTTTTTAAACATAGAAAGGGGTATGATCATAAATGGAAGGTAAGAACAATACAAGAAGAAGTAATAGAGATAACAACGGAAGATTTGTACTGTATGCCGTTATGGCGGGATTTTGCGTTTTGGCACTGATAGAGATAATTTACGGACGTATACAGTCGCAGGCTAAACAGGAACAGATTGCGGTACAGGAAGACATTCAGGAGGAGAATAATGCCCAGATTGTAAAGGATTTGGAAGACGACAATAGTGTCAGTGATAATGAGCTTCCGGATATTCCGCTTCAGGGTGATATAAGCGATAGCGGTGAAAATAAATCCGCAGACAATACTACAGCCCAAAATGCTCCATCAGCTCAGGATAATCAAAACGGAAGTACAGATACAGCAGAAAATAGTACGCCGGAACAAACAGTAACTAACGATATGCAGATAGTATTTATGGGAGATAGTATTCTTGACAATGTGCGTGAATATGACGGAGTGGCCTATTTGATTTCGCAGGCCTGCAATGCCAGAGTCTATAATATGTCGATAGGCGGAACAACCGCGGCGCTTATGACGGATGAGCAGTTTAACTATGATAACTGGACTTCGCTATCGCTGCTCGGCATAGTTCATGCAATTCTCGGAGATATTGATACAAAAATATTTGAGCCATATCAGGCAGGAAAAATTCTTAAGGAGTGCGATTTTTCCAAAACCGACTATTTTATAATAGAATATGGAATAAATGATTTCCTTGCAAAAATTCCGAACAGTCAGTATGACAATAATGGTGAACTGCGAAATATTGATGCGCCTCATACGTACGTAGGAGCATTGGACGCGGCAATCGGCGCTTTGCATAATGCTTTTCCATCAGCAAAAATCATGATCATATCACCCCATTATTGCCAGTTTTTTACTAAGGACGCATATGTAGGCGACTCGTATTCATTAGATTATGGCTATGGGAAAATGATTGACTATTCGTTGCTTTGCGGATATGTATGCGATATAAATAAGGACAAAAATGTCATGTACTATAATACTATCATGGACAGCGGTATAGATGCATATTCAGCGGATGATTATCTTGAGGATGGTATTCATCTTACTGCGGCAGGAAGGCATGCTTACGCAGACTATGCTTCAAGATTGATTAATGCGGATTTCAGAAAAAATGAGTAGGGTGAAAAATGAATTTTTTCACCCCGGACTTTATAGAAAAATACTTGCATGGCGGGGCTAAAACCTATATTATGGATATAGGATGAAACAATGAAAGGAAGCCTTAATATGAGCCGGGAAAAAGCCATCAGCATGAAACCGATTTTATACATTGTGATTCCATGCTATAACGAGGAAAAGGTGCTGCCTATCACCTCCTCCATGTTTTTGGACAAGCTTACCGCCATGTACGCGTCAGGAAAAATCAGTGATGATAGCCGGATAATGTTTGTAGATGACGGTTCTAAGGATGCAACATGGGAAATAATTACCAAACTTGCTAAGGAAGATAAACACTACACCGGCATCAGACAAAGCCGCAACAGGGGGCATCAGAATGCTGTTTTGGCGGGATTAATGGAAGCTAAAGAGCTTTGTGATATAACCATTTCTATTGACTGTGATGGTCAAGATGATATAGATGCTATGGATTTGATGGTAGATGAATATCTGGGTGGCTGCGAAATCGTATATGGCGTACGCCACAACAGGGATTCTGATACTTTTTTTAAAAGATTCAGCGCCGAAACGTTTTATAAACTACTAAAGTTAATGGGCGTTGAGGCAATCTTTAACCATGCGGATTACCGTTTGGTTTCAAGCCGTGTCTTAAACGAATTTTCCAATTTTAAAGAAGTAAATATATTCCTGCGCGGGCTATTTCCGTTGGTGGGCTTTAAAAGTACAAGCGTATACTATGAGCGTCATGAGCGCATTGCCGGAGAGAGCCACTATCCGTTGGTTAAAATGCTTGCCTTGGCATTCGAGGGGATTACTAGTCTGAGCGTTAAACCTATACATTTGATTACCGGTGCGGGCTGTTTTATTGCGCTTTTAAGTTTTGTGGGCGTAATCTGGTCATTTGCAGTCTCCATTATGGGCAAAGCTGTTCCAGGTTGGTCGAGTATGACTTGTATTATTTGTTTTATCGGCGGGATTCAGTTAATCTGCCTTGGAATTCTTGGGGAATATATAGGGAAAATTTATTTGGAGGTTAAGCAGAGACCAAGGTATATAATAAGCGAACGCACGGAGGAACATACAAATAACGCTGTTGACGAGAGGGATTAAAAAGGACGACGAGCCGGAAGATATCCTGCAGAAAATAAATATGTTAAAAGTACGCCCATCAGACCATACGGTCCGATGGGCGCATTTTATTTTAGTTCA
>CAMWKB010000150.1 GCA_947174705.1 uncultured Lachnospiraceae bacterium
ATATTAATAGAATAATAATCTTTCTTATTCTTATTTCCAATTGATGCAAGAACCTTTTCTCCCATTTCAATATGCATTGCTGTTTCAAATAAATCATTAGGTTCCTCCTCCTGGCGCTCATCACCGGGGGCATCTAAACTGGTATCAACTATAAGTTTAACGTTTTTTATATTACATCTTGTCAAAATTCCTTCAACTAAAGTTTTGGAATATTCATTCGGAACATAAAATGTCCCTTCCTCATCTTTACCGGTTATGGAAAACGGCATTCCCATAAATTGAGCAGTTGTTGACAAAAGACATATCTTTTCAATTTTCTTCATGCCGGCAAAAGCGCCGCTGCCTATTTTTTTAACATTTTTAGAAATTATAAGATTCTGAATTTTATTATCATTAAAAAATGCCTCTGAGAAAATTTCCTCAACTGTATCCGGAATTTCATATGTAGTATTATTACAAGGCATTACTTCATAAATAATCTTTTTATCTTTACTCAATAATGCATAGTTTTCATAGCATAAATATGGGTTATTTTCATCAATTATAATATTTGTCAGTTTTTCTGTAACATCAAAAACAGCCCCTCCGATATTCTCCAGAGTTGCAGGTATTTTAATTACAGTGACATTTTCACCGCCTACATAACCATTTATAGTCTTTAAGTTTGAACCTAAATTTAATTCCTTGACTTTATTTGAATATAAATCATCTATTTCAATACATGCATTCGGTAGTGTGAATACTTCGTCCGGTTTATTATGCGGATAAAAAAGCAGTTTTTCCCCACTTTCATTATATAATACTCCATTAACAGACAGAAATTTAGCATTGCCTGATGATACATCTATTTTTTCCAGCTTATCATTAAACTCAAACGTGCCCCAGACATCCTCTATATTCGTACAAGATGCCGGAATTTTAATTTCCGTCAAATTGGGTAAATCATATGTAACAGCTTCGCTAAAGCCTGTTACTCCTTCCAGTAGAATTAATTTTGTTATATCTTCTGAAGCATTCTCCCAAGGAGCACTATCATATTCCAGAAAATCTTTATAATTAACAGTAAGAATTCCTTCGGAAATTTTCCATTTAATACCCGTAACAGTATCAAGTTCCCAATCCTCAATCTGCTCCGACTCATCTATTTCATTACATACAGCACACGTTCTGTATTCACGCCCTTCTTCATTAATGGAAGCCCCCCATATGTGATTTGTTGCCGGTGCTTTGTATGATGAATATCCAAAATTACCAATAGTAACATCTGAATTATATAATACATCAAACCACGTATCCATACCTATAAGCAGCAATTCTAATAATAAACTTCCGTTACTGTCAGCATTCTGGTCATAATTCGAACGCATATCTTCAGGGTCTGCAAGCTCAATTGTAAAATCAATTTCGTCTTCTTCCTTTAGCTCTGCAGGTATAACATCTGCATATGCTGAATATGATAAATATGGTGAACCTTCCGTCTTAAACGAACTAAATATTCTTTGGCTTAACGCATTATCTTCTGCATAAAAATAGGTTTCACTATCTGAAACAATACCCGTTGATGAAGTGTCCCTATATAAAATCCTAAACTCTACTTTATCATTAACGCTATCATATTTCATTGTATACGTTACATCATAGCTATCCAGCTTCAAAGATAAAGCATATATATCATCGGTTTTAACTCCATATGCAACAAGATATTTCTTTATATAATCAAGCCTTGAACCTGTACATACTTCTGAAATATCGTCTAATATATCTGATTCATTATTCTCACTTATTTCATCTTCAGAAGATGATAATCCTGTTAAATCATTTTTTAAGTTACCTTTTATCTCTTCTTTTAACTGCATTATATGAGCATTATATTCTTCAAGAATACCACTATTTATAACTGCCAAATCCTCTTCATCCTGCTCATTGACATCTCTGATTTCTTCTATATCGTCACTCTTTGCTTCTTCAATTTCTGATTTTGATTCAATATCCGCATCTGCTCTTTCCGGCTCTTCAGTTTCATTTTCACTATCATGAATTTCTTCTGAAACAGACTCCTCATAATCAGCAGTTAATTCCCCGGTATCATATTTAGATTCAGTATCACATTCAGATTCAATTTCATTACTATTTGGCTGTGCATAAACATAAACTGCATTTGACGGTATACAAAGTGCGCAGGAAAGCGCTATGGCTAATACCCTTGATATACTCTTGTTTTTCATGCTTGAATTTCCCCCTTATTTATCCGGTTATTTATATTAGCATCCTTTTCCACGGTATCTGTTAATTAATATATTATATTATTTTTTATAAAGACATTCAAGAGAACAAATATATTTGATATTATAAGTTATTTCCCCAAAATCCCTCCATCACCTCATTAAACTTTTGGGGTACATCCATATTTACACAATGCCCTGCATCTTCAAAAATTACAACTTCAGCCTGCGGCTCTGTGTTTTTCCACATTTCTACCGCTGCCAATTCCATCGGTATATCAAATTTTCCGCACCCAATCAATAACGGATACGTTCTTTGCTTTGTCTGGTGTGTATTTACCATGCTGTTTAAGGACGCCAGATACATAAATGATTTCTTCGGAAACCTGACATTCATGTCATAAAATTCATTTTGAGCCTGCTCGGTATAGGCAGATATTTTCTTATTTGCTTTTGCAAACCATTTGACGGAAAACATTGCTTTTAACATCATTAACATCTGCGAAGAACCATTTTCCTTCTGCATCTTCGTATCAAAATTATTAATATCATATCCGCCGAAACAAGCAAGCGAACTTACTGCATCGGGGTATCGGTTTGCAAAATCCTGTGCCAGAACAGAGCCTAACGAAACGCCGACAATGTGCGCTTTTTCAATATTTTCGGCTTTCATAATATCGTATATCCATGCTGACATTTTATCTATGCTGTCACCCCTTTTAGTATCTGTTGACTGTCCATGTCCAATTATGTCAACCACTAACACGTTATATTTGTTTTTAAAATATTCAATCTGTGCTTTAAACATGTTGTGGTCAACAAATGCAGCGTGAAGAAAAAGACACCATTCACCCTGTTCTCTTCCGCTGATATAATATGTAATCGGTGAATCATTTAATTTGAACTGCTGCATAGCTTTTATCCTCCTTATGTTAAAAAAGCAGGCCAAACAGCCTGCCATAAGTTTCTCTTCAATACCTCTTAACTGCCTTAAGCTCCTCATACAGCAGCCTGTAATTATCATACCTGAGCCGGCTTATCTCACCTTTTTCCACAGCTTCCTTAACCTTACAGTCCGGCTCACTTATATGGGCGCAGCCCCTGAACCTGCAATATGGCTCATGCTGCTTAAATTCGGGATAATACGAAGACAGCTCATCTTTTTCAATCTCAGTAACATCAAGCGAGGTAAAGCCCGGCGTGTCCATTATATAGGTTTCGTCACCCAGCGCAATAATCTCGGAATGTCTTGTTGTATGACGGCCTCTTTCAATCTTTTCACTGATGCTTCCGGTTTCCATATTCGCATCCGGATGCAAACAGTTTATAATTGTGGATTTTCCTACGCCGCTTGGTCCTGCCACGGTTGTTGTTTTGCCTGCAAGGAGACGTTTAAGCTCATCTATTCCCTCATTTTGTAATGCACTGACAAAGATTACCTTATAACCGCTGCTCTCATATGCATCATAAAGCATTGCCCTTTCTTTCTCAGAGGCAATATCCTGTTTATTAAAACAGATTATACAGGGAAGGTCCTGTCTTTCCATTTTTATCAGAAATCTGTCAAGCAGATTGGGACTTGGATTTGGTTTCACAATTGAAAAAATCACGAGTGCCTGATCGACATTGGCTACCGCCGGACGAATCAGCTCATTTTTGCGGGGAAGAATCTCCGTAACATTTCCTTCCTTATCGCGCTCATCCAGCACCTCCATACATACGTTGTCTCCCACCAAGGGCTTAATTTTTACATTTCTGAAAATCCCTTTGGCGCGGCAGGCGTAAACGTCTTTTCCCTCAACATGCACATAATAAAATCCAGCAATTCCTTTTATTATCTTCCCTGTCATCAGCCCTCCGCGGTAAACACAACATCCCTTGTTACCATTTTTTCCATAGTAGTACCTTCTATTGTCACAGTTTCTCCCGTATTGGGGTCTGTTGTCGTTGTTGCTTCAGTAGTTACGTTAAATCTAAACTGAATGGTTCCCATAGAAGACTTAATACCTGAATAATTGGCTGCTACCGGAAAAGTAGTCGTCTGTGTATTCAAAAGCTGGGTTCCATCCGCCGTTATCAATGTTATGTTAACCAACATACCATCCCGATACTCCGGCTCCTCTGTAGGGGCTGTAATATTCTCATTATATCTGTAAGTTACCGCCGTCGGCCCTATGCTTACCCTCAGATCAATTACGGTTCCCTTATCCACATATGAACCTACCGAATAACTCTGATAGCATACCTTATCTACAAGCGCCGGGTCGTCATTGTTGGTCTGGGAAATAGTTCCTACGGTCATCCCACTCTCTGTAAGCGTAACAATTGCCTCCTCCTCTGAGAGGCCGATTACATTGGGCACCCTGATTTTTGAAGTTTCTGCACCCTGACTCACACGTATGGTAATCGTTGAACCGCCGGGAGCTGTACTCTCAGCCTCCGGAGACTGCGAAATGACATAGCCGCTCTGTACATTAGAATCATAGCTTTCTATAACACTTACTTCAAAGCCTGCCTGCTCCAGTATAGAGGTTGCCTCCGACTTGGATTTTCCTACTACAGGCGGTACGGTTTCGCCCTCGCCCTTTTGTGCTACGGTTAAAACTACATTACTGTTTTTATCCACCATATCTCCGGCTTTTACATTTGCCTTTATTACAATGCCTTCTTCATATTCTGTAGAAACCTCGTATTCGATTTCCGGTGTGAGACCAAGCTCAAGCAGGGCACGCCTTACCTCCTCCAATGCCTTACCTTCTACCGCAATCATCTCTACCTTTTCTGAATCCTGTTCAGTCTTCTTATCATCTTCAGGTTTATTTCCAAACTGGAACATTCCAAACGCCCGCCCAATAAGGAAAATCACAATTCCGCCAATCAGAAGCGCTGCAACGATTGCAAGAACAGTCGTTATTCTTTCCATTTTAGGGTCGTAATCATCATCGTCCTCGTCTTCCTCGTAATACTCTTCTCCTTCTTCGTCCTCTTCCTCTTCCTCATACTGCCTGTAGGATTGTTCGGACTTCTTATTAAGCCGCATAGCCTCATCCATAGAATG
>CAMWKB010000151.1 GCA_947174705.1 uncultured Lachnospiraceae bacterium
AAGCCGTAGCTTATGCCATAAAACAGATCAATCCGGATGTCATGCCGGCATTTCCGATCACTCCCTCCACGGAGATTCCCCAATATGTGGCGAATTATATTGCAAACGGGGAGATTGACACAGAATTTATTCCGGTGGAGAGCGAGCACAGCGCCATGAGCGCCACCGTTGGGGCTTCGGCGGCAGGGGCGAGAGCGCTTACGGCTACCTCTTCCTGCGGTCTGGCTTTGATGTGGGAGGAACTGTATGTGGCGGCATCCAACAGGCTGCCCATTGTGCTGGCGCTTGTAAACCGCGCCCTGTCCGGTCCTATCAACATCAATGCGGATCATTCCGACAGCATGGGTGCAAGGGACAGCGGATGGATCCAGATCTATGCGGAGTCCAATCAGGAAGTCTATGACAATTTCCTGCAGGCGTTCCTGATCGCGGAGCATAAAGACGTGATGCTTCCGGTCATGATCTGCCAGGACGGCTTTATCACCAGCCACGGAGTAGAAAATATCCTGCTGGTGGAAGACGATCAGGTCAAAGAATTTGTCGGCGAGCGGGAGCCGGAGCACTATCTTTTAAATCCCAACGAAACGCTGGCCGTGGGCCCCTATGCAGTATCCTCCTATTATATGGAGACCAAACGCGGTCAGCGGGAAGCCATGATAAATGCCCGCAAAGTGATTTTGGAAGTGGCAGATCGTTTTCAGGCTATGACGGGACGGCAATACGGTTTCTTTGAAGCATACCGCTTAGAAGATGCGGACTATGCCGTTGTCATCATCGGTTCTGCGGCAGGCACATGCAAGGCTGCCATTGAGCAGATTAGGAACACCACCGGAAAGAAGGTAGGTCTGCTGAAAATCAGAGTATTCCGCCCCTTCCCGGAGGAGGAAATTGCGGCGGCTCTGTCCCATGTAAAAGCAGTGGCGATTCTGGATCGGTCGGAAATGTTCTCCGCCACCAGCGGTCCTTTGGGCGCAGAGGTAAGAGCGGCGCTCTATCAGGCAAAGGGAACCGCGGAAACCGTGAATTATTTCTACGGACTTGGCGGCAGAGATATCACTGTGGAAGATTTCTGTCAGGTTTATGACAATCTGGAGAAAATTGCAGCAGAACACAAAGTAACGGACATGTACGAATATATCGGACTGAGGAGTTGACTATGGAAGCATATAATTTTAAAGAGATCATGAGCAAACCGGAACGGCTGGCTCCCGGACACAGAATGTGCGCCGGCTGCGGCGGCACCATCGCAGTTCGCGGGGTATTGCGTGCGCTACACGAAGGGGACAAGGCCGTCGTAGGCAATGCGACAGGATGCCTGGAAGTATCTTCTTTCATGTACCCGTACACTGCCTATGAGGACAGCTATATCCATAACGCCTTTGAGAATGCAGGCGCAACGCTTTCCGGCGTCGAGACTGCTTACCGGGTGTTGAAAAAACGTGGAAAACTTAAAGAAGACTATAAATTTATTACTTTCGGCGGCGATGGCGGAACCTATGACATCGGCTTCCAGTCCCTGTCCGGCGCTATGGAACGCGGACATGACATGGTATATGTATGTTATGACAATGGCGCCTATATGAATACCGGAACCCAGCGCTCTTCCGCAACCCCTCAGTTCGCGGATACCACCACCACGCCGGCCGGTAAAGTGTCCAACGGTAAGGTCCAGATCAGGAAGGATCTGGCGGCAATCATGGCGGAACACCACATCCCCTATGTTGGACAGACCACTTTTACAGCGAACTTTAAAGATCTGCACACAAAAGCGGAAAAAGCCATTTATACACCGGGCGCCGCTTTCCTGAACGTCCTTGCTCCCTGTCCCAGAGGCTGGGGCTATGAGCCTTCAGATCTTATGGACATCTGCAAAGCGGCAGTTGATACCTGTTACTGGCCGCTCTATGAGGTGGTAGACGGAAAGTGGAACATAACTTATGAGCCCAAGAAAAAACTGCCCATTGAGGACTTCCTACGCTCCCAGCGGCGCTTCCGCCACCTGTTCAAGCCCGGAAACGAAGAGCTGATCGCAGAGTTTCAGCGGGAAGTGGACAGACGGTGGGAAGAACTGCAGGTAAAGTGTTCCAGATAAAGGTAAAGCAGGGAGTCTATCAAAGATTCCCTGCTTAATAATTTTACCGACAGACGATGCGTATTCCGGTTACAGTTTCCTTTCCAAATTCCGGTATACAACAATTCCAACCACCCAATGAAGGATAAACAGCAAAAACGTTATTCCTGTCGCCCATATACTTACTCTTAGAAGAGCAAGTATAAAAGATATACCGAGTGAAGCAAACGCCATAATCTGATATGTGATATGGCCGGCCTTCATGCGCAAATATTGTTTTCGCTCATCCACTTTGTCGATATGCGCTTCCCGCATCTTTGCTTCATACTCTGAATGACGCTTAGGATTCTGCCAATATACAGTGCGGAATAAATGAACCATCTCACTAAAAACCAGTCCACATCCCATCGCCAAAATCAGGGTTGAGTAATAATCAAATTTTGTAAGAAGACCTGCACCAATTAAAACAATACCTATTATGATTGTAATGATATATGGTTTTTTATCTTTCATTTTCTTCCTCCTCATAGATAAATATTTCCTCGATACTCATTTTAAAATATCTTGCGATCTTAAACGCCAGCTGAATGGATGGATTATATCGTCCATTCTCTAAAGAACCGATCGTTTGTCGTGATACTTCCAGAGCATTGGCTAAATCTTCCTGCTTAATTCCTCGCTGCTTTCTCAATTCTTCAAGCCGATTTTTCATTATGCCTCCTCTTTACGGAAAGTTTGCTTTCCATTCTCATTATAGCATGGTAAGGAGAAATGTCAAGTTTACTTTCCATTAAATTTATAGAATATGGCATGATACTATGAAAAAAGACTTCCGAAAATTTTCGGAAGCCTTATATTTACAGAATGAATTATTATTGGTAAGACTTGAATTTACCGCTTCTCCCACCAAGTCCACTTCTCTGCGGGTTTATAACCGATCGCTTTATAAAAGTCATGCCATCCGCCTGTCATATGCGTTGCCCCCAACGCTTTTGTCCTTCGATACAATTCGGACAAAGCCGCAGCGGCAAGGCCTCTGCGCCGATATTCCGGAATGGTGCAAAGTGGTTCCATATAAGCCAGTTTATTTTGGGGAGTCCACCACATTCCTGCATAACAGGCATACTCTTCTGCTTCATCGGCAATGATAACTGCCAGCTTCGTCGTTACATGTGGTGCCAGCGCATGTAAATAATTACTCTGCTCGTATTGGTGATCCCATACCCCCTCATTTGGCTCATGATCGAAGCCCTTCCAACAACACTTACCTATCTTTTCTATGTCATATTCGTCCGGATCCACAAAATGAAATCCCTCCGGCAAAGGATAATACAATACATCATCAAAATCAAATTGCATATCCCAACTTTCTGATTTCTGATAATACCCTGCCCGTTTTGCAGCGTTCATCAATGCCTCCTGCCCTCCAAAAAGAATCAGTTGTATTTTTCCGCCCTTTATTGGCATATGGGTATCGGCATATACAATCATTTCTGATGCCAATTCCTCATATCCGGGCTTCAAGCTGAAATAAATATCTGTCACAGGCGATTCGTTAAAGCAAAATGCCACAATCTCACCGTTATCCTCCCAAATGCGATTTTTATAAGAATAGGTGATATCCATCCAATATGCAAATGAAGCATAGGCATGTTCAAAAAACGGGCCAGGCACACCGTTTCTCCAATCACGTTCATAAATATCCAGCATAAACTGATAGATTTTACCGCAGTCCGCCAATACACTAAATTGTCTTGTTGTTATATTTTTCATTTTTTTATTCTCCTATCGTATAAATTTTAATATTATTGTAAAAAGGATAGAATTATCACACAAGTAGCGAGAACAGTTATAACTAATATTACACCAAAAAAGACGCCTGCAGTTTATGCAAGCGTCTTAAAATCAATCATATATTATTTTTAATTATACCATATGCCTGCTATTCTGCATGAGAAAAGTGTTCCTATTAACCAATCCACAAACCTGAATTCTGATAAGATAAAATTTTTGGCATTTAATAACTGTTATATTTTATCTCCATAAAGTCCGAAAAACCTTGAAAATGCTAATTCTATAGCAAGTAAGCTTGCCCTTATGCTTTCCCTCGTGTTATATCCTTTTCCCTCGTGTTACGAATTCTCATAAGGGCAAAAATAAGGGAAAGAAAACCCTATAACAAATTATAACTCAATATGAACAGGACATGAAGAATTGATCGAAATGCTTTCATAATATTTTATATTTTAGAGAAAAGACTATTTCTGATCCTAAATGTGTTTTAAAATGGGGGCAACATACTCTTCGTATATGCTGCCCCGCCGATTTATTTACAGAATATTTCTTTATGCAATGTATATCTAAGCAATTTGGTTTCATCTTCGTTTTGATACTCTGTTTCTCTTATTACAATATAACCAGCTTTCTTATAAAGTGACTGAGCAATTATATTGTCTGCTGTAGTATTTATGTAAATATGCTTGCGTTGAGTAGAAAAAGCGAACTCCTCAACACACTTTAAAGCAAACATACCCACACCCAAATTTCTATATTTTTCGTGAACTACAAGCATGCTGATCCACAAACTATCCTTGCTTAACCCGTTTAACTTTAACCAAGCAATCGGAACTACACCTTTTCTTATTATATAGTTTAGTTCATCATCTGCAGCACTAAGTATTAGTACTTCTTTCATTTCTTTATAGAATTGATGGTATTCGTTAGCAGATATCCTCTTTAAATGTAGTGCCGAAACATTTGATGGATGAGTAAGCAAATCACAAATAAAGCACAAATGATTAATGTCATCTGCCAGAGAAATTATATTATAATTCATGGGAATATTCATTTTGAACATCACCAAGCCATCTACTTCAAAATCTTCAAAGGGTTCGGTTTTGATATGAACAAATCCCAAAGTTCTTTGTAAATTCAATGACGCTTCATTATGTGGCTCAACCACACATAACAGTATCTTGGCATTATGTTCTGATAAATGCTGCCATCCGGTACTGACAATTTCCGACGCAAAACCTTGACGCCTACATTCCGGTGCAATCCACAAATCAGTGTAAAACCATTTTGATGGTTCAGAACTACTTTGGATAAAATTCGCGTATCCAATAATTTCATCATTATTGCCATACATAATTGTGCTGAAAAAGTCAGAATGGTAATGTGCAGTAGATACTACAT
>CAMWKB010000152.1 GCA_947174705.1 uncultured Lachnospiraceae bacterium
CAATAAACGGTACTTTAGGTTATAATATTTTTATTTAATTTGTGAAACTTTAATCAAGCCTACATAGTCTAATATACAAATCATCAGGAAGGAGGCAGGAAATTTGGGAGGATTATTTTTTAATAAATCAAAAGAAAAAACAGTTGAAGAAATATTGCTCAGCAATTACAACCAATATTACCGGCTGGCATACAGTTACGTCCATAACAGCGACGACGCAAGTGACATAGTACAAAACGGCGCATATAAGGCCATCAGAAATGTTCGCAGCTTAAAGCATGAAGAGTACGCTTCTACGTGGCTGTACCGCATCATGTTAAACGAAATTTTTACTTTCTGTAAAAAGCAAAAAGGCAATGCAACAAGCTTTATACAGCCTGAGCAGGCAGTGGAAGACAGTTATGAGGATATTGACCTGCGAAGAGCTTTAGAAACCTTATCTGACGAAGAGCGTATGATTGTTGAGCTGAAATATTTTGAAGATATGAAATTAGAAGAAATTGCTGAAATAATGAATGAAAATCTCAGTACGGTTAAGAGCAGGCTATACCGCGGTCTGCGTAAACTGAGACTTGAATTGGAGGATTAAGAAAGGAAGGTAATATATGCAAAATCGTGAAAAAGAATTAAGCGAAATCAAATCAGAATACATGACGAACAATATGCCAGAAGAGAGTGTGAAAAAGATGAAAGAAAGCATTGAAAAAGCAAAATCTGAAAACCGCAGAGAATATAAGCACAGTATGATAAAAGTAAGCCTTGCAGCCGTTGCCGCCATACTTGTAATTATTACGATACTGCCTAACACTTCCGCCAACGTAGCATACGCAATGAGCCGTATACCCATAATTTCAAAATGGGTGGATGTTGTCACCTTCAGAGACTATCAATACAGCGATGACAGAAATACGGCCGATATAACAGTTCCGGAAATCGTACCGCAAGATATAGACGAAACCGCTGCAGAGACCGTACCACAGCCAACGGACGAAAAGGAAAATATCAAAAAAACCGCAGATGAAATCAATGCAGAAATTAAAGAAATTACGGAAAAATTAATACAGGAATTTGAAGAAAATCTGCAATATGAAGAAGGTTATCAGGAAATGATAGTTAAATCTGAAATCCTTGCTACAACCGACCAATATTTCACCTTGAAACTTATCTGCTATCAGGGCGCAGGAAGCGGCGCCGAATGGGATTATTTCTATACTATTGATTTAGAAAGCGGAGAACGACTTAAACTTTCAGACCTTTTTAAGGAGGGCAGCGACTATATAGGCGTTATCAGCGAGAATATTAAAAAGCAGATGAGAGAACAGATGGCGGCCGATGAAATGGTTTATTACTGGCTTGAGTCCGATATACCTGATTGGAATTTTGATAAAATTACGGACGACACAAATTTTTACCTGAATCAGGATGGAAATATAGTAATTGCCTTCAATGAAGGAGATGTAGCTCCTATGTATATGGGCTGTGTGGAATTTGTAATTCCAAAAGAAATCGTGGCTGGTATTATGTAAACCAGCCACTGTTTATATACTGATGCCCGCAATGCTTACGTTTTACGCCATAAGACTTTTAAGTTCCGGCGGCATCGGCACAGGTTCACACTCCTGTGCCTCCTCTGTAAATAAAAGCAGTAAAAACGGCAGAATTGCATATAGCTTTGTATCTTTTTTTATTTCCAATGCCAAAATACCCTCTTTAATTTTTGCTTTGGCACGGTTTAAATGGGATTTCACGGTATTTAACGGTATCCCCAATTCATCCGATATTTCCTCCTGCTTCTGTTCATTATAATAATATCCGATTACGCACATTCTCTGCATATCGCTTAAACCATCGATGATATTCTTTATCATCATCCTCTTCTCTCTATCCTGCATTATAGATTCCGGAATAAATTCTTCATCATCCGCAATACTCTCAAAAATTTCCTGACCACCGCCTTCATTACCTGTGTCAGACAAAAACAGCTTATCTGTTTTATTAAGATAGGCATAGCACTTCCTCTTTGAAATCACAGCCGCCCAGTTAAGAAAGTCTTCTGTATTCCTCAACTGTTCAATGCTTCTGCTTATTTCCAGATAAGTTTCCTGCAGCATATCGCTTGCAATCTCCTTATCTTTTACTATGTGCTTTATACAGACATACAGATATCTATGGGACAGTTTGTAAATCTGGTCAAAATAACTCTTTTCTCCATTCCTGTACCTCTCTACTGCCTTTTGCAGTTCTTCTGGTGCTTTCATCTTCTTTATCTCCTCCTTGTTCCGGGGTCTTTATCCGAAATGTTCACATTCTCTTTTGCAGCTGTATTCTGGTTTTTTCCGAAAAAATCTTCTTTGCCTCTAAAGTTCCGTAAATTTCAACCTGTTGATGTTTTCTTACGAATAGATAATCCTTTATTGCCTGCCTTCCTTTGACAATCACTTCGTATTCTGTTCCGTCTGCCGAAATATGGTATCTGCTGATATTTTCTTCTTCTACCATTTCATCCATTACTTCACCTGCTATATGTATCCACATACTGCCTCACTACCTCCTTTTCCAGAAAGCACATTCTATTACTCACTTTTTTAACCGGTAATAAAATAGCGCATGTTTTCTTATTTGTTTTTGCACTTAGTTTCTTTTTCAGACAGCCCTGATTCATGGCGTTTTCTTCACTTTCACGCTTGAAAAACGTCTTGTTTTGTTCCACCTCGTGCATTGTTCCTGCTTCTTCCTGTTTAACTTCCTCCTGTTTAGTTTGCGGGCTCTCCGTCTTCTGCTGGATTTCCAGCATGATTTCTCCTTTTTTCATCTGATTTTCCTTTCTTTGTGGAGTTATATTTACAAAAGAGAGGGAAAAGTTTTAAAAGGTTGCACTTTATGCGGTTTTATTTTTGTAAAATTGGGGGAAAATCAGGAAATTTTTATATGAAAAAAGCACCTGAAGGATTACCCTCCAGATGCCTTTACTTTGTCTGATATTATTACACATTATCCTATTTTCAGAGTCTTAACCACGCTGCCTGTGAAATCGCTGCCCTCTGCTGCTGACAACGTAATCTTGATCTTATTTTTCTTGATTTCACCGGCTTCGAGTGTGTAGTCAACACCTTCCTTAAGCAGTCGCTTACCATAAGTTACCGTCAATGCTCCTCCGTCTTTGACGCCGTCTGCGTTAGTGTCTTTCCATGTTCCTTTTACAGAAATCTTAGATGCTTTTAGTGGATTGATGGTAAAGGTTGTGACTGCCGTTCCGGTGTAATTTCCCTTTCCGGTTACCGTAACTGTGGCGGTTCCTGCATGGAGATTGTTTTTATAGGTTACCACATAGTCCGTATTCTTCTTAAGTTTCTTGTTTCCGGCCTTAACCGTAACAGAGGGTTTAACATACTTGCCTTTGTATGTTTGTGTCTTGATGGTGTTGGTTATAAACAGCCGCTGGGTATTTGCAGTTATTTCAAATGCCGTTACAACTTTTCCTTTGTATGCGCCCTTTCCTGATACAATTACATAGGCAGTTCCTGCATTTTTATTGTTCTGGTACTGCACCTTGTAATTCTTGTTTGAAATAACCTCCCCGTTTATGTTTACTTCGACAGCAGGCTTGATTGCCTTGCCTGTGTATTTTGCAGTATAGCTATTCAGGTTAACGTTTTCGGGGTTTATAATTTTGTCTGCTGAAGCGCCCTCATATACCGTTATTTTCACCTTTTTTTCACCAGTATAATTACTTCCATCCACGCCTTTTACTTTAACAGTGAGGGTTCCTTTCTTCAATGAATCGTATGTCAGAGTGTAATCTTCACCCCTTGTAAGAAGCTTGCCTGCGTCATAAACATAGACAGGCAGACTTATGCTTCCGTTGTTAACAGCATCCGCACTTATGCTTCCCGCAACGCCTCCGGTCACGACTTTGAGTTTCTTTACCGCTTTGGGGTTGATTGTAAATGACGCTTCCTTATATCCTTTATATGTTCCGCTTCCCCTGATAATTACTTTTGCGGTTCCTGCATTGACGTTGTCTTCGTACAGAACTCTGTAGTCGGCGCCTTCCGCAAGAGTCTTCTTCTTGCCGTTTTCAGTTACCGTAACCTTGAGTGCCGGCTCATATGCCGAACCGTTGTAAGTTTTCGCCTTTACAGGGGCTATAGTGCAGCTTAAGGAAGCTAAGTCGGTTCTTTCTTCCTCTTCAAATGATGAATCGTCATCGGGATCTCCTACCGTCAGGGTTCCTTTCTCATATTTGATACTATAGTTATTCCCTATGGAAGCACCGGATGGAATAATAGCGTAACGACCTGAAGAATCGGTTGAGATATTCTCTTCACTATATGCAAGCGTTGGATTTACTGTGAGTTCATCACCTGCCAGAAGTCCGGACACCTTATACTGGTTCGTCAATACAGGCAGCTTTTCACCTTTCTCAATAGAAAATGAATCAGCACTTATCACTACAGTTCTTGGCTTTATACGGAAGCTGTATGACACCTGTCCGCTGTAATCATTACTTTCCGTCTTTATGACCAGCTTATATTTTCCTACATCGGAAGGCGCTGTTGTTCCCACATATGGAGTTCCGTCTGCCAGTGTTCCTGAATAAGCATATTCTAATATTGCATCCGTTATTTTATTTTTATCCGAATCCATTACTACTGCCGTTCCTGAACATTCAGCTCTCTGGCCGTTGTAAACCATGCTGCTTATATTTATTCCTGAAATAAATACAACCCTTTTCGTGCCATTACCGTCTCCGGGGTAGCCTTCTTTATATATATCAATGCTGGTAGAAAGATTGGTCGGCAGTTCTCCATATTCTTCACCCGAGGTATCATACCATTTGACATTAGGGTTCTCTGATGTATTATACAATCCAACATATATGCGGCAGTTTTTAGGTGTACGAATGTAAGACAGGCTGTAGCAGTGGAAGAATAATTCAAGATAGTCATAAAAGCCAAACTCTTCATCATAGTCACCCTTAATTGAACGCATGTCAAAACTGCTTAAATCCAGGCTGGTCAG
>CAMWKB010000153.1 GCA_947174705.1 uncultured Lachnospiraceae bacterium
CTTACTTTCCGCACACAGTCATACTTACAGACAGCATACAGCGGTGCCCCCATGGCGAAACATCTTCCTGCCAATTTGCTCCTCCTTTATATAAACCACAAATTTTTCTAAACCCGCGGGAACCATTCCCCCACATTTATAATCATAATATATAGAAGCCGGCCCAAAACTGCAAAGGAGGTGGAGCATGTCCGCTATTGACAATGAAACATTTGCCAAATTGGTTAAAGAATATACGCCTAATCTATACAGGCTTGCACTTGGTATTTTGCATAATAGCGATGATGCAGAGGATGCTGTCGCAGAGTCGGTCTTAAAGGCATATGAGAAAATTCATACGCTTAGAAATGTAGACAGCTTTCGCGCATGGATAATGCGTATCGTGGCTAATGAAGCAAAATATATTTATGCAAAAAATAAGCGCAGCACGCCTATAGAGAATGTTGAAATATATATGCCCGAATTTCAGGATGAACATCATGAATTATGGGATATTGTAATGGAAATAGATGTTGCTTACAGAGAAGTCATTATTTTATATTTCTATGAGCAGCTTTCTATTAAGGAAATAGGAAAAATCTTACATATACCCGAAGGAACGGTTAAATCCAGACTTTACAGGGGTAAGCAGCAATTAAAGACATATTTATAAGAAGGGAGATTGACCATGAGAGATAATTTTGAAGAGAAAATATTTAAGATGGCGGCAGATGAGAAGATGATACTGCCTAAGTCAATACATAAAGAAGTAGATGACATTCTTGTCAGTTTGCCTCAACGTAAGATATTTAGAATGACATGGAAGAAGTCGATAATCATGGCGGCAGCTCTTGTGACACTGATGTCAATTACTGTTTCAGCAGCAGTTGGTGCATATAAGGAGCGCATGGAAGCCATGAATGAGCAGGAAATGGAGGATTACTTCATACAGATGCAGACCTCTAAAATGGGCGTTGACAATTATAACCGTCCTTATACTGACACCGAAAAAGAACGTATAAAGGAGTTAAGGGTTTCATATGAAGAAGAGGCGCTTTTCCCGGAGGGATTGCTGACCATGATTTCAGCACCGGAGGAATATAAGGGAAAAGGAGTAGCTTTTTATGGCGATACTACAACCTTTTTCTTCCCTGAAAAGGAAATGAATGATGAGGAACTGCTGCAGATAGTTGATTTTATGTGTAAGCGGGATTACAGCCTGCAGAAGGTGAATGAAATGATTGCGCAGGGAGAAATGACATTACCGTCAGAAGAAATATCTAAGGGAAAAGAAAATAAAGAAGAATTGACTGATTCAGTCATACTAGAAAGCGATGCTGTTTGGAACCCAGTTCAGGAACTTACGATTAACTATACCGGTAATCTGGAAATCCGTGGTATAGCAGCAGGACAAAACTGCATCTTTTTAACAGGCTGGAACACTATCCATACAATGGAAATCGGCAGCAGCGATTCTAAGCTGTTCTTTGACGATTTTGATGTGAAGAGCGATGTCAGCGCCTTGTACCAGGCTAAGAACGGGGATGTCTATATTGCTTTGATGGAGCTGACTGAGAATGATGAAAACATTGTGTATATGTCAGGCGAAAAATATAAGAATTCACTTTGGATTCTAAGTGCAGCGGGAGAAATCAAGAAGAAAATTGATTTATCCTCATATAAAGATAAAGGTATTGGCTATATTAGAAGAATGGTGGTTGATGAACAGGGATATATCTATATACGTACCACTAACGCGCCCGGCAAAATGCTGTTAGTGCTTGACAGTGAAGGAAATTATGTGAAAGAGATTGATGTAAACCCTGGCGATGTATATGCTCCTCATGCATTAGCCGGACTCGGAATCGGAAAAGACGGCAAGGTTTATACACAGGTTACATCAGGTGACGTAAACGATTATCATATGGGAATAGCTTCGGTCAATCTGGAAAAAGGCTGTCTTGAAGATATTTATATGGATATTGTACCGGTGGGAACTATTATGTTAGACATAATAGCGCCGGGCTCGGATACCGATTTTGTATTCTGGGGATATGACGGAATCTTTACCTACAATCTGGGCGATGAAAGCGCGGTAAATGTTTTACCTCCATATGAAGCTCCATGTGAGTGGGAAGGCGTTTTATACTGTGCGCTTCCCGATGGAAGAATCGTATTCGGCTATTGCAGCGATTACCGCGTTGAAGAAAATGCGGCATACCGGATTCCGGAGAAAACATACTTCTATTATAAGTCGTCTATAGCAAAATAGTAATTGCAAGTAAACATATAGTAATTGTATACAATATAAAAGACCGCATGGAATATTGCGGTCTTTTTGGTATGGGTTTATTATATTAATTAAGTAGAATGAAATAAAACTATTATTATTCAAATTTCCTGTCATAGAGAAGTGCAGCAATCAAAACCACAAAACATGAACCGGCATTATGCACCAGAGCGCCTGTTGTCGGATTTAATATACCTAAGACAGAACAGGTTACTGCAATGAAATTGATGCACATTGAAAGGGTAATGCTTATTTTAATGGTTGCAACCGTAGCATTGGACAGCCTTTTAAGGTAAGGGATTTTGGAAATATCATCGCTCATAAGGGCAATGTCTGCCGCTTCTACAGCAATGTCGCTTCCCATACTGCCCATTGCCACGCCGACATCGGCAATCTTAAGCGCAGGGGCGTCATTCACGCCATCGCCTATCATACATACGCAGTTTCCCTGTTCCTGTATTTCTGAAATACTTTGTACTTTTTCTTCCGGTAACAAATCAGCCTTCACATTTTTAATACCTGCCTGTGATGCAAAATAGACGGCGGTTTTTTGATTATCACCTGTCAGCAATACGGTGTCTGTGTTCATATTTGACAGCTTTGAAACCATTTCTCCCGCTTCCGGCCTTAATACATCGGACAACGCAATCAGTCCGAAACAGGAATCAGCGTCAGCAACAAGAATAGATGCTTTTCCCTGAATACGAAGTTTTTCCAGCTCATTGTCTATAGTTGGTGAAAGCTTTATACCGCATTGGAGAATATACTTTTCATTTCCGATATACAGCTTTCTGCCGGATACTTCTGCACAAATGCCTTTCCCGCTCTGCATTTGAAAAAAGTCTGAAGTCTGTATGGCTATTTCCTTTTCTTTTGCATAAGCTACGATTGCTTTTCCTAATGGGTGTTCGCTCTTTGCTTCTGCGGAAGCTGTCAGGGCAAGCAGCTCTTTTTCGCTGATATTGCTGTCAAAAGAAAAAATATCGCTTACTTCCAGTTTTCCATAGGTCAGTGTACCCGTCTTATCAAAGGCAATGGTATTTACTTTTCCCATTTTCTCAAGTGTTTCTCCCGATTTGATGATAACGCCATGCTTTGTTGCCTGACCTATGGCAGCCATAATGGCAGTAGGGGTGGCAAGCACTAATGCGCAAGGACAGAATACGACAAGGACTGTTACAGCCCTTACAATATTGTGCGTTGCAACTCCTGCAATAATAGCAATAAACATAGCAACAGGCACAAGCCAGCTGGCGCATTTATCTGCAATTCGCTGCATAGGCGCCTGTTTGTTTTCGGCATCCTGAACCATTCGTATCAATTTCTGCAGGGAACTGTCCTCGCCTACCTTGGTTGCCCTGATATCAATAGAACCAAAACGGTTTATCGTTCCACAAAAAACGTTTTCGCCTATACCTTTATCGACCGGAAGTGATTCGCCTGTCATAATGGACTGGTCAATGGAAGTTTCGCCCTGAATGATGATGCCGTCTACAGGAACTGTTTCACCAGGCAGTATCCTGAGAATATCATTCTGCCTTATCTGGTCTGCCGGAATCATTTCTTCCTGTTCGGAGTTATCACCTGTAATCCGCCGCCCCTGTGTCGGGGTAAGGCTAATCAGTTTCTTTAATCCTTTTTTCGCCCTGTTCGTTGTCATATCCTCTAAAATAGCGCCGATTTCCATAATGAAGGCAACTTCACCCGCTGCAAATAAGTCGCCTATGGCAATCGCTGCAATCATGGCAATGCTTATCAGCAGGGCGGAGGAAATCTTACTTATTCCCTTATTATAAATTATCCGCCATACCGCAAGGTATAATAAAGGAAGACCGCAGATGATTATGGTTACCCAAGCCGGATCCCAAGGTAAGGGGTTGATAGGCAACCCTTTATCTGACGTTGCAGTACTTATTCTTGGTAATACAAAGCTCATAACAAGAAAAATGCCGCCTACGATTGTCATTGGCAGACCTGCCAGAAAATCATTTATACGTTTTATCATAATAATACCGCCTTTCCGGGAATACCTTTTTCGTAAATTCCCTTATGAGAATACACGTTGTTTTTATTGACAACCAATTTCAATAGTTGTACAATCTATACGTTATCAAACATTTTGTTTTGTATTAATTGTAACAATTTAAAAAGGCAAATCAATAATCAAAATGTTCTTAATGTACGATATTGAACATTTTAGCTAAAATGTACGGAGATATTATGGACAGACGACAACAGAAAACAAGGCAGGCTATTTTTAATGCGTTTAGCAGCCTGCTTGAAAAGAAAAATTTTAATAACATTACAGTGCAGGAAATAATAGATGAGGCAAATGTAGGAAGAAGTACTTTTTATGCCCATTTTGAGACAAAGGACAGTCTGCTGAAAGCTATGTGTACAGACATCTTTCAACATGTATTTTCCGATGATTTAAGGCAGGAGAGCAGCCATGACTTTTCCCGTGCAGGGCATGACTTTCAAAAAGAAATCACGCATATTTTATACCATTTACAGGATAACAGAAAAAATCTGAAAGGACTGCTTTCCTGCGAGAGCGGGGAGATTTTTATGGGGTATTTCAAAGAATATCTGGAAGAGGCGTTCCGCATATTTATTAAGGAAATGCGCTATGATGTTCCGGAGGATTATCTGTTAAATCATGTTGTCTGCAGTTTTTCCGAAACAGTGCGGTGGTGGA
>CAMWKB010000154.1 GCA_947174705.1 uncultured Lachnospiraceae bacterium
TTTCAATAAAACTGCCTTTTTTACTAAAACTAATGATGTCTAAATAATTAGTCGGCGTTATTGTAGCGGTTTTATGTTTGTTCATTTCATCAATCGCGTCAGAATTTGCAGTAATCTTGTCGTTCAGCACCTTCCCAACTGTTCCGTCGAGAGCAGAAACACCTTCTACGTTTACGGCAAGGCTAGTGGTTAGTGAGGGAATTTTGGATTTTATGGTAGTTACTAATCCATTAAAACAATCCGAAATTTTTCTAAACTTTACTCTGAGTTTTTCGGCTGGGCTTATGTCAAGAACCGGATAATCTTCTTCATCATAAAGAGTTTCAGCGGAATCACCGCTTTCAAGATTCCCAATGCTGACAGTTGCACTGGAATCCCCCGTAATTGTCAAATATCCAGAAAGGTCTATAGCAGTATTTCCGATAACTTCCCACTGACCGTTTACGTACAGATATTCGTTGTAAATATTGCCTGTCTTTCCACTTTCTGCCGGCGCAAGGTAGATTGTGCTTGTGGAAATGTCTTCTGTTGGCAATTCTGATACTACAGAAAACTGCATGGTGTTGATTTCCGCGATCAGCTCCGATACTTCTTCTTTTGTGTATGTTTCAGACTTCTTGTAGTAATTTGTAAGGTCTTCAACTGTTTTTGTGATAAATCCGCTTTCTGATAACTCTTTAATATTTGCTGAATTATCATATATGCCCTGTTCAAAGTGCATTAAATCCGCACCCATACAAGGAGTGGACTTGTCTGGCCTGTCCTTCCATTCTTCATGCACTTTCTCATATAATTCATATCCCATATTACACCTCTCTAAAAATCACATATAAAAACCGTCTGGTTATGTTCTGATGGTTGCAGTTCAAGATTATCCATATAAACTGCGTAATAGTTATACCTTCCGCCACCCATATTTACCAGAATTGCCCCATATCCTCCAGCCAAATCATCTTTCATCTTTCCATCATCAAAATACTCATTGTAATCCCAGAATATATTATGAGTGCTATTCGGATTCCAAAGCCTTATATACGGAGCTTGCGGACTGTTGTTTTCGTCTGCTTTTTTTACATAAAATGTGACGTCTCCTATTTTCAATGTTTTTGGAAATATTGTCTGTCTTTCTCCGCTTACAATATTTATTTTGATAATATAAAAAATATCTAAATTATCGTTTGACTCATTGATAGTTGTCCACACATATACATACGGGTACCGACAGTGTAAATATGGATTCCTCATTTCACTCTGTAATCCTATATATATTTTTTCTGTAGTAACAAAATCAGATGTTATGTTAAGGTAATAAGCCTTTGTGGCATTATCTCCATTAATAAATGCAAACTTCCCATCAGTCAGCCATTTAGTGAGTGGAAATGGATACGGTATTCCCGTTAAGATTAAATCTTTGGTTTTAAGATTGAACTCATAATATTTATAATTCATATACAAAAGACAATAATCAAAGCCTTTGTATTTTCCATTATACGCAAGACTGCACGGAACAGAAAACTCCTCCACTACTTCTTCGTCCTCTACAAATCCTCTTTCATCTATTGTGAGTTTTAGCAACCTATTTCCATTGTTAAGACCATAAAAACTATCTCCATTTCCAAACACAGACCCACCTGATGTTAGATTCATTTGCAAATTAGGGTCATAAAACACTGCGCCATTTACTGATATGTTTTTCCATAGACGATTTGTGCCAGTGTCTAGCATTATTCCATTATCATTCACTGTAAATCCACCTCTGCTAACCTGCCCCACACTTCCTTGTATTGTATAAGTGTTTTTATCTATGTCCATGGTGATAGTAAATTGATTCCACGAGTTAGAATATCTCGAAACCGGAATAACAACCTGTCTGCCTTTTCTTCCAAGAATTTCCCATATAACTTCACCGTTTTTGCAAATCATTGTGTGATTTCCTATTACTTCCTTTTCCGTCTCATCCGGTATTCTGGCGTTAAACAATTTGTGGCTTTTGCCTTGAAACATCATAAGGCTGGATTCTATGTATGCCATTACTCAATTATCACCGTCCCTTGAACGCAGTAAACTGTATTATTTTGATAGGTTTCTGGTGGTGATGCGACCGAAACTATATTTGAACCGCTCTCAAAATTCTCGAACCTATCGTCTATATATTCTTGACTGTATGTGTAATCTCCAACATAATCAGCTACATAATCTTGTACGTACTGCTTATCCGCACCTTTACTTTTCTTAAGCAGTTCAATCTGTGTATGTAAATCTGTGACAAACTGTGTCTGATACTTTTCGCCTTTAGCACTGTAAGAGTCTTTTAAAGCCTGAATGCCTGATAATTGCCTATTTAATATATAAAAATCATGCTTATCATATACAATTTCCCCAGTTTCTGCGGTTTTTTTGAAGTTAATCATCATATAAGAGGCCGCATCAAGTCCACACTCAAGATAAGGCAATCCGTTATTTACAGAAGTAAAAGGCCGGTAAGAAAACCCTTGCACGTTCGGGTAGATATTCTCTGCAATCTGCAAAAGTACGTCCTTAGAAAGACCGTAAGTGAATACATTTCCTTGAATTATGTAGTTATTGTCGCCGTTTCCATAGGTAACGCCTGTGTCGTCCTCTGACTGCCGTATTGTGATTTTGTCTACCGGTTTAACTTTATAATTTTCAAATTGCACATCTTTGTAAAAAGAAAATTCTGTCAAATCAATATCGTCAAGGCCAATCCCACCCACAGATACGCCTGGGAAAGCGTCGGGACCTGGGTAGAATCCAGGATAAAGTCCATCGTCAATATCTCCAAGTATTCTGTAATCAAACAGCCCTTTACGGTTTACAATCCCAAATGCCCCGTTAATCTGGCAGATCGCTTTAATAATAGGAAGCGCTTGCAATTCGACTGGGTCGTACTGTTTTTTAATTACTATGTTATCGTTTGGTAAGTCTGTTTCTACTTGATTAAGTCCAATATATTCAAACAGGCTATCCCTTGCATACTTTAATGTAAATTCAGATGGTAAAGACTTATACCATGCCGCAACATCTTTTTTTCCTTTTTCATACAATTCATCGTAAGCAATAATTTCTTTTGCCCTTGTGTTGCTTTTACCATATGCGCTATCTACAATTCCTTTAAAAAGCGGCACCGGCTCTTCTTCTGTTCCTTCCGTATGAATATTTACAGCAATCTTTTTTCCTTCGATTTCTTCTTCAAGATCGCTGACTTTTATTTTAAACTGACTGGAAATGCACCCCACAAATTCGATACTGTTGGAATTTACAAGTCCTTCTGATAAAAACAAAGAATCGGAATATATACGCCCGTCCCCCGTTGCTATGGAAATACCCAGCTCCGGAAAGCTCAAAGTAATATATTTTGTTTTTCCTTCGCCTTGATAGGCCTGTTTTACGTTTTCAGATACTTCCATGTTGTGCTCCTAATACTCAATAAATGTCCATGTCATTTCATCGTACTTTGTGGGTACTCCACTTTTGTCAACTTCATTCCTCTTAAACTGAAAACTTTTGTCAAAATAAAAATGTCCTGTCTTAAATGTTCCACTTTCGTCATCATAGTATGTACAGTTTGCGTCACGGAGTAGGTAGTTGATATAATTTGACACCATACTTGCCATAATTCCGCGAAGCTCTTCTCCACTCATGGGAAGAGTTGTAAACGACACCTCAGACTTTGTGTGCGGCAATGCAAAATCCCTTGTCACGCCCGTATCGTCCGTGTAAGCGTCAATACTCTGGCGTTGGTTTGGCTTTACATTGACCGCACCCCATTTTATTAAGCTGTCAGGGAAATCAAAATTCCCAAATCTAAACTGTGCCATAATTTACCCCGAAAATGCATATTTGCCATTTTGCTTAAAATACTCACTGCTAAACTGTTGCATTGCCCGTCCTATTTCCCTATCGTTGAGAATAACCGGAATTTCTATTTTTACGGTACCGCCGTTGCTATTGTTGCTTGCGTTCACCTTTGCCATAGCATTTATAACTGACTCTTCGATGGTGGAGAGTGGAGAAACAACCTCAGTTTCCTTCTTATTATCACCAAGCCAAGCAAGGTGCTGTTTCATGCTTGTAGGTATTACCTGACCGGTGGCGTAAGCTGGGAAGTCTGCGGTCTGCAAGGCGGAAAAGGCTGGGTTGATGGCGTAGGGTGATGGAGATTGCATAGAGTACGTTGTGGTTCTAGTGCTTTTGCCGGAAGTTCCAGAACCAGAAGCGCCGCTAAATAAAGAACCTATTCCAGAAGCTAATCTCCCTATACTTCCTATCAATCCTTTGATAAGGCTCATTATTGCGTCTATAACATTTTTTACAATGCTTTTCGCAGATTCCCAAGCTCCTTTCCAATCACCTTTTATTACTTTGACAACAAATGTTATCAAATTAGCGACCGCGCTTATAAGGTTTCCTATAGCGTCAAGAGCCGCGCCAATAACAGTGGTTATTACATCAAACAATGTGTCAAATATTGGCAATAACTTCGGCAATATATTATCAATAGCCCAACTTACCGCCGGCTGTAGAACATCTTCCCATAACTCTTTTGCCGCGTCTGCCACTTGTCCAAGTGCTTCACTTATTTTGTCAAGACAAGGCTGTACATGCTCTTGCCATAGCGTATCAAACTTTACTGCCCATTCATCTAACATAGGCTGTACATTTCCGTTCCAAAATTCCATGAATTGTGCTGTTAGGTCAGACAATCCTTGCGCCACTGAATTAAAAAACGGCTTAAAGTGTTGATTATATACTTCGTTTAGTTTATCAAAGGTATTATCAATTCCATGCTTGATAGTTTCCGTCACTTCCGACAGAACACCAAGATATCCCTCCAAAGCTGTTCTAAACGCTTCTTTATTCTCAACAAATGGTTGAATAAAAACCTGTCTATTATAAACAAATT
>CAMWKB010000155.1 GCA_947174705.1 uncultured Lachnospiraceae bacterium
ATATTGAATATTTTTCTAAAATCAGGTAACAATGATATTAGTCAAAAGATAAGGAAATACTTATCCTCCCCTAAAAAGAAACCCCCAAATCCGCAAAGGCGCGGGTTCGGGGGTTTCTATTCTATAATATCTTTTCTATAATTTTTTCCCTCTAAACGTCTCCAATAAAATATTAGCTTTAAAAGAAGAAAAAATCTGCATCGCCAGCCTGTCACAATTCTCCGGCTCTATCGTCCTGCCGTCATTATACGCCATCTCGGAAAGCTGCGTATAATATTCAGACCTTGCCATTCTCTTGGCAATCGCCTTCTTCTCCTCTAATTCCTTAATCTGCTCAAGCAGTTGTTTTCTACGCTTCATCCTGCGCACCCAAAAGCTGTCCTCAGACTTTTTATTAAATGCGTTTTCACCGTTTCCATGCCTGAAACCCATCCGCCAGCTCTCCCCGCGATATTCTTCTTTAGCAGCACCAAAATAAAATACGCAGAATTTACCTCCGCATGTACCGCTCCAGGGATCATTGCAGCGAAAATTTGATTTAAGCGTATCCAGTACCCATTTTTCATATTCAGGATCGTTTTTCATTGCTTCAAAGCCTGCGTCCGTTATATGAACAGATATGGAATCCTGCATATTAGATGAATCAAGCGGAAGCGCTGCAATTTTATCATAAATATAACTTTTGTACTCATCCATTGTCATATTTTTAACAAAGGTAGCCTCTATCTCGTCTACGCCGTTTTCCTGACTTTTTTCTATAAATTTATCATAAAATCCCGTTGGTTTTCCGCCGCTGGTATTCTGCATCTGATATGTCTGCAAAATGTTGTGGCAGAATCTGGTCATATAGCTGAAATTCATTGAATTATCCATAAACTCCTCCTTATCATACTTTATCGGCAGCTTATCTGCCATTCGCAGCCGCCGTATCTTTATCGTTTTCTTAATACTATTAGTATCTCTCTATAATGTATACGATTGAAATGTACTATAAGTTTCAAAATCATAAATATTTTCATAATTTGAAGGTTATTATTTTCCATCCTGCTTTCCCACTTGTTTTTCCTGATTTTCCGTTAATTTACCATCAGTTTTACGTCAACAAAATCCCTTTACTTTTACGGTTAAAACTGATACAATGAATTGGATATAAAATGCATAAAAACGAACAAGTTCGCATTATGATTCCAAGTCCATCTGACGCCGGACTTTACTATAAGTTAAAATCTACATTTTTAAGTGAAAACTCTACATATTTATAGAAAGAAAGGGACATCTACTATGAGAATCGAAGAATTCTGTGACATGAAAAAATTTGAAAGCATCATGGACAACTGGGCGAAGAGTACGGGGCTTGCTACAGTTGCAGTAGGTGCTGACGGTAAATACATAAGCGAATGTTACAATTTTACAGACTTTTGCATCAAACTTACAAGAGGCAGTGCAGAAGGATGCAGAAGATGTGAGAAATGCGACCGGGAAGGAAATGGTGTTTATTCCTGTCATGCCGGACTGGTAGATTTTGGTATACCGATTACTCTTAGTGACGGAACGGTTCTTGGCAGCGTAATCGGCGGTCAGGTACTTCCCGAGGCTCCGGATGAGGACAAATTCCGTAAAGTTGCAAGAGAACTTGACATAAACGAAGACACGTACATAAATGCACTGCATAAGGTCCAGATAAAAACAAGGGAACAAATTGAAGCATCTGCCAATCTTTTAGGCGACGTTATTAATATGTTTGTCCGTTCCAGCTATCAGGAATCCCAAAACGGTCATATACTGGAAAAATTAAAGACCGGCATTGCACAGGCTGCTGAAGAAATCGAAGCTGCCAATGTAAGCACTTCACGAATTGCTGCCTTTAGCCAGAGACAGAATATGCTTGCCTTGAATGCATCAATAGAAGCAGCCCGCGCCGGTGAAAGCGGTAAAGGTTTTGCTGTAGTTGCTGCCGAAGTACAGAAACTTGCAGGCGGTATGGCTGAAACCAGTAAAGAAATAAATTTAAATTTATCAAGACTCACCGTTACTATCAATGACCTGAATGTACAATAATCGAAAGGCCCGGGAATGAATAAAAAAAGAACACCAAAACAAATTGCTGCCCTGATATGTGTGGTCATATTGGTATGTATGTATATAGTTACATTAATAGTTGCCTGTCTGGATTTTTCAGGTTCAGGCAAACTATTTGCAGCCTGTCTGCTTGCTACAATAGGACTTCCGATATTGCTCTGGATTTATATGTGGCTCTATAGCAGAGTTAAAGAAAACTCTAACAATAAAAGCGCGGACGAATGACTCCGCGCTTTATTATTTACATAAGGACAGTTTGCAGCGCATGCTGGCTGTTTTCTATACTATTAGCCCTATGAAAGCGGCCTACACTCCCAGTTTCTTAAGCTCCTCTTCCGCCTGCGACTTATTTCTAAATAAAATCGTATGAATACCAAATGCTTCCGCTCCCTTTAGATTTTTCTCCGTATCATCCATAAAAACGCACTCATCCGGATTAAGGTCATATCTATCTATAAGAAGCTTATAAATCTCCGGCATCGGTTTAATCACCTTATCCCTGTAAGAAAGAATCCCACCGTCCATATACGGTATAAAATCCAATGCATCCGCGCACTCCTGCGACGCTTTTCTGGAAAAATTCGAGAGATACAACACCTTGTATCCCTTCTGCTTAAGTTCCTTTATCCATGGAATGGCATAATCATTCCTTGACACCATTCCCTTTACATTTTCAAAACAGCGCCGTATATCCGCCTCTATCTCAGGGTCCTTATCAACAAAACACTGCAATATTTCCTCATCACTCATAATCCCCCTGTCATACTCATTCCACTTCTCATTCATAATACTTGCCCTGGCTATACGTTCAAGCATCTCTCCCTTATATCCAAAACTCTCCAAATGTTCCCTCCACGTAAAATCCGCAAGTACATTTCCTATGTCAAAAATAATTGTATTTATCATCTTTATTACCCTTCTACTCTCTCAACCTTCGAGTTTGGTGCGTAAGACTCTTTCTCCTAGACTTTCATAAGTTTTTTCCCATTCAAGTCAAAACGTTCACTGATTTCCAGTTCATTCATCATTGCTTCCAAAATATTCGTCCCATTTTTATTTACGATTTTCGTCATAGTCTCTCAGACATTGCACCAAATAGTCGTTCTCATCCCCACGTCTGACTGCCAGGCGAATATATTGTTTTCCGGTTCCAACCTTTCCTGACAAATCTTTAATCAGTATATTTCTTCCCAACAAATAGTATGACAGTTCATCACTTTTGACTCCAGCCAAAAGTTCACACATAATATAATTCGCCTGAGAAGGTATCACTCTGAGGAAAGATAGCTGCTCTAATTTTTCTGCAAATTCTTTGCGCACACATTTTATTTTATCAATCGCCTTCACATAATTTTTTCGATACTTCTCTGCAATCTGCATATAAAATTCGCCGAATGAGTTAATGTTCCAAATCGGTACCTTCTGCTTCATCTGTTTAATCATATCTTTATCCGCACTCGCCATCACACCAAGCCGCGCTCCCGGAATACCATATGATTTCGATATACTTTTGATAACATAAAGTCCCTCTCCATACATCTCTAACGCCTCATTTGAAATCAGCGTCAATTCTTCTAAAGAACTCCCGTCATCAACAAAATCTACAAAACTTTCATCAATAATAAGTTTCATTTTCTGTTGTTTACACCATGCGATCAGCCGTTCAAGGTCAGACCTTCCAATATAGCTGCCACTAGGGTTATCTGGATTAATTACCGTCAAAATTTCTACTGGATTCTGAGTGAAAAACTCAATAATATCCTCAACCGAATATGAAAAATCCTCGCTGCACACATTCATGTAAACACTGTTTTCTTCGCAATACCGATTTGGATATTCCTCAAATGTAGGACGAATAAATCCCGCTTTTCCTTCTAAATGTTCCATCAATATTTGAATCAGCTCAGCAGCTCCATTTCCAATGACAATATTTTCCTGATCCACACCAAAATTCTTAGCCGCAATCAGACAGTTGACCCTCATTCCTGATGGATATTGTGTCAGCAACGTTTTAAAATTCGCTCTCATCTCCTCCATCATTCTCTCAGACGGATAAAAAGGATTTACCAAATAGCAGAAATCAAGCAGCTTTGGGTAGCGCCAGTATCCGCCATACCGTCCTGAGATTGCTTTATATTTCTTCTCGCCATTTTCTGCAAAAAGACTGCTTGCAATATCCAAGTCCTGAATATCATCAATCTCGTACCATGTCTGCCCATCCAAGCGTTTTGCCCGAATCTCCTTTGTATCAAGCATCGCAATCAATTTGATAACCGATTCATAATACTCATTATTACCCATTGCCGTTTCATACGCCTGCAAAAAAGGAACATATGTATTTTTAGAAAAGTGCTGACTAAACTTGTAGATATTAACGGTCTTATAATACTTTTCCATTTCACTGAACTTCAGATATTTTCCGGGAACAAAGTCACAAATGCAATCCTCATCATCCAAAACCATGCATGTCCCATCCATCCAACTCTCAAACTTATCCGCCAAAGCAAGTGTATCGCGCTCGTCCTGAAGCAATACATCAATCACTGCTTCCTCAAAAATTAAATCAGATTCTAGAATTAAGGTATCCTCCGATACAAGGTAGTCTTTTGCAAGTGCCAGTGAATAAATATTATTTGTTTTATTGTATAC
>CAMWKB010000156.1 GCA_947174705.1 uncultured Lachnospiraceae bacterium
CAATTACAAAGATGTTTTCCATAGATTTACTCCTTTTTTATATATACTAGACTATTATGCAAACGCATACAAGAAAGGTGGCAAAAATGAACAGATTTAAGGGAATTTTGGCAGTCTTCATGTCAGTTATTGTTCTCAGCATCACTATTGGAAGCGACTACTTCGACGCTACACATATGGATAAGGTTGAAGCAACCGGAGTAATTGAAGCAGCCGGTGGGATTACTGTTGCAACGCTCTTCCAGATATGTGTTTTAGTAGGTTCGGCGTTTGCCATATCCTGGGCAGCCGGTGAAGTCATAGACAACCAGGAAGAAATAGCCCGCGCAGGTAAAAATTTTATTGACTCCGTAAAAGAAATACCTGAAGGCTGGATTTCAAAAATTACCGATATATCCAACGGTCAGGATTATGTGTTTGGAAGCGAGGCATTTAAACTTGTTCAAGATACTTCTTGGGAAGTGATTCAGGGCGGTGCACCTAACAATAATAATAGCGATGATGACGATGATGATAATAAAAACGGAATTATAAATCTTTGCAAGTCTGCAAGTCAGTATGTCGGAAATTTCTTTGTCCTCGGCTCTACCTGGGTCATTGCCCATGCCTCTGAGCTCTACCGGAAATGGATAAACGGTGATGAAATGACTGAAGCCGAACTTGCCGCCATAGAACCCCTTGTGTCCGGATACTGTAACCAGTATGATGTTGCCGCGCAGTGGAGCGGGGAAACATTTAGTTATTTTGGAAATGCCGAGACTTTATCAGGCGGTTCTAATTATATATATAATTTTTCTTTATCTCATAATATGCCTATTGCAGGGCATTTTGAAATTAAAAATGGATACGAATTATATGTTCGTTTTTACCATATCAATTCTAATGGGGCATTGGATGTTATTTCTCTTTCAGGTACTGAAACATATAAAAATTCTTATGGTACAACAAGAGTAAACAGTTGGAAAGGATATTATGTTGGTGTTATCAATGGTTCCTTATCTTATGCTTTAAACTTCCCTGTATTTGCAAGCAAAATAGATATGGAAAATTATCTCAGGGGTACCGGCGATGTAACAAACGCCCTCAACTATGCCAAAGTATACCGTCATGCCGACTGGCTTTCTGATGACTGGGCCGGTCAGCTTGTAGACCCGCTTACAAACATCGGCCTTACCCTCAGCCAGCTTCTTGCGCTTATGAAAGCACTTGGTCTTAATGCCGTGGGAAACAACCTTTCCCCTGCAGAACTTATAGAACTTATTAAGAGGTCACTGCCTGTGGTTAACCCTGATCTTCTCCCAGGTGAAACCCCTGTTACTATTCCGGAACCTGCACCCGGAACGGAGCCTGTTTACTATCCGTCACCTGACGCCCACCCTAAGCCCACTAAACCAAAACCCGGTGACGGCACTGATCCGGAACCTGTTCCCGGAACCGATACTGATCCGGAAATGTCCGATTACAAGGTTGAATTAAGCGGTATCTTCCCCTTCTGCATACCGTTTGATTTTATTGCGCTGCTCAGGGTACTTTCCGCAGAGCCGGAAGCTCCACGCTTTACATTCCCAATAGTAATTCCCGCGCTCGACTATGAAGAAACGGTTTATCTTGACCTGTCAATATTTGATGATGTCGCAAAAGTCATGCGCACGTGTGAGAAAGTCAGTTTTATAATATTCCTAATGTTTGCAACTTCAAAAGTGATAAGGTGGTGATGTGATGACTGCTTTTATGAAAGAAATACTTGATAAATTTTTAAGTGCCGTAATTAAACTGTTTCCGCTGTCCCCGTTTATGCCGGTGATAAACGAATTGTCCGGAATGCCGTTTCTTAAATACATCAACTGGTTTGTTCCCATAGGTGATTTTGTGAAGATAGGAAGCCTGTGGATAAGCGCGATAGGCGCATATTATGCATGGACCGTTATCGCCCGCTGGGTAAAGCTTCTCGGATAGGAGGTGCATTTAGTGATAGAATTATATTCAGGAACCCCCGGTTCCGGGAAAAGCCTTCATACGGCCAAGGAAATACGTTCCCGCTTGAGGATGCACAAACGTGTTATCATAGGTAATTTCTATGTAGACACAAAAGCAATCAAACGCTGCAAAGGAACTTATCTTTTTGTCAGTAATGACCGCCTTGTCCCTGAACGTCTCCTGATGTTCTCCAGAAAGCTTTCAGGACATCTTGGAAGGCGGCTTAAGGAGGGAGAAATACTTCTGATAATAGATGAAGCGCAGCTTTTATTTAACAGCCGTGAATGGCAGCACGTGAGCCATAGCGGATGGCTCTCCTTCTTCTCCCAGCACCGGCACTATGGGTATGACATCATACTCGCAGCGCAGTTTGACCGTATGCTGGACAGACAGATACGCTCTCTGATTGAATATGAGCATGTACACAGGAAAGTAAGCCGCTTCGGATATGCCGGCTTTTTCATCGGCCTGCTTACCAACGACAATCTGTACGCCGCGGTCAAGTGCTGGTATCCCATAAAAGAGCGCGTTGAAGCAAACTTCTTTTTCGGCGGCCGTAAACTTTTTGCCATTTATGACTCTTATAACCATTTTGACAGCCCGGAACGCCCCGGCAGGAAGCAGCGTATGAGTGGGGGCAAAGGGGGCCCCACGATTACGCTGCCCCTTGCCGCCGCGCCCCCTGCTGCCGGAAAGACGGAAGAGGAAGAAAGCACGGAAAAGCAGAATGAAACCGCCGAAAATACTACAGCTTAATGCAGGTTTAAGGCTTTTTAACTCCTTGTTTTGCTCTCCCCCACCCTACTTCCTTGTTTAATATCTGCTTAGCGTCTAAGCTGTCCCAAAGCACTTAGTGAGGTAGATTCAGGGGCAATCAGATTAGAACAGCCAGTCACATTGCCCCTGAATCGTATTGAACTTAGTGCGGCGGACTGATACGGTCTCTGGATGCCGGTACAGTATAACCGGAACTGCTTTACCTGAAGAAATGAATAGGAGAAGATAAAAGATGGTAAGTCTTGAAGAATGGATAGATATGGGCATACGCAGCGGCGCAGTTGAGACGCCTGAGATTGACGAAATGACATTTGAAACAGTATATAAGAAATGGTTCCGCATGAAAATGAACGTGATCCGCGCCCAGAGCTGTGACCGTCTGGAGTCAACATATAACCGCTACTATGCCGGCAGCTGGTTTGTTCTGCAGAACATCTCTTCCATTGATGAAGATACTGCAGTCCGCTTTCTTACGGAGATCATTATAGGACGAGGAAATATAACGGCAAGAGAATTTAAGCGGATATACCAGATAATAAACAATGTAATGGTGTATGCAAAGGATCTTTGTCTCGGCGGCGCCCGCCTGATAGACTGGCATATGGTAAAAAGATACATACCGGAAGGAAAGATCCTTCCTGAACTGCATCAGGACTTTGCAGTTCCCAGGGCAGACGTTGAGAAGCTGATAAAGCTTGTGGTCACCTGCAACATTTACCCGCTCAAGCGTTCAGCCTGCCTCTGCCTTGTCCTGAATTTCTTCCTCGGGCTGCGCATCGGAGAGCTTGCAGCTTTAAACTGGCAGGACGTTGACTTTGATAAAAAGGTCGTCCGGATCTTCAAGACCGAGACAAAGTCTTATGAACGCGACGACGAAGGCAACCGCTCCGGCTCTATGGTGTACCGCATTGTTGAAGATACCAAAACAATATACTCCGTAAGGGAAATTCCCCTGCTTCCTGAAGCGGTTTATATACTGCAGCAGCTTAAGGCGCACCATGAATCATGCCGGTACCGTAACTGCTGCCTTGCGTATGACGGAAAAGATACGATTCTTGTCCGCTCCCTCGACCGGACGCTCCGCCGGCTCTGCCAGTACGCGGAAGTAAAATATTTTAACACTCATATGATACGCAAGACCTTTGCAACCATGCTGCATGCCTCCGGGATGCCTACCAGATATATAAGCGATCTTCTCGGCCACTCCGAGATGGTGACTACTGAACGCAACTACATACTTAACTATAAAGACAACTACAGCGTCCTTCTTGACTATATGCAGAAGGGGCTGGATTTTAAGATTAAATAACATAAGGTATTTAATCTTTTGTAACTGTAAACAAAAAAATACCCGGTAGGCTACCGGGTACATAATAGGCAAGAGCGCGAGACGGGACTCGAACTATTTCGCTGTTCTGAAAGCCGCATAAAATAAGGAAGGAGTGAGTGCGTTATCCTAAATGATTCAATTTTGATTCAACTTTGATTCAATCACTATTTAAAAGTATATATAGGAATACTGTCAACCCCTTTACCGATAGGCACTTGCAAAGCAAGTGGGGGTTTACAGTATGCTGTAGATTTAACCAGCAACCCCTATCATGGGAAAAGGGTTGTTTCAACGCACTTTTTGAAACATCCCTTGATTAACCATATTATAAGATATTAATTTACTTCATCTTTAAATTATAATTACAGAAAATCTACTTTTCGTCAAATCATTGACTATCGAAATATAAAATATTTTTTATTATATTTTAGTTAATAAAAGGAAGTACACTCTGTTGAATGTACT
>CAMWKB010000157.1 GCA_947174705.1 uncultured Lachnospiraceae bacterium
ATACGGCGACCACCGAGATCTACACAAGGCTATTCGTCGGCAGCGTCAGAGGTGTTTAAGAGACAGAATAAGCTCCATTTCGGATGATGAACGCGAAAAGTTCAAATATTTACATCCAAACAGAAGCGGAGGGCAGGCCGGTCTTATATGCACCTCTTTGGCACCGCTTTGATAGAGAAATTCAGTTGTTTCTCCAAGCTGGGTTCCGCGTACGATAGAATCGTCAATTAAAAGAAGGCTTTTGTCTTTTATAAGGTCGTGTACCGGAATCAGCTTCATCTTGGCAATAAGATTTCGCTGACTTTGTATCGTAGGCATGAATGAACGCGGCCATGTAGGCGTATATTTGATAAAAGGCCTTGAAAAAGGAATTCCTGATTCATTGGCATAGCCGACTGCGTGGGCTGTTCCGGAATCCGGTACGCCTGCAACGGTATCCGGCTTGATATTATCTCTTTTTGCCATCATGGCGCCACAGTTATAGCGCATTTGTTCTACAGTGATACCCTCATATGAGGATGACGGATAACCATAGTAAACCCATAGGAATGTACAGATTTTCATATCCTTGCCGGGTGAAACAAGCGTTTTTACGCCCTCCGGCGTGACTATTGCTATTTCTCCCGGACCAAGCTCTCTTTCCGGCGAGTATCCAAGATTCAGATAAGCAAAACTTTCAAATGAGACACAGTAGGCTGAGTCTTTTTTACCAATAGTGACAGGTGTGCGCCCATATTTGTCTCTTGCCGCTAAAATACCCTTTGGAGTCATAATCAGCATAGTCATAGAGCCGTCAATTAAATCCTGAACATATTGCAGACCTTCAATGAGATTTCCCCGCTGGTTGATTATTGCGGCTACAAGCTCTGTCATATTAATTTCGCCGCCGCTCATTTCCTGGAAATGTGCATGGCCGCTTTTAAAAAGCTGTTCTTCTATTTCTTTCTTGTTGTTTATCTTACCAACAGTAGTGATAGCGTAAGTGCCATGGTGTGAGCGGATAATAAGCGGTTGCGGTTCATAATCCGAGATGGAACCAATTCCCAAATGTCCACGCATTGTATTTACATCTTTATCAAATTTTGTCCTGAAAGGTGAGTTTTCAATGTTGTGGATAGCCCTGTCAAACCCGCTTTCATTGCTGTAAGTAGCCATTCCGGCACGCCTTGTTCCAAGATGCGAGTGATAGTCAGTGCCAAAAAATAAGTCGAACACACAATCTTCTTTAGATGCAACGCCAAAAAATCCGCCCATAGTTTAAACTCCTATTCTGTCATTATGTATATTAGTGTTATACGTCAAACCTCTTCATCATATCATTCAAGTTGCTTGCCTGTGCTGCCAGTTCTTCCGAGGTTGCGGAAGTTTCCTGTGAGGTTGCGGAGTTATCCGATACAGCACGTGAAATCTCTTCAATGCCGATACGGATCTGCTCCATGCTTTCAGCCTGTATAGTTGTATTTTCCGATGTCTTTTTAATCATATCATTAACAGTATCTACAGCCTTAACGGAGTCTTCCAAGGATGACATAACATTGCTGGCTATATCATTTCCTTTTTCTATCTCGTCCATAGATACTCCTATAAGTTCGCGTGTCATATTTGCTGCCTTAGAGCTTTCGGAAGCCAGTTTGCCGATTTCATCAGCAACTACTGCAAAGCCTTTGCCGACTTCGCCTGCGCGGGCAGCCTCTATAGATGCATTCAGTGACAAAAGATTCGTCTGTGAAGCAATATCCTCGATTGTCTGAATGATGCCGACAACCTTTTGCGACGTTTCTCTTATGTTGTTCATTGCCTCCATCATCATGTTCATCTTTTCCTGATTGGAGTTCATCATTGCGGTGACATCCTGTGTTGCCTTTGCTGAAAGTTCAGCGTCTTTGCGGTTTTCCTGTACCTGTTCGGCAACTGTGGCGGTTGTCGCTACGAGTTCTTCAACGGATGATGCCTGTGCCTGTGCACCGTCAGCCAGCATTTCTGATGCATTTGCAAGTTCGGTGGCGCCTACGGCAACCTGCTCTGAAGTTTCATTAATGCCCTCCATAACCTCAATCATGGATGAAGAAATATTAAGCAGGGCAGTCTTTATTTTCTGGAATTCTCCGACATAATCATTTTTTAACTGAATATGAAGCTTGCCATCCGCAATCTGAGCCAACACTTCCGCGGTTTCGTCTATGTATACGATATATTCTTTGAGCCGGCTTATTGTCTTCTGTATAGATTCCCCAAGTTGTCCGATTTCGTCCTCAGCTGTAATATGAAGTTCTACGTCCAGATCACCGTTAGCAAGAAGCTGTGCCGTATGGTTTAATTCCAGTATAGGTTTGGTAATGTTAGCGGCGCTTTTCTTTATTCTGAGTACTATAAGGAAAAGTCCGACAACAAAAACAACAACCAGTGCAACAACCATGATGATCAACATGGTAAAATATTCGATCAATGGCATATTGCTTATAACAAAATACCCGGTTTCAGCCGATTGAACCACAACACCATACTTGGTTACTCCGTTCGCCTTGTATTTAAGGAAGAGTTCATCTTCGGATGGTGAAGTGACTGCATTTACAATATTCTGTGAAACATTTATTTCGGAGATATTTTTCTGTATGTATTCGCTGTTTGGATGGTAACTTATCGTTCCGCTTGAAGTCAGCAGGAAAATATATCCGTTGTTACCGACCTTATATTCGCTCATAACTTCGGTAAGATGCTCTAAAGAAACATCTACGCCTGCAACGCCCAGTGCTTCATGGGTAGAATCATCATAAATCGGTGAAACAGCGCTTAAGATAAGTTTTCCGGAAGCAGAGTCTATATATGGCTCAGTTAGGATAGTCTCTCCTGTGGAAAGGCATGAATACCAGATACGTCCCGTAATATCCCAGCCTTCTCCGGATGTAAATCCGTCTGATTGGGTCAATACACTTGCGTCCACGTCAGCAATCCATGTTGTCATTATATTCTCAGGATCGGTTGCGGCAATATTATACATATTCTGATAAACCGTATCCATTTTATCGGTTTTTAAAATATCATCACCTTGTTTAGTTTCAGATAACACATATTTGATTTCCGGATTGACGGCCATCTGCTCGGAAATACCTATATATGTTTGAAGGAAACCGGTCAATTTGTTGGAGGCTGATTCGGATTCCAACGTAAGTTCGGTCTTTTTAGAGGACATGATCGCCCACCAGACCATAAAAATAGCTAAAATTGCTACAACGACAAAAACCACTAATACGCTTTCGCCTATTTGACGTAAAATTTCATCTGTGATCCTTTTTTTTGGGTGAGATACATTAACTTCTTCGTTGTTGTTACTCATATTACCCCCTCCTTGTTTTTAAATAATTTGAGATAATTCTGAAAACTTTGCTTAATAACCAAAAAATTTGCATAGTAGATTAGTTTGCACAAAAGGAGGGGTGATTTATAGAAATGTATGATTATTCTGTTTTGTGAGCCCTGGTTTTGTTTATTATGAATAATTTAGTGGCTTTAGATAATGATTCCTTAATTATCTGTAGCTTAATTGTATTACTTTTTTTGGCAAAGTACAAGTTATAAATCCATTTATTCAGGTGTAATTTTGCTTACTGTTACTGTTTGGTTAATCTTTTTTTAACAAAAGTAACAAGGCATATTATTGCAAAAATAACCGTTATCGCAAGATAACACGCGACAGCATATGAGCCCGTGCCAAAAATCAACAGCATGGCTTCCCTGATGCTTACGATTCCGAATATTGTAAAAATTGCAAAAGATACTGTATTCAATATTCCAACCGGCATCTTGCTTCTAAGTATGGTGCCGACAATCAGACCTATTAAATCCGCAAGAATCAGCCCAAGCGTACAGCCAAGGAATACGGCAAAAGCATTTGCGAAGTTTCCCTGTGTGTAATTGGCAGCAAGTGTAATTCCTGAAAGCTGTGTCTTGTCCCCCAGCTCCCCGACAAAGAACGAGATAAAAATAGCCAGAACCGGTCCGAATTTGTTTTTTGCGACGTTTTCTTCATCCTCGTCTTCGGATTCGCCCTTCAGAGTGGCATAAGCAAACCAGAAAAAAGCAAGGCCTGCTATTGTTTTTATAATTCTCATATCCAGATAATTGCTAAGCGCCGCGCCCACGCCAACCGCCATAACATTCAAAAGTATGGTGGCAAGCCATGTTCCGGTCAGTATATGCGATACCTTATACCTGCCCGCCATTGCAACCAGAAGAAGCTGCGTCTTGTCGCCCATTTCGGCAATAAAAATTGTCAGAAGAACCGTAATAAAAATAGTCATTGTGAACACTCCATTCATTTGTATTGTGGGCAGGATTCGGGTGTCAAAAGGTACATTTATAATTTTTTGAGAGCAAGTTACACAAATAATAATCTGTGCCTATACCGTTGTGCGGAAAATAAGAAATTCTAAACATTCCTATTTAAGTTGTGAAAGACGGACGCAAGCGGGGCAAATTCGCCATCCATGGCTCAGTTGCCCCTTTTCGGAACATCGTGTTCCGAAATTGCTGT
>CAMWKB010000158.1 GCA_947174705.1 uncultured Lachnospiraceae bacterium
CCAAGATTGACTTAAACGCATATAAAGAGAAACAGATGAAGCGGCGTATAGACACTCTGATTTCTAAGAATAAAATTACCGGCTACGATAATTATGTTGCTGCTTTGAAGAAAGATCAAAGGTTGTTTGAAGAATTTGTCAATTATTTAACAATTAACGTATCGGAATTTTACCGTAATCCGGACCAGTGGGCAATTATGGAGAAAGAAATTATTCCGGAGTTAATTGGTAAATACGGCAAGAATCTTAAAATATGGAGTGCGGCATGCTCTACAGGTGATGAACCGTATTCTCTGGTTATGGCATTGTCAAGACATCTTCCGCTTAATAATATTAAAATATTTGCGACGGATTTGGATAAACAGGTTATTGCTACAGCTAAAACCGGTCTGTATTCAGCGAAGAGTATAGCGAGTGTACCGGATGATTTGAAGAAGAAGTATTTTACCAAGATTGGTCCGTCATACCAGATTTCCAATGAAATTAAAGCCAGAGTAGAGTTTAAAGAACATAATCTGTTAAAAGATACATATCCTACGGATTGCCACATGATAGTATGTCGTAACGTGCTTATCTACTTTACCGAGGAAGCCAAAGAAGAGGTGTTCCGTAAGTTCCAGAGGAATCTGAAACCGGGAGGTATTCTTTTTATCGGAAGTACGGAGCAGATTATCAATTACAAAGAGATTGGTTTTAATAGGAAGAATTCGTTCTTCTATGAGAAACCTTAATAGAGATTAATATGAATTAAAACCACCGGCAAATTAAAGAACCGGTGGTTTTTTATGTACGGAGTGCGTAAGGAAAAAGTATTCCCTGCCCGATTTTGGGCAATGATTAACTAAATTTGTACCATCTTATTCAATATATGGCTTGCATATGCGGAAAACAGTCCGCGGTCTTTCTTTATCTCGTCAGTAAGTTCAAAAAACAATTCGTTGCTTTTATACTCCCTTTTAAAAAACGGTTCAACCAGAACGTCCCACTGCGGAAGGTAGGAAGAGTACTTGCGCGTATAGCAGGTTGAAGCAGTGGCTTGTACCCGGTGTTCTTTATCCACATAGGAGGCAACTGCCTTGTGCATTGCAAGATCCTCTGTAGGAAGATAATAGTAATCTTTATAGTTAGAGTAGAAATACTTCAGTTCTTCATCATAAATCGGCACTTTTATAGTGCCTTCATCATTCTCGGCGTTAAAGTAGCAGCCGTTTGACATAGCGGAAACCGGATGTGGTAGCGTCGTAGGCAGTTTTACTTTCATAATGAGCACATGGCGATCATTTCCATGATAGTCCTGGTATGAATTGGCTTGTACCTTTTTAGCTTTGAGCTTATCGTTAAATAAATCATGATAGGCAAGAAGCGGAACTATTTTAAGCATACCTTTCATATCGTCGCTGTTATGTAAAAGAAGTAAATTTACGCCTTCGTCCGATTGCTGGTTTACATAATTATGATAGACGCCTATTAGGTCGCCTCCGTTGTATTTGTCGTCACGCTCAATTCCGAGCAGGGCTTCAAGGGTTTTTTGCTTACAGTTTGCCACATTCAGGAAAAATTTATATGGCGAAATACGTCGATATAGGTCGATGCCTTCATATGCGTCAAAGTTGTATGGAAGATGGTAGAGGCTGCATTTTTGCATCAAAAAAGGTAAATCAAAATTGTTACCGTTAAAATGTATTAGATGGGTAAACGAGGATGCAAAGGAAAAAAATGCTTCCATAATTGACTTTTCTTCCTCATATTTTTGCGCAAACCACTGTTGGATACGCCAACAACCTTCCCTGTAATAAGCTGCGCCAATCAGATATAGATTGGAGCCCTTGGCAGTAAAGCCAGTTGTCTCTATATCCAGAAAAAGGATTTTCTCTAATGGTGCAATACGATGCAATGGATATTTAACTTCAAAATTTTCTAATTTAATCTCTTCTATACGCATATGCTTCCCATCCGTTCAATTTATTCAAAAGATTTTAATATATGATACCACATTTTTTGAAATAGAAGTAGTATTTTCCGTCGAAAAATAGTATATTTATTATATGAGATTTTTCGGAAATTACTGGTTTAAAAACTATTGAAGAAAGCGAGGCAGCATATGGCAAGGTTAACATTTGTAGGTGGAATTCATCCATATGACGGCAAGAATCTATCTAAAGATAAGCCGATTAAAGCCGTGTTACCCAAAGGAGATCTGGTATATCCCCTGTCTCAGCATATCGGGGCGCCGGCCAAACCCATAGTGGAAAAGGGCGACCATGTACTGACGGGACAGAAAATCGCGGAAGCAGGGGGCTTTGTGTCAGCGCCTATATATGCGACTGTATCCGGAACGGTTAAGGCAATTGAGCCGCATCGTGTTGTGACCGGTGACAGCGTGATGAGTATTATCGTTGAAAATGACGGTTTATATGAGGAAGTGGAATATCCGGTTAGAAAGCCGTTTGAAGATATGACTAAGCAGGAGATAATTGAATGTGTTAAAGAGGCAGGAATTGTGGGCATGGGCGGTGCAGGCTTCCCGACGCATGTCAAACTTTCACCCAAAGAGCCTGAGAAGATTGAGTATGTGATTGCCAACTGCGCGGAATGTGAGCCATATCTGACGTCTGATTACAGAAGAATGATTGAAGAACCGGAGAAATTGGTGCAGGGTCTTAAAATTTCCCTTTCATTGTTTGACAACGCCAGGGGAATTCTTGCGGTTGAGGACAATAAGCCGGATTGTATTGATGTCCTTAAAAATTTAACTAAGAATGAGCCGCGTATCAGCGTAAAGGCTTTGAAAACCAAATATCCTCAGGGAGCGGAACGTCAGCTTATTTATGCCGCTACCGGAAGAAAAATCAATTCATCCATGCTTCCTGCGGATGCAGGCTGTATAGTGGATAACGTAGATACAATTGTGGCGATTTATCATGCCGTAGTCGAGGGAAAACCTCTTATGAACCGTATAGTTACGGTTACAGGGGACGCAATAGCTGACCCGAGGAATTTTATCGTCAGAATAGGCACTAATTACCACGAACTGATAGAAGAAGCCGGAGGCTTTAAGAAAGATCCTGTAAAAATTGTTTCAGGTGGTCCTATGATGGGTTTTGCCATTTTTGATTTGGATGTACCTACTACTAAGACCGCGTCAGCCCTTCTTTGCTTAACGCAGGATGATGTGTCAGATATGGAGCCTAGTGCCTGCATTAACTGCGGACGCTGCGTTGATGTGTGTCCGGGAAGGGTTGTGCCTAAGCTGCTTGCCGATTATGCCGAGCATTATGATGAAGAGGCTTTTCTTGCACATGACGGCATGGAGTGCTGCGAATGCGGATGCTGCAGTTACATATGTCCGGCGAAGAGACAACTTACGCAATCAATTAAGTCCATGAGAAAAATGATGCTTGCGAAAAAGAAGAAGTAGGAGGTAAGTAAGATGAGTGATTTGATGAAAGTGTCATCCAATCCCCATATCAGGTCTAAGACATCTACCAGCAGTATTATGCTGGCGGTTGTAATTGCCTTGCTTCCGGCTGCGGGATTTGGAATCTATAACTTTGGAATGAACGCACTGATTTTAATTCTGGTGACGGTTCTATCCACAGTTTTGACGGAATATATATTTGAGAAAATTCTAGGTAAGAAAGTAACGATAGGAGATTATTCGGCGGTTGTAACAGGACTGCTGCTGGCGCTTAACCTGCCGCCGTCAGCGCCATGGTGGATAGGCGTAATAGGTGGTATTTTTGCAATTCTGGTGGTTAAGATGCTGTTTGGAGGACTGGGGCAGAACTTTATGAATCCGGCGCTGGGCGCAAGATGTTTTCTGCTTATATCCTATACCTCTATCATGACCAATTTTGACTGCGACGCCTATACCGGAGCGACGCCGCTTGCTGAGTTAAAAAGCGGAAAGGCAGTCGATGTTTTAAGCATGGTAATAGGTAAAACTTCGGGAACTATCGGGGAAACCTCGATGATAGCGATTGTGATTGGAGCGTGTATACTGATCATGCTGGGGATAATCGACCTGCGGATTCCCGGAAGTTACATAATAACATTTGTTATTTTTGTTGTATTGTTTGGCGGTCATGGTCTGGATGCGGCATATATTTCAGCACATCTTGCAGGCGGCGGTCTTATGCTTGGAGCGTTCTTTATGGCGACGGATTATGTTACGAGACCAGTTACGATCAAAGGACAGTATGTATATGGAATTATACTCGGAATATTGACCGGAATTTTCCGTATTTTCGGAGCATCGGCGGAAGGCGTTTCATATGCGATAATAATAGGCAACCTTTTGGTGCCTATTATTGAAAAGGCGACCTTTCCTACAGCATTTGGGAAAGGAGGGGCAAAGGCATGAGTGATAAAAAGAGTAGCGATATTTCTGGAATGTTTAAAGATACAGCCATCTTGCTTATAATTACACTGGTAGCGGGACTTCTGTTAGCCCTTGTTTACCAGATTACCAAGGAACCGATTGCCACGCAGAAGGAAAAG
>CAMWKB010000159.1 GCA_947174705.1 uncultured Lachnospiraceae bacterium
ATATGTAAGACCGGCAGCTGTGATAATTCCGGCGACTGAGTTTCTTCTTCTGAAGCAGCTTCATTATCAACCGGCACTTCACCGGTAACAATATCGTCGTCTTCTCCTGCCTGCCCCTCTTCACTATCCACCAAAGCAGGTGCTGCACCTTCTATGGCAGCCTCTGCTGCAAATGCGGTAATACTGCCGCAGTCACTAAACGCCATTGGTATTGTAAGCAGAAGTGCAATCCATCTTTTCATTATCTTCATAATCTTATTTCCCCCTATAAAATATTTCATATATAGTTGAATATCACATGTTATTTATTTTGCAAATAAACGCCTATAACATAATATTGCTAAAGAGATTTAATGTCAATATTTTGTATTTAAACTTCGATTGGAAAATATTATGAAAAATATACTAAGATTATAAAAGAGCAGGCGAGAACTACTTTTGCAGTTCTCACCTGCTCAGTGTAAAAGGGGAATTTTACCAAAATTTGTTTAACAATGTCATCTTAGCAAAAGTTCTTGTCAAAATCAAGCGTTTTGTGCGTTAAATATTTTGTAATTTATCGCGCTCATACACTAAAAGCCATCATAGCCAGCTTAGAAAGGATAATTTCCTGCACTTTTACCCCGTATTTCTTCTTCTGCGCCAGATTCATCTGTGCAAACTGCGCAAGCGGAATAATCTTATTCTTATAGGCAACCTTTTCTTTTCCAAAAAGTGATTTACTCTCAACGAACATGCACACTTTCACCTTGGCTTTAAGCTGCATATATGTCCTATAAGAAAACTCCTCTCCTGTCATATAGTAAAACTGGCTCTCCAATGTGGTATCAGCCTGTGTGTCCTTCATAATATAATGCTCTATGATGCTTTTTAGCTTAAAAGGAACCATCTCATTTTCCATAAGCTCCCCATAATTATAATATGCACCTATGTAAAGAGCGTTTACATCCTGCATAAAATATTTAAAATCTTCATACTGGTATTTCATAATAATCTCCATGCCTTTCTCTCATCCTTGTATGGAGTCAATTTTATCCCCGCTGATACGCATGGCTTCCCTGATATATTTATCACTCATTCCGGTTTCTTCCATAAGTTCTTCCACCGTAACCTTACGGTGCAAATCTTTCGACAATTCATTGGCCTTATCCGCTACCTTATTGACCTTGTCGGCAATCTTGCGGTATTTTTTAACCTCCTCGGCATTTTCTGCAATATACTCTTCCATTGCATCCATTACCATTTTTGCCAGCATTCCCTGTGCTTCGCTCGCGTGTTCCAATGCGCCTAACATCGTCACGCCCATTGTAACTGCCACATTGCCTTCTCCTATCAAATCTTCAAGAAATACACCCTGCCCCGCATAAAGCTTGGCAATTTCAACGACCTGCGGAAGAAAAATATTTATAAGACTTCTCTGAGCATCCAAATCCCCTGCCATAGCGGATAAAGTAATTGCTTCCTTCTCCCCCTCCGATACCTCCGGCAGTTCCTTTAGCTGATTTAAATACTCCTCTAAATAATCAACTTCTTCTTCACTTAGGTACTCTTCCGGACTTAACGGCTCGCCTATCCCTATTCCATGCTTCTTAAGATAATCAAACACCAGTTTCAACTTGTCATTATCCAGCTCAATCGCTGCGAAAGATTCCTCGACCTGATCTTTAGAAATACAATTCCCCTGCTCCTTAGCAATACCGCGCACCAATTCCAGGGTCTTCCCAAATTCAACTTCACGATTCATATATAAATATTAATCTCCTATTCTTACTTAACATTTAGACAATTGCGAAACTCCCTATTTCCAAAACCTAGTTGTGCAATATAGACAAATCATAAGCAGGGTGCTAGGGAGCCGTCGGTGCTTAGCGAGGTATTTTCGAGCTTAGCACCGCTACGAGCGACATGCAGCGCAAGCGTGCCCTGCGTTGCTTTGTCTATATTGCGCAACGGTCGTCTTTGAAAACCTAGTTTCACAATCCCCCTACTGCACCTTAACATGCGTATGCGTATACAAATGCTCCTCGCAGTATTCATAATTCCCTTCGCACTTAGAGCAAAACCTAAACTGCATCTGCGGACTATCCACTTCCGTTCTTCCGCAGATTGCGCATTTATGCTTAGTAATACCGGCGCTGCCCCGTCTGACATCACGCTTAAATTCCTGCCGTCTGTGTATCTGCTTCGGATTCAAATGCATCATATTCCTCGAAGTTAGGAAAAATACGACAAAGTTAAGCAGAGAGGCCGCAATCGCAAATTTCACATTCATATCTCCCTGTAAGAACGAAAATACCAGTACGATTCCATATATAACGCCAAGCCATTTAACTTTTATCGGAATAACAAACATCAGCAGTACCTGCACCTCCGGAAAAGTCGCGGCAAAGGCAAGAAAGATGGACATATTTACATAGTAAGTGCTGAAATATAATGACATGTATAAAAAGTATTCCGCTACGTATTCAGGTCCCATCGCAGCCCTCACAGCCATTTCCTGTCCATAAAACAGATAGGTACATCCCATAAGCAGAAAACTTCCGGCAATCGTAAAGAGCATCCCCGAAAAGAGATAAACATTATACTTATATGTTCCCCAGGTTCTCTCTAATGTAGTTCCTATTGAGCAATAAAAATACAGCATTATTAAAGTAAAAAATATATTTGAAGCTTCCGGCGGAATTAAAATCCATGTCACAAGTCTCCATATCTGACCATGCAAAATGGCGTAAGGATCAAGCGTAAGATAAAATAAGATATTTGGCGCCATTATATCAATCAAGTATCCTATTGCATAGCAGCTGACCAGCACAAACGACAGATTCCTAATCGCATATTTTCCGAATTTCTTTTCAAATGAACTCATAATAAGCACCTCTTCTCACACTAGGCATTTCGCAATAAAAAACTGAATATATTCTATCATTACTACATTTAAAAGTAAATGTCACTCTCGATAAATAAGCGAAAATAATAAAAATTTAATATTTAGCTTTCAAAAACTTAATAAATTCCAAAAAACTGCTGATTGCTTTTTTAAAATAACTGTCGTATAATGACTTAGCATGTCAAAATACATTAAATAAGAAAGGTTTTTGTATTTTTTTCCATAAAAAATTAAATTTTCCAATTATAGAGGAGTGATAAACAGATGAATCAGATGCAATATACTCTCGGTATTGATATTGGTTCCACTACGGTAAAGATAGCGATTCTGGATGAAAAACATCAGATTCTCTTTTCGGATTACAAGAGGCATTATGCCAATATACGGGAGACCTTGTCTACACTTTTGCAACTTGCGTATGAGAAGCTTGGAAATATTACCCTGCATCCCATGATTACAGGTTCGGGCGGTCTTACGCTCGCCAATCACCTTGGGGTGCCTTTTGTGCAGGAGGTAATTGCGGTATCTACGTCTCTTAAGGATTTGGCGCCGGTCACCGATGTTGCGATTGAGCTTGGCGGAGAGGATGCCAAGATCATTTACTTTGAGGGCGGCAACGTTGAACAGCGTATGAACGGAATCTGCGCCGGCGGTACAGGTTCTTTTATAGACCAGATGGCGTCGCTTTTACAGACCGATGCATCAGGCTTAAATGAGTATGCCAAAAATTACCATCTTTTATACACTATTGCGGCAAGATGCGGCGTGTTTGCCAAGTCGGATATACAGCCGTTAATCAATGAGGGGGCAACCAAAGAGGACTTATCTGCCTCTATTTTTCAGGCGGTAGTAAACCAGACCATAAGCGGACTTGCCTGCGGCAAGCCGATTAGAGGACATGTTGCTTTTCTTGGCGGCCCGCTGCACTTTTTATCAGAGCTTAAACAGTCATTTATACGGACGCTCAAATTGGATGACGATCATATTATAGATGTGGACAACTCACATTTGTTTGCGGCAATCGGTTCCGCCCTAAACGCTAAGGAAGAAGTAAGCTTTTCCATGCAGGAAATGGTGGATAAACTTTCCTCCGATATCAAAATGGAATTTGAAGTGGAGCGTATGGAACCTCTTTTTGCAGATAAGCAGGAATACGACGAATTCTGCAAAAGACATTCGGCTCATCATGTAAAAACTGACGATTTAGCGTCATACCACGGCAACTGCTTCCTCGGAATCGACGCAGGAAGCACTACCACTAAGATTGCGCTTGTCGGCGAGGACGGCTCGCTGCTCTATTCTTTTTACAGCAATAACGACGGAAGTCCATTAAAAACAGCCATCCGCTCAATCAAAGAGATATATGAAAAACTGCCGGAAGGCGTGAAAATCGTGCGCTCTTGTTCTACCGGATACGGCGAAGCGCTGATGAAAGCTGCCTTTTTACTTGACGACGGCGAGGTTGAGACCGTTGCGCACTACTACGCCGCGGCTTTCTTTGACCCTGATGTGGACTGTATTCTCGACATCGGCGGTCAGGATATGAAATGTATTAAGATTAAAAAC
>CAMWKB010000160.1 GCA_947174705.1 uncultured Lachnospiraceae bacterium
CTCACTATACTATATATTAACGGAGGTTTGATCTAGTGGCAACAAGTGATTACACAGCAGCATTAAAATTAGGAAGAAGAAGTTATCAGGCCGCTCTTACAAGGGGGGAATATCCCTATCTTCCGTCGCTGGATGATATTTTATCATATACGGAAATGTCAGCGCCTGTCAATCTTGGGATTATGGACATTCCTCTTGACAAAATCGTAGGAACCAAGACCGTTGGACGTACCAATGCATTTGCGAATAACTTTATGCCCCTTTTACCGGAATCGTCAGAGTTCGGAATAAAATGGTCCATGGTATATGAGCATCAGATTGAAGACGGTATAAACGATCCTATTGTGGCATACGAATTTATGAATCAGTTCTATGTTCAGGAAGGCAACAAAAGAGTCAGCGTAATGAAATTTCTCGGTACATACAGCATACCCGGCTCCGTAATCAGACTTCTTCCCAAAAGAACCGATGACAGAGAAAACCGGATGTATTATGAATTTGTTGACTTTTACGAAATATCACAAAGTTATGACGTATACTTCACCAAAGAAGGCAGTTATAAAAAGCTTCTTACTTTAATGGGAAAAGCCGAGGATGAGGCATGGGACGATGAAGATAAGATTACTTTTCATTCCGCCTGCATAAGTTTTACCGAAGCATTCAGGAAAGCGCATGGGGAAAAACTGGACATTACGGTTTCTGATGCTTTCCTCGTCTATCTGGAAATATTCGGCTATGATCAGGTAAAGAATGAGACCGAGACCGAAATGTTCCAATCGCTTCAGAAGATGTGGAAAGAAATCACTCTTGCAGAAAAGGGAAATCAGGTAGAGCTGATACAGAGTCCCGAGGAAGTAAAGGCTTCTTTCATTAATAAACTGATTCCCGTCAATATTCTTACGCTGGAAACGCTCAAAATTGCATTTATATATATGAAGACAACGGAAACGTCCAGTTGGGCTTATGCTCACGAGCTTGGCCGCATGCATATAGAACAGGTGTTTGGAGATAAAATTGAAACCATTGCCATAGACAAGGCAGATACCGATGAAGAAGTGGGAAATGCCATTGAGCAGGCCGTTGAGTCCGGATGCCAGCTTATTTTTACCACTACTTCACAGATGGCAAACCAAAGCGTCCGCTCAGCCATTCTGCATCCTAAGGTAAAAATTTATAACTGCTCCATCAATATTTCCTACTCATCCATATATACATATTATGCAAGAATGTATGAATCCAAATTCCTTATGGGTGCCATAGCTGCCGCCCTGAATAGGACTGATGTACTCGGATATGTAGCAGACTACCCGATTTACGGAACCATAGCCAACATCAATGCTTTTGCACTGGGCGCAAGAATGATAAATCCTTATGTAAAAGTGTATCTGGAATGGTTGCATATAAAAGGCCGGGATGCAAGGGAACAGCTTAAGCAGGAAGGAATCGTATGTATCTCCGACAGTGACATGATCACACCCAAAAATGCATCAAGAGCTTACGGCCTATATCAAAAGAATGAAAACGGAGAATATGAGAATCTTGCCACCCCAATCTGGCACTGGGGCAAATTCTATGAAAATATTATTAACACCGTTTTAACCGGCTCAACCGAAGCCGATACCCAGAAAGGTAAGAAGGCAATAAACTACTGGTGGGGAATGTCCGCAGATGTAATAGACGTTATCTGCTCCAAAAATATGCCGCATGGAACACACAGACTCATTGACTTTTTGAAAAATTCAATACGTGCGGGTAACTTCCATCCGTTTGACGGCCTTATTTATTCACAGAACGGAATAATACGGTGTGAAGAAGGCAGTACTCTCTCACCTGAAGATATTATTACAATGGACTGGTTGGCCGAAAACGTGGTAGGCCACATACCTGAGTTGGAAGAACTTACGGAGGAAGCCCAGAAGCTGGTATTGCTTCAGGGTATTAATGCAGATGAAAGCAGCTCTGAAAAATAAAGACATGAATATTCTGTTACTTGCTGACGAAGAATCAAAATTTCTATACGATTTTTATGACCCGGAGAGGTTAAAGGATGTTGACCTCATTATTTCGTGCGGAGATTTAAGACCTGAATACCTGACATTTTTTGTTTCACTTTGTAATGTACCATTACTTTATGTAAAAGGAAATCATGACAAAGTCTATGATGATCGTCCGCCGGAGGGCTGTATCTGCATCGACGGAGATATTTATGTCCATAACGGGGTACGGATAATGGGGCTTGGCGGCTGCATGGAATATATTCCGCGCTCCGCTAATCAGTATACGGAACGACGCATGACATTTCGCGCGCTTGGCATGTGTTTCAAAATACTCAGGCACAGGGGTTTTGATATTCTGGTAACACACGCTCCCGCTTATCAGATTAACGATTTGGAACATCTTCCGCATCGTGGATTTAAAATATTCAGGACGCTTATGGAGGTATTTAAACCCAAATATTTTTTCCATGGCCATGTTCATTCCAATTACACGCGGAGTTTTAAAAGAGTCGATACATTCTGCGATACTACAATTGTAAATGGATATGAATACTATATTGTCCATTATCCACCAGAAAAGACTGATGCAAAATAATTTACATTATGTCGAATATGGTAGTATAATAAGATTGTCGTGAGGGACCGACACTTACAAGAATTTGCTAAGCAAATTCTTGATTTCCAGTGAAGGTTTCCTATAACATAAAACAATAAAATATTAAGGAGGCCCATCATGGTTAAAGAATTAATACCAACTATAGTTATTGCAGTAATAATATTATGTTTCATTCTTTTCATGGCCATCGGATATGTTAAAGCGCCGCCGGATATGGCTTATATAATTTCCGGTTTTAAGAAAAAGTCCAAAATTGTAATCGGAAAAGCGAGCATACGTATTCCTTTTTTCGAACGTCTGGATAAGCTGAATTTAAGACTTATTCCTATTGATGTAAAAACCAGCAATGCAGTTCCGACGGCCGACTACATCAATATCAATGTAGATGCCACCGTTAATATCAAGATAAGCAATGACCCTGATAAACTCCGTCTGGCAGCCGAGAACTTCTTAAATAAGGATACAGCATACATAGCAGGCGTTGCAAGGGAAGTGCTTGAAGGTAATGTCCGTGAGATTGTAGGTAAGATGAAACTGGAAGAAATGGTTTCCGACAGACAGAAATTTGCCAATCTGGTAAAAGAAAACGCTGAACCGGACCTTGCGGCAATGGGTCTTGATATAATCAGTTTCAACGTGCAGAACTTTGTAGACGGAAATGATGTTATAGAGAACCTTGGTATTGACAATATAGTTAAAATCAAAAAGACTGCTGCTATCGCAAGGGCGGAAAGCGAAAGAGATATCAAAGTAGCCCAGGCTGCTGCCGATAAGGACGCCAATGACGCAGCTGTTACCTCACAGACTGAAATTGCCAAGAAACAAACGGAATTGTCAATTAAGAAATCCGAACTGCAGCAGGAATCAGATACCAAAAAGGCTATGGCGGATGCCGCATACGAAATCCAGAAAGAGGAACAGCGTAAGACAATCGAAATTACAACCGCCAATGCCGATATCGCAAGACAGGAACGCGAAATCGAACTTAAACAGAAACAAGTAGCCGTAAAAGAGCGTGCACTTGAAGCAGAGGTCAAAAAACAGGCTGAGGCAGATAAATATGCAGCACAACAAAGAGCTGATGCAGCGCTTTACCAGAGACAGAAAGACGCTGAGGCTAAGCAGTTTGAAGCACAGCGCGAAGCAGAAGCAAGAAAGGCACAAGCAGAAGCCGACCGTTTTGCTAAGGAACAGGAAGCTGAAGGTATCCGTGCTGTCGGTGAAGCAGAGGCTTCCGCTATTCAGGCAAAAGGTATTGCAGAAGCAGAGGCAATGGAACGTAAAGCAGAAGCTTATGCAAAATATAACAAGGCTGCCGTAGCTGAAATGATGATTAAAGTACTTCCTGACATTGCTGCCAAGATTGCAGAACCGCTTGGCCAGATTGATAAAATTACAATCATCGGCGGTGACGGAGACGGCAACGGCGTCAATCAGGTTGCCGGAAACGTACCTGTCGTTATGGCGAAACTGTTTGAGAGCATGAAAGAAGCTACCGGAATTGATTTATCGGAAATCATCAAGGCTGATACCTATGACGCTAAGGTTAACCGCAATGTAAATGTAACCGGTTTAGATGATGTAAATCTGGTTGTGAAAAAGGAAGTTCAAAGCCCGACACAGCCAAATATTTAGAACTTAAAATGTGATATAAAAAGCCGTTTCCAATAATCATAAGGAAGCGGCTTTTTTATTATTAAAAATTTTTTCAAAATCAAATCATTTTCATATCCCTATTTCGTTATATATTATAGATTCCGAGATATGCTATAGCAA
>CAMWKB010000161.1 GCA_947174705.1 uncultured Lachnospiraceae bacterium
TATCGGTTTAAAATTACGATATGCCATAAAATCTTATCCTTCTACAAAAACTTACTTTTATTTTAATATATGTTCCCGCGGGAAAGGAGTGATTGATTCTTCTGGGAAAACACTTATAATGAATTTGGTGAGGGTACTCTTATGAATTACATTAGAAAAGCAGTAACGCAAGATGCTTCAAGATTAGCAGAAATATTGATTTTTACTAAAAGAATGAATTACAGAAAAATCTTTCAAGACGATAAAGTTTCGTTTGGTGAAATGCAGGTTTTCCCTTTGGCACAGGATTATATTGCCAACCCTGAAAAACTGTCAAATATTTGGGTATACGATGATGAATTTGTAAAAGGGATGCTTCATATAGAAGGGAAAGAGGTTATAGAGCTATACGTAGACTCTTTCTTCCAAAATAAAGGTATCGGAGCAAAGTTAATGGAGTTTGCGATTCAGACGCATGATGTTTCAAATTTGTTTGTGTTGGAAAAAAATAGTAACGCAATCCGTTTTTATCAACGTCATGGTTTCTCATTGACGCAAGAAAGGCAATTGGAAAAGGGGACTACAGAGTATATTGTGAAGATGACACGATAACTTTCAAAATGAGCTGTTGATAAACTGGAATTAAAGGTTAATTCGTTATTTTATGTGAAATAACATTCATGAACTACCGCTTAAGGAGGCGAAATAAATGAAGCATATTTTCTTTGTTGAGGATGATCTGAGCCTGATTAACGGGCTTTCTTTTGCTGTAAAAAAACAGGGATATGAAATAGATATAGCGCGTACAAGTCATGAGGCGCAAGACTTATGGATAAATGGAAAGTATGATCTGGTTATTCTGGATGTATCTCTCCCTGACGGCTCAGGATTCGATATTTGTAGGAAGATTCGTCAGACTTCGAAGATTCCAATTATGTTTCTGACCGCCGCCGATGAAGAAACAGACATTATCATGGGGCTTGACATTGGAGCGGATGACTATATCACAAAGCCCTTCAAGCTGGCTGTATTCCTATCTAGAATCAATGCATTGCTTCGCAGGAGTGACAATTTTAACCAGTCGGACACAGAATTGAGTTCCAACGGTATCACACTGCGGAGATTGAAAGGGGAAGGGTATAAAAAAGGGGAGCTGCTTGACCTGACTTCAAATGAATATAAATTGCTCTGCCTGTTCATGGAAAATCCGGGTGTGGTACTTTCTCAGGAGCAGATTCTGGGAAGTCTGTGGGATTGTGACGGGAATTATATTGATAATAAGGCGCTTACTGTATATATCCGCAGGCTACGTATGAAGATTGAGGATAATCCGGGGGAACCGCAGAAGATTGTGACTGTCCGGGGGATGGGCTATAAATGGAATGCGGACAAATGAGGTGTATGATGAAAATATTAGTGAATCGAAAAGTAAAGTCATTGTTTATACAAATTTTGTTGTGCGTATCGGTGTTTTTTGTATTTTCTGTGGTACTTTTAATTTTAAAAACGGAGCAGCAGGCTTTTTATACACTGCTCTGCGTTCTTGGTATGGGGATTGCGGTAATTATTCTCTGCTACAAATATTTTATAGAAGAGAACAAAATTATGGAAGATGCTGTGATGCAGGTCAGGGAATATATTTCCGGTGACAGAAGTGCCAGGATTGAGTGCGATGATGAAGGGGAATTATACAGGCTGTTCCATGAAGTAAATTCTTTAGCTGCTATCCTGAATGCACAGGCGGAAAGCGAAGGCAGAACAAGAAAATTTCTGCAGAACACCATATCAGATATTTCACATCAGTTAAAAACGCCGCTTGCAGCTCTTAATATCTATAATGGCATCATACAGTCGGGAGTTGAAACGGATGATTTACCGACAGTTAAGGAATTTTCCAGTCTGTCGGAGCAGGAGCTTGACCGTATAGAAACATTAGTGCAGAATCTTTTGAAGATTGCGAAATTTGATGCCGGAACTATCGTGATAGAGAAAAATCAGGAAAACATTTCGGAAATGATGGCAGATGTGAAAAGGCAGTTTTCATTTCGAATCGGACAAGAGGGAAAGGAAATTGTCCTGTCGGGCAATGATTCCCTCTCTCTTTTTTGTGACCGGAATTGGATTATGGAAGCGGTCAGCAATATCGTAAAAAATGCCCTTGACCATACGGAAAAAGGAGACAGTGTATGGGTTGAATGGCGGAGGTCAGCATCCATTATACAGATAACAATAAAAGATAACGGGAAAGGTATTCATCAGGAAGATTTACATCATATTTTTAAAAGGTTTTACCGTAGCAGGTATTCCAAAGATACACAGGGAATAGGTCTTGGACTGCCGCTTGCAAAATCAGTGGTTGAAGCTCATGGCGGTACGATTGAAGTTGACAGCCGGATAGGTGTTGGGACAACCTTTGCAATGAATTTTTTGACGTAGCTTGTTACGCCTTTTACTACAAAATTGTAGCCTTATTGTAGCCTTGCTGTAGTATTCGTGTGCTATTCTTTCATAGTGTGAGTTATGATTTGTCCAAAAACTGCGATGTTTGGGCGCAAGCACAAACTCGCGGGTGAAAAATTTATTTTTCACCCTAATCAAAATGATTGAGAAAGAGGTGTCTTAACTATGAACTTATTGGAAGTCAACAAAATCTGTAAGACATACGGCAGCGGTGAGGCTGCGGTGCAGGCGTTAAAGAGCGTCAGTTTTTCTGTCCCGAAGGGAGAGTATGTAGCAATCGTCGGAGAATCCGGTTCTGGTAAGAGTACGCTGCTTAACATGATAGGCGCACTTGATACGCCTACATCGGGTAAGGTATTGATTGACGGAAAGGATACTTTTTCCATGAAAGAGAGAAATCTTACGGTTTTTCGCCGGAGGAATATCGGCTTTATCTTTCAGGCGTTTAATTTGATTCCAGAATTGACTGTTGAGCAGAATATCATTTTCCCGACACTGCTTGACTATCAGAAACCGGATAAGAAATATCTGGAGGAGCTGCTTGGTGTACTTAATTTAAAAGAACGTCGTAACCATCTGCCCAGCCAGTTGTCCGGAGGGCAGCAGCAGAGGGTGGCAATTGGGCGCGCGCTTATTACGAGTCCGGCCCTGATCCTTGCGGATGAACCTACAGGAAATCTGGACTCACAAAACAGCAGTGAAGTCATAGCGTTGTTAAAACAAGCATCAAAGAAATATGAGCAGACTATCATCATGATCACCCATAACCGCAGTATTGCACAGACCGCTGACAGAGTACTGCAGGTGTCAGACGGTGTGCTGACTGATCTGGGGAGGTGCAGTGAATGAAAAGCTATCTTAGTCTTATTCCGATTTCTGCAAAAGTAAGGAAACGGCAGAATCGTATGATTATACTATGTATCATCATTTCAGTGTTTCTTGTGACAACAATTTTCAGTGTAGCGGATATGTCAATTCGAGCAGAAGATTCCAATCTTCAGGCTATGCATGGAAGCTGGCATATCCAGTTGGATAATATTTCTCATGACATTGCGGAAGAAATAAGTCGGCGCCTTGATGTTACTGATGTTGGCTGGTCGGAAGCTTTTAATGTTGATGCAGACCTGCCATACTATATCAATGAAAGAAGCGCTGCCCTGTATGGAACGGATGAGACATATATGACCTTGCTTGCACACGGTATGGAGGAAGGGAGTTATCCCCAAAGTGATGATGAAGTAGTGCTTAGTTCCAATGCAAAACTTGCTTTAAATGTACAGCTTGGCGATAGTGTGACATTATATACTCCTGCCGGAAATGCCGACTTTACCGTGTCTGGTTTTGGCTCAGATGATAAGGAATATTTTCAGGGGCAGACTTATATGGTTGCAGTGTACATGACACAACCGGCTTTTACTGCGGTTATGGAAAGAAACAGTATCATAGCCAGTCCAGTCTGTTATGTGCAGTTTCAAAGTGTAGCAAAAGCTTCTAAGGCAATGTCCGAAATGCAGGAGCAATATAATCTGCCAAAGGAGAGTATTTCTGAAAATACTGCTGTTATGGGTATTGCAGGGAAAAGTCGTAACAAATCCATAGGTGGGGCTTATGAAACGGCGGCCGTTCTGTTTGTTTTAGTGCTTTTAGCCGGGGTATTGATGATTTCTGGCAGCATGAACAGTAATGTGGCTCAGCGGACTAAATTTTTTGGCATGATGCGCTGTATTGGTGCAAGTCGCCAGCAGATTATCCGATTTGTGCGGCTGGAAGCGCTTAATTGGTGCAAAACAGCAGTTCCGGTCGGGATGATCTTGGGAATAGTAATCAGTTGGTGCGTTTGTGCACTGGTGCATTATGGTATTG
>CAMWKB010000162.1 GCA_947174705.1 uncultured Lachnospiraceae bacterium
TATAAACCGAAAACAGAGTTGGCCTCCTGACCAAATCTGAAATATGCAAATACCTACTGCTTAACAGCATCGCCTTCTGTCTCTGCAATCTGTCCGTTCTTCAAATCTTTACTTTTACGCCATTTCGCACCAATAACACATGCTATTATTACAAGAACCACAATCAAAACAAAAACAAATAAATATGATAAAAATGAATTTAAAAATAAAATTAGATTATTCATAACGCTTCATCCCTTCTGTAATTCCATTAAATATCACGAGTTATGGTAAATCCATAATTTTTTATGGTATATCCATAAACTCTTTGCCACATTATACCACTAATCCGACCGTATCGTCAAGTAAGTTCATACCATCTGCCGCAGTTGTTGCAAGCACGTCGCATCTTTCATTTTCCGGATGACCATCATGCCCCTTTACCCATACAAAAGTCAGGTTATGCGGCTGCTTTGCCTTTAACAGGCGCTGCCACAAATCGATGTTTTTGACGGGTTTTCCGCCCGCAGTCTTCCAATTCTTCTTCAGCCAGCCGTCTATCCAGTTCTGGTTAAAGGCCTCTGTTACATATTTGGAATCGGAAACAAGCGTTACATCGCAAGGTTTGGTTAACGCCTCTAAGCCTACAATTACCGCCATCAATTCCATACGGTTGTTGGTTGTCTTCTTATATCCTGCGGAGTACTCCCTTTCATGCAGGGTTCCTTTAGAATCGATATATTGTAAAATTGTGCCGTATCCGCCGGGGCCTTCGGGGTTGCCGCGGGCGGCGCCGTCTGTGTAGATTGTTACTTGCATATTTGGTTCCTTTCTTACATTGTGACTAAGTTCTGGTTATCGCTACACATGCTATTTAACATCCCATTTGCCTGTCTCAAGAAAATGTTCAGCAAGTGTTTCTGCCTCGCTTACGATATTTTTATCATATCCAAGCACTTTAAGAAGAGCTATCGCGTTTCTTGTAACTGTCGGTCCTTTTTGTATCCTATATGGGAAGAAGATGTCGTCTTCTACGATTTCTTCTTCAAAATGATAGTTGTCATATACATCTTTTAAAAGTATGGTAAGTTCTAAATCGTGTGTTGCTGCGAAGCACATAACATTTGTTATGGCAAGGGCTTTAAGAATCTGGGTAGAGGCTGCAATTCTCTCAACGGTGTTTGTTCCCCTAAGTACTTCGTCAACGAAACATAACACTTGTTTTTTATCTTTTTGGGCCTCCTGTACTTCGTTTAATATTCTTCGGATAGATTTGACCTCAGCCATATAATAGCTGTCTCCGCTTACCAAATCATCCTTAAGCGACATAGAAGAATAGATTCTAAACACACTTCCCTGATATGAATCAGCAGTACATGTGTGTATGGTCTGAGCCAGAATGGCATTCAGTGCAACAGCACGCAGGAAAGTGGATTTACCGGATGCATTCGAGCCTGTTAAAAGAACACCATTATTTACTTCTATGTCATTTTTTACAGGTTCATTTAATAACGGGTGATATAATTTCTCTATCTTGAGAGAGCAAGACTCATTTTCTTTGCCTGAAAGGAAGTCGGGAATACAGTACTCTCCCCCCAGACTTGCACGATATTCACCTACCACTATTGCACTCTCGATCATACCTATAAGAGTTACTGCCCTGTCTATTTCCGTGATATGTTTACGCACCATTCCAAGCATCTGGTTAAATTTAATCAAATCCAGATAGAAAGTCATCCGCAGATAATCCATGATCATATCCAAAATATTACTGCTGGCAGACATTCCTGTGCCGCCTGATGATGAGAACACAATAAAGGAATTACGTTTAAAACTTCCCATTGCCTTATAGCATGAAAGCAATTCTTCCCTTTCATCCGCTATCTCGTCTATAGGCTGCTCCGCTACCATCTGCGCCGCATCTATAAGTCTGGAAATGTAGCGGAAGCTGGTAATATACGGGTCTATTTCTTTTTGCTCTTTATAATAATTGATCATATTACGGCAAAGAACGACTAACAATAAACAGATACCTACCGGTACTGATACAAACATAATACCAAGGCTTATAATTACTGCCAGTATGGAAAGATAATACTTGACGCTGTTCCGCTCTCCCAAAGATTCAAGATATTCCAGATACTCATACAATGAATATTTACCCATTCTGCCAAGTTTGGAAAAAAGCACTTGAAGCTCTACTCTTTCTTTTTCGTGCTGCATAAAAAATAACACATGTTTTTCAAATTTATCCAAGTCCTCTTTATCCTGTATCGGCGTGCGCAGTCTGTAATATAAATATTCGTCTCCTGCCATACTGTGAGAATAGTTCATTTTCTTATAAACTTCATCCAGATTAAGATCATTCCATGTTATATCATCTATCTGGTGCGGCTCTTTATGCTTCTTATAATACATTGCAATATGCTCTTCTAGCTCTGCAGGCTTATATTGCCGCTCTATTGCAGCGCCGTAATGCTCATACAGCCTTTTTATAAACTTTTTCTGATCATTTTTGCTATCCAGATAGCCTTTAAACATAATTAGAACGATAGCAACAAGTATTGCCATTGTAAAAACAAGATATTCCATGATACCAATGTCCTTCTAACAAATCTTTTCTTTAATCTCATTTGCCTTTGCATAAATACCATCTACATCAATGAAATCAGCAAATTTTCCGTTTTCATAGAGAATCTGTCCGTTTATCATTGTCATTTTTACATTCTGTTTACTTGCGCTGTAGACAATATTTTTAGGGATATTGTTAATGGGCTGCATATTGGGCTGATGCAGATCAAGCATTATTATATCCGCAAGTTTACCCTCGGAAAGGACATCGGTATCCGGAAGATACATAGCCTTAGAGCCATTCACAGTTGCCATTTTTAATACTTCCCACGCATCTACCGCTGCGGCGTTCTGCTCTTTTAATTTTGCAAGCCCTGTTACCAAAAACATCTCGCGGAACATATCAAGACAATTGTTGCTGGCAGGTCCGTCAGTTCCGATTGCCACGTTTATCCCTCTTTCCAAATACTGCGCTATAGGCGCTATTCCGCTTGCCAGCTTCATATTGGACGCAGGATTTGTTACGGCACTCAATCCTTTTTTCTGAAATAAATCTATATCAGCCTCGTCCATGTGTACACAATGATAACCGCCTCCGCCATAATTAAAAAGTCCAAGCGAATCCAGGAACACCGGCGGAGTCATACCATAGCGTTTCTTACACTCCTCCACTTCCGCAGCAGTCTCAGAAATATGTGCAAATACCGGAGCCTTATACTTATCTGCCAAACCGGCAATATCCTGTAAAAGCTCCTTAGAGCATGTATATTCTGCGTGAAAACCAAGAATATAACTTACCAGCGGATGCTTACTATTTAAGGTATTAAACATCTTATCTACCATGTCCACAGACTGGCTGAAATTGTTCACCGCACCAACCTGCACACAGCGCATTCCCATATCTATGCAGGCATCCGCTATTGTCTCAGGAGTCAGATACATATCAAAAATTGCCGTAATTCCACTTGTCAGATACTCTAAAACAGCCAGCTTAGTTAAATGATAAATCATCTCACCATCCATTTTCGCCTCAACCGGAAATATCTGCTTATTTAGCCAATCATCAAGCGCCATATCGTCCGCATATGAACGCAGAACCGTCATTCCCGAATGTGTATGCGCATCTTTAAAGCCCGGCATCAAAAGATTACCCATGCAGTCTATTTCCCTATCCCAGACGATACTCTTAAGTTCAAGCTTCCGGTAAACCTCGTCAGTTTGTCTCCCATCACCCACATAAAGAATACGTTCATCCCGAACCCAGATTTCGCCTTCAGTGATTTGGGCGTCTTTCATTGTGAGTATTTTTGCGTTGTATAGTCTGATATTCATTGTGATACGTCCTTTCTACGAATTGGTATTGCCAAGTTTTATCCGGGGTAACGAGCTTCGGCAATCTAATGTCTATAAATTTGCAGCACCAAATCCATCCGGCAACAGCGCCTCTAAGGTCTTAATTTCATATTCTGCAACTGATTTAGCTACAATGATATAGAAATCCGCCGGTCTGCAAAATTCCATCATCACCTGTCTGCACACCCCGCAAGGATACGCATACTTAGTAATTTCCTTACCTTTAGGCCCTCCAACAATCGCAATAGCCTTAAACTCTCTGTTACCCTCACTAACCGCCTTAAAAAAAGCCGTCCTCTCCGCACAATTAGTCGGTGAATAAGCCGCATTTTCAATATTACACCCCATATACACC
>CAMWKB010000163.1 GCA_947174705.1 uncultured Lachnospiraceae bacterium
TCTATGCTGAAAAGCGGCGGTGTATTTGCGCGATTTGCAAACCACCCCTACAAAGACAAAGGCAGAGAGGAAATCCATCAGGCGTTTCAAAAAATATATGATGTATATATGCCAAATTCCCTGGAAGGCAGTGAGTATGATGAAATATGTGCAAAGAAGAGGGCGGATATAGCACAAAAATATGGATTTACAGATATCTGTTACAAGCTCTATCATAGAACACGGACATTTAGCGCTAAGGAATATACTGCTCTTCTGGGGACATACTCTGACCATATGGTGATCGAAGAAGAAACAAGAAAAGCATTTTTTTCCGAAATTGAACATGTGATAAATCAGTTCGGAGGGCAAATTACCATATACGATACTATTGACCTGCAGCTTGCCAGGAAACCCTGACGTGCTGTATTGTCAGGAAGTCTATATAATATTTCTTAAGCTTGTTCTGCATCCATAATTTTTTTGGGGGGAGAGAATGGAATGCTTATCGTTTTTTCTTAGAAAGGAACTGTAATGAAATAATAGACAATATATGTCTACCCGGTAAATATGCCACTTCTCGCTTCACGTCGTGGTAATTTTGTTTTTATGATGATAAGTTTTTCCTGAAAGGAGAAAGGAGGGACATAGATTGGACCGGAAAAAAATAGATTTCTTACTAAAGAAACTTAGAAACGAAAAAGAGCGGTATACCAAAAGAGTTCACTGGCTTTTAGCAGCAGGGGCTTTGCTTTGGTTTGTTTCCCAGTTAATAAGCCATACAAGCCTTGTTGATAACAGTGTTATGAGTGCGGTATCAGATTTTTCCGAGGGAGCGGCATGTGGAATGTTGATTTGCGGAATAATCATTTCAAGTCGTTATGGGCAGAGAATAAGTGCATTTAAACAGCGGTTGTTAAAGAGGTAATTGTAACTATTGACATTACATCATAGGGATGCTATAGTATGCCTATAAGATGTAATGTGAATTATTACAACAAGAACGATATAGTTGCTATGATTTATGCAGGGTGAAAAATGTTTTGCGGCATGCCCACAGAAAGCAATTAAAAAAGGGGTTGATGAATCATGAAACAGAGCCAAAAAAAGAGAATAGACTGGATGCAGCAGGATTTTATCCATTTCCCACACAGGAGGCAAAATGGGGCTTCTGGTCAAAACACAGTATGATTAATCGTTTTTTGCCGCCCGCGATGCCCCTATACAAACAACTTTATGACATGGTAAAAGAAAAAGATTATTTCGTTCTTACGACAAATGTCGACCATCAGTTTCAGAAAGCCGGCTTTCTGACGGAGCGTATCTTTGCCACTCAGGGCGACTATGGGAATATACAGTGTGAAAAAGGATGCCATCCGAAGATATACGATGCAGAGGATTTGTTCCGGCAGATGGAGCAGGCAAGACATGATTGCCTGATTCCTTCTGACATGGTACCAGAATGTCCGGTCTGCGGTGGAAACATGACGATGTACCTTCGGAGTGACCAGTATTTTGTGGAGGATGAAAACTGGCATGAAGCCGCCGGACGCTATTATGATTTTCTGCAAAAAATGGAAAACAAAAAGGCTGTATTACTGGAACTTGGAGTGGGATTTAACACACCCGCAATAATTAAATTTGTGTTCCATAGGCTGACAAAAAATAATAGGAATTTCACCTATATCTGTGTAAACAAAGGGGAAGCTTATGCCCCTAGAGAAATAGCTGACCGCAGCATTGCTATAAATGCAGACGCCGGGGAAGTAATAAAAGGGTTGCTGGGTCAGGCATAAAAATATATAGTGATTTCCTTTTTTACATTGTCGCACATGATTTTTTCAATCAGTGCATGGCTTGTGGCGGTTTTCTGCTCCATTGATATATCCGATTGTAGAAGGGATAAAGCAGAAAGACACTTTTCTTGAAAAGTGGCAGGGTCAAAGGCGGGTTTTTCCACGCTGTACCTCCGTGTTTCAAGCTGGTCAATGGCATCAGTCAGCCGCACTTTGTTTTCGCGGTATTCTTCCAGCGTGTCAAAAATAAGGTTTTCAACATATTCAATCTTAACAGAAAGATTTTTACATCTTGCGCCATTGATGTTATTGTTACAGCGGTAGCGTGGCTTTCTGCCGTCAGAGCCCCGCGCATGGGAAAGGGACCCGCCACTTATTCCGTCATCACTGTATGTCTTGATAATTTTGTAGTTATTCCGTTTTGCCCAATCAAGGTTGAATTTGTGCTGGTCCCCAACAGAATATTCCTGCTGATCCGTTGAAGCTCTTGTGTATTCTATGGCTGGTATCAAAAAATCACCTGCTTTCTAAGGTTTTCCTTTAATTTCCCGCACTGTAAGTGATAACATAAACAGTGCGGATGGTATGTTGTATCTGATATGATATATTATTAGTTCCGGTTGAATCTTACGGTGACGCATGATATAATAGCGGCGTGGGAAACTAGAGAGCCAAGGCGGCTTACCCTCTGCGTTTACGGAGGGGCTTACCCTCCGGACGAAAGAAAGGAGGGATTGCCAATGTATGTTACATACTCTGATTTAGTTCAGGTTGGAATATTCATTTGCGCCCTTGTTGGATTGTGCTATACAATTTTCAAGGAAAAAAGGAAATAGCCGCCACTACTGCAATAGTGACGGCTGATGTAAAACATTAGTTACAAACTATAGAGGGTAGGCCGCTTCTCTAGCTTCCCCTTTTCCATATCATATCACGTCACCGAGTATTATTCAAGATATATTTTATATCTGACCGCCTGTGGTGGTCGCATATATATTTCGCAGGCGTTTTACACAAGCATATGAATGAGGCCGTTGTCCCGGAGAGTTTTGGAAGCAGGGCCATCGGTATCGGAGGCGATATGGCAAAAGTAATATCTGATTTGGGAGGACTGCAATGACACATAGCGAAAAAAGAATATATCTGATTCAAGAATTATTATCAGAGCTGCCACAATACAGGGATATGGAAATCCCTGACAATGCACAGGAACAGAAACGGCTTCTCAGAAGCCTTATGAATATCCGCTCCCCTAGACCAATTGGAAATGAATTTCTCAAAGTGCAGGACGAGTATCTAAGTGAGGAAGTCAGGGAAAAAGGGATTGTTGACAGCGATACTTTGCCGGTATCTCCCGTCAATAACCGCCTTGTCCTTTGGCGCGGTGATATTACAACATTAAAAGCAGATGCGATTGTAAATGCCGCAAACAGTGCGCTAAGGGGATGCTTTGTACCCTGCCATTCCTGTGTGGATAACATTATTCATAGTGTCAGCGGTATTCAGCTGCGGCTGGCCTGCGATAAACTGATGACAGAGCAGGGATATGATGAGCCGACAGGGAAAGCGAAAATTACGCCTGCCTTCAATCTGCCATGTAACTATGTACTGCATACAGTCGGTCCGATTGTATCAGGTGTTTTAACAGAGAAACATTGCAGGCAGCTTGCAGACTGTTATAAATCATGCTTGGAATTGGCGGCTGAAAAAGGCTTAAAGAGTATTGCCTTTTGCTGTATTTCCACAGGCGAGTTTCATTTTCCGCAGAAAAAGGCGGCGGATATTGCGGTGCAGACGGTTACTGATTTTCTGCGGACGGATACCCGGATAGAAAAGGTTATATTTAATGTTTTCAAGCAGGAGGATTATGATATTTATCAAGGGATTTTGTATAGCTGAAAGTAAGGGGGATACTATTTGTTTATTTTGAAATCCTTTCGATTCAGCCATCTGAATATCAACGCAGTTATGCCTCCCGATATCACAATAGTAAGCAAATCTGCAGGAGCAAGAACGATTCCGGGTATACTGTTAAAAAGGAATTCTTCGCCCAAACTATACAGATGTCCGTGTAACAGGATTATTTCACCAATATACATAAGAAGTGTCATCACAGAAGCAACAATCGACGGAATCCAAATGGAAACAAATTTTCGCTTTCCTAAAAGAAACGCGCCCGCAAAGATTCCTGCCGTCACACCCAGAAGGACAAAGAACAAAGTCATCAAAATGGCCGACAGAGGAGATACCTGAATACTCCCATCTCTCCAGAAAGCCGTAAAACAGGCCAGAATACAAAGTCCGAGAAATGCAAACGAACAGACGGACTGCAAAATCAAAGATGTAAGGCGTTTCCTCCTGCCGGTCCTTATCAATTGACCGAATCCATAGAAACAGTTCAAGATCGAAAGAATCAGAACGGCGGAAATCATGTAAAAATGCAGCTTAAATGCCGGATTATAG
>CAMWKB010000164.1 GCA_947174705.1 uncultured Lachnospiraceae bacterium
CCCCGTTGTTTTTTCAAGCAGCCGACGGCCGCCGACCGGCTCAGGAGGCTCGTGGGCGCGGCGAGGTGCTTATATGATATATAAAGGATATTATATATTCGGATTCAGTTGTCAAAAACTAAAATCTGTTTTATGAAAGCTGAGTTATAGCATTGTATATGAAATAGAGGAGTATGATTATAAAAATGGAAGGAATCATGAAAAATATAAAAAAGTCGCAAATTCTCACTTTGAAGGATGAAATCTCATATCAGGAAGGTCAGGTTGTCAGTAAAACGCTTGTTCAAAATAATGACCTTAGTGTTACACTGTTTTCTTTTGACAAGGATGAAGAAATCAGCACGCATGAATCCGGCGGTGACGCAATGGTCCTGTGTCTGGACGGTGTCGGCAGGATTACAATTGACGGAAAAGATTATGAACTTCATACAGGTGAGAGTATAGTCATGCCGGCTAAGCATCCACATGCGGTATATGGTCAGGAACAATTTAAAATGCTTTTGGTAGTTGCGTTTTAACAGGAGAAAAAGTTATGGAAAAGGTGCTGGCTACCGGCGTTACGATGTGCATATTGGCGTGGGCGCTCATTGCGGCGCGTCTGACACCATTGCTGCGAAATATAATAAGTCTTATAGTGATTGGATTGGCGGCAGTGATGTTTCTGGCCGTAGGAGAGTGGGTGTTGAACGGAGTGCTTTTCTCAGTAGTAGCCGGTGCCAGTCTGTTAGCGGAGCGCTTCCCTAAAAGTGTACAGGCTCACATGCGTAGAAGGTTGGACGTTACATTCATGCAGGATTTTTTCTTTTTTGTGGGGTGTATAATGCTGTTTTTTGAAATTTATGAGTTGTTTGTTTTAGAAACTGTTACCCGGTAGAAAAGAGTTTCACAATTATATAACTATTATAAATGAGGAGACACAAATGGGAAAAAGTGTAATGGCGTCAACCGTTATAAGCGGCGTAGACGGACCAACAAGCGTGTTTGTAGCGAAGACAGGTGGGAAGCGCAAATTATCGCATCGTATAAGAAACGCTGTGTATAAGCGGAAAAGAAAGCAGATTGCCAAGAAAATCGTCGCAAATCCTCACACACTGCAGGAAGTTGTTGCATATATACAAAATAAGTATAATGCTGCTGAAATATCAAATGAATCGCGCAGTTACCTTGAAGAACGTAATTCCCTTAAAGCATCCCTTGTTTTAAAGCATAAGCCTGAATTATTGGGAGATATGCGTGAGATTGAGAGACCTAAAGATTACAATGAGGAAACAATAGTGGCATTTATGCAGCAGGTAGAGCGGCAAATGAAAATGGCGGAGGCAATTCCCGATGAGGTTTTTCCAATAGATTTTCATATATATGAGATAAGATTTTCAGATACCGTAAGGGTGAGGATTTCGCTGGAAAATGTATGGGATATTTTGAGCGTTTCTTATTCCGGGGATAAGAAAATGATGAGAAAAATGTCGCAGATTTCCAAAGATATATATATGTATCGTAGCGTTACAGAAGAGGATATCAGGAATAAGTAGGAAAGATATTCAGGCCTGCTGACGACATTGAGTACATAGAAGCGAGAAAGGCAGGGGTATTAGTATGCCATATAAAATTGCCGTAATATCAGATACACACGGTCTGCTCAGGGATGAAGTGAAAGAATACTTAAATGGCTGCGACATGATTTTTCATGCCGGAGATATAAATAAATTATCGGTCATAGAGGAACTGGAGAAGATTGCGACCACCTATGTTGTGCGGGGAAATGCGGATAAGGAGTGGGCAGACGCATTGCCGAATACCAATGTAATTGAAAACATAGGGATTAAGGTATTTATGATTCACAATAAGAAACATATTGACGTGGATTTGACTCCTTATGATATAATAATATATGGGCATTCCCATAAATACGAAGAAACGGTGATAGACGGCAGGACATGGCTGAATCCGGGGAGCTGTGGACCGCGTAGATTCAATCAGCCTATCACAATGGCGATGCTTTATGTGGAGGAGAATGGAAGTTTTTATATTGAAAGAATTGACATTCCCTATGCCGGCAAAAAGTCGCAAATATTGGTCAGCCCTGAGAAAATAAAAGAATATATTCCCTCAATAATTAAAGATATCGATAAGGGAATGGCAGTAGGGCAGATTGCCGGGAAGTATCATATCTCCGAAGAATTATCCGAACAGGTGTGCAGACTGTATCTGACACACCCGGGAGTGGACGCGGAAGGAATTGTTAGAAAGATGGGAATATAAAACGACTGGATAAAAGTCGCAAGATATAAAAATACAACAGAAACGAGGTAAAGAGTACAAAATGGACGGAGCTATACTATTATTTATTCAGGAGTTTATTCGTAACGATATACTGACTCCCTTTTTTAAAGTAATAACTACATTAGGAAATGCGGGCTTGATATGGATTGCTATCTCCCTAATACTGCTTTTCAATAAAAAAACGAGAAGAGCAGGCATAATAAGTATCTGCGCTATGCTTATGTCGCTAATAGTTAACAACCTTATACTTAAGAATTTGGTCGCAAGAACCAGACCGTATGATATGATAGAGACATTGATTCCATTAGTTAAGAAACCAACTGATTTTTCTTTTCCGTCAGGTCATACAGGATGTGCTTTTGCAGCGGCAGGAGTTTATGTCAGAAACCTACCCAAACGTGCCGGAATCCCGCTACTTATATTAGCGATATTAATTGCGCTTTCACGTCTGTATGTGGGAGTTCATTATCCCACAGATGTACTCGTAGGCTTTATAATTGGATTAGCGCTAAGTTATCTTGCGGAGTGGGTAGTTACTTTGTGGGAGAAGAAGCGTGAGGTTAAGGAAGCGGAATAAATAATAAAAATAATTTTAATCTGCTCTTAAAAAATTGTCACAAAATAAATAATATGATAATATGGCATAGAGGAACAATCGTGTTGCAAGGTGGTAAGCCTCCCTATACTTGAAAAAGAGGGGAGGTGGTGGATATGAGTACATATGAAGTTATAAGCCTTTTGATTTTGGGTGGTACTTTTCTCATTTCACTGCGAACCCAGTTTACTGGGTTTACCTATTATTGATAGGAATAACAAGCGAAAATAAATAAGCCTACCTTGTACTTGATGGTCTAGGTAGGCTTATATAGTCAACTGGGAGTCAACCACTTTGTGGGCGGTTGTTTCCTCTTTTGTCTTTATAGTAACATATCTTTAAAATAAATTCAATAAAGAACTATGAACTTATTTGGCACTATTTATCCCATAGTAACAACAACATCATACTCCGTCTTACCTTTCTGATAAGGAATCACACATCCCTCCACCGGAGTTCCGTCCACTGTCATTGATTTAACACCTTTTTCCACGTTATCAGGATTTACGACCTTGATATTGTAAGTTCCTTCGCGGAATTTTCTGGTGATTTCAAAATCACCAAAGCCCTTAGGAACGCACGGATTAACGGAAAGTCCCTTATGTGTAGGGTAAACGCCCAAAATATACTGTGATATATTTACAAAGGTCCATGCAGCGGTACCTGTCAGCCAGCTGTTTTTGGATTCTCCCGGGATGTTGGCATCTTTTCCGGCTATCATCTGGGAGTATACATAAGGCTCGGTTTTATGAATTTCGCTTATTTCTTCCACATAGGCAGGACAGGTCTTCTGATATATTTCAAAAGCGCGGTCGCCTCTGCCCAAGACAGTTTCCGCAATAGATACCCAGGGATTGTTATGGCAGAAGATTCCTGCGTTCTCTTTATATCCGGGCGGATAAGACGAAATTTCGCCAAGTTCTAAGTGATAGGTTGTATACGGTGGCTGCAAGATCATTATGCCGTATTCTGTATCGAGCTTTTCTTTTACAGAATTTAATGCTTTCTCGGCAATACCGTTATCAACGCCTACTCCGGCAAGAACACAGAAGCCTTGAGGCTCAATATAAATCTGGCCCTCGTTACATTCCTTGGAACCGACTTTATTTCCTTTCGCGTCATATGCGCGGACGAACCATTCGCCGTCCCAGCCGTCTTTTAAGATAGCTTCGTTCATAAGCGCTACTTCTTTTCTTGCACGCGCAGCTTCATCAGGCATGTTCATGATTTCCGCAAGCTGTGCATACTCTTCACCGTATTTAACAAACATTCCCGCTATGAATACGGATTCTGCAACAGGACCTTCACTGGGACCAAAGGTCTGGAAGGATTCGCCGGGATGCTCTGAGAAGCAGTT
>CAMWKB010000165.1 GCA_947174705.1 uncultured Lachnospiraceae bacterium
TAGGAAGTCACAACTGGTCAAAGTTCAGAAAATATATGATTGCATAATTATTATTTATAATTAAACAACTATTAATTAGAGATAAACTAAAAATAAGTTATAAATATATATAAAATAAGGATAAAAGATTATGACTCCAAACATGGAACAAGTAAGCATAATTATCCCAACATATAACAGGGCTGACGTCATAGACAATTCTATTAAAAGCATATTGAATCAAACTTATGAACAATACGAATTACTAATTGTTGATGACGGTTCTACAGATGATACCGAACTTGTTATAGAACAAATTAAGGACGAACGCATCAGATATATTAAGCTGTCTGAGAATAAAGGTGTTGCAGCCGCGAGAAACGAAGGCATACGACAGGCAAAATATGATTATATTGCTTTTCAGGACAGCGACGATTACTGGCATAAAGATAAACTTGAAAAACAGATGACATTTCTTACCAAACATCCGGAAATCGCATTGCTATACTGTCCATATGAATGTCAGAAAAATGACGGGAGTGTCATTATTGTTCCAAACAATGATATTCCTCTGTCTGAAAAACAGGGAAATATTTATGAATATATGCTCCGTCGAAACACAATTGGTACGCCAAGCGTCCTGCTTCGCAAAGAGGGACTAAATAAATCGGGATATTTCAACGAAACTCTGACATGCTTGGAGGATTGGGAACTCTTTCTTAGAATTTCCAAGTATTGTGAAATTGCTTTTCTGGACGAGGTACTACTTAAGGTAAACTTAAGTACCGATGGAGTATCCCACAATATATCAGGATATTACGAAGCCAGATGCTATATGATCGCCACACACAAAGAAGCCCTCTTAAACTATGGAATCTTTTCAGATATAGTAAAAGAGATATTAGAATCTGCCGAGCAGCTCGGTATCCTGACGCAGATATCAAAGATATTGCAGTATTATCTACAACAATGAATATATAATATCAAAGCATAAGGAGAATTCAAAATTATGATTCCTATTTCAGTCTGCATTATTGCAAAAAACGAAGAAAAAAACATAGAAAAATGTTTAGCTCCACTAGTCCCCTACAATTTTGAAATTATTGTGGTAGACACCGGCTCTACTGACAGGACTAAGGAAATTGCCCTTAAATATACGGATTTAGTATATGATTTTGAATGGATTGACGACTTCAGCGCTGCGAGAAATTTTTCGTTAAAAAAAGCTTCACACAATTATGTGCTTATTATTGACTGTGACGAATTTCTGACTGACATAGACATTGAGGGTATTTATCAGGCGATTGAAGAACATCCGCGCGGAGTCGGCATGCTTCTTCGCCATAGCTATTATGATTCCCAAGGGATGCGGACTTCCTATCCGGACCGCGTTGAACGTCTGTTTCACAGACGTTATTATCATTACAATCTTTCAATTCACGAACAGGTTTCGGACATTAAGACAAACAGTACTTATTTTGAACGTTATGACATTCCGCTTACTGTAGACCATGTAGGCTACTGTGGTGGCGAAGAAATTATGCAGAAAAAGGTAAATAGAAATGTTTCACTGCTTCTTAAAGAAATTGAAAAGTATCCTAATGACCCATATTTTTATTTTCAAATCGGGCAATCTTACAATTCCGTAGATGATTTAGACAACTCTTATATATACTATAAAAAGGCGTTTGAGCTTCCGATCAATCCGGAGCAGCCCTGGCTTCCGATTATGGCTCAGGCATTTATCCGTTCCATGAACGGTACCGGACGTCCCGAGGAAGCAATTACCTTTTTTGAACCCTTATTTGACTTCTTTTCAAAGGATGCAGGAGTTTTATGCAGTCTTGGCGGCTCATATTTGCTAATTAACCAACCTCTTAAAGCTATGCCATTATTTGTAAAAGCAATACAGGCCCCCAATGTGCGCGAAGCAGGCTCAAGCACCTATGTTCCATATTATAATATTGGTCTGATCAATGAATTGCTCGGCGATCTGCCTTCCGCAATATCATTCTACCAGAAGGCTGCCGCATATAATTATCCTCTCGCACTGGAACGACTGAGGGTACTCGGGGTAACCGGAGAATAATAAATAAACGAAAGGTTTCATTTAATATGCATCCCATATCCGTATGTATAATCGCCAAGAATGAGGAAAACAGAATAGAGAAATGTCTTGCTTCGATTAAACCATATGATTTTGAAATTATCGTTGTAGATACCGGTTCTAACGATAATACTAAGGAAATTGCCGCAAAATACGCCGATAGGGTCCTTGACTTTGAATGGTGTGATGATTTTAGCGCTGCAAGGAATTTTTCCCTGCGTGCGGCGTCTAATAACTGGATTTTTATGCTTGATTGTGACGAGTGGATCAAAACAATTGATGTAGAAGAGCTTAACTATTTCCGTAAGCATTTATCAGACAGCGTAGGCTCTGTATCGCGCGAAAACATTGTAACCCAAAACGGAGTCCCTACTATCAATAATACGGATAATACAGAACGTTTTTTCGACAGGCGTCTTTTTCACTATACCGGAATAATTCACGAGCAGCTCACTCCAAAACGCGGCAACGAAATTTCGGCTTATTTATTACAGACAACTATCATGCATACCGGATATGACATGAATGATGAAGAACGCAAGACTAAGTATAGCCGTAATTTCACCCTTTTGAAAAAGCAGCTTGAAACGGAACCTGATAATCCATATCTCTATTATCAGTTAGGAAAAAGCTGTGAAATCATTGAAGACTTTGCCAATGCCTGCGAGTACTACAGTAAGGGACTCTCTTTTGATTTAGACCCTGAGCTGGCATATGTACAGGCTATGGTGGTTTCATATGGAAATGCCCTGCTACGCACAGGACGGCATGAAGAAGCTTTAGGTTTTGAAGGTATTTACGACGCTTTTTCGCCTTCAGCAGACTTCGTTTATCTTATGGGCAATATATACAAGCAGAACCAGATGTACGAACAGGCCTTTGCACAATACCAGAAAGCTATTGGTATGCCATTATGTAAGCAAGAGGGTGCAAACAGCTTCCTTCCTGTTTATCAGACCGGAGAAATCTGTGAAATTCTTGGAGATATTCCTACTGCAATATCATGCTATAGGCAGTGTGGAGATTTTGCTCCCGCAATAAAACGGCTGAATATTCTAACCTAATTTAGCACTGCAACTACGAAATTCTGCCTTAGTCCCAGAACTTTCACAACTATATACAAATTTGCGACTATGAAAGGAGCAATAATACTATGATTCCTATTTCCGTATGTATTATAACAAAAAACGAGGCTGAACATCTGGATAAATGTTTAAATTCACTTAAGCCCTATCCTTTTGAAATAGTTGTTGTGGATACCGGCTCTAGTGATAATTCCAAGGAAGTGGCACTTAAATATACGGATAAGGTCTATGACTTTGAGTGGATAAACGATTTCAGCGCTGCAAGAAACTTTTCTATAAGCCGCGCCTCCCACAATATGATTCTTGTTCTTGATACCGACGAGTTAATAGTGGAACTTAATTTAGATAAGTTAGAGCAACTAATAGAGGAAAATCCTAAAAGCGTAGGTCTTATCAAAAGATTGGACTATTTTGAAATTGACGATGAAAAGCACTGTCAGACTACTATAATAGACCGCATCTTTAACCGTAAATATTACCACTATGAAAGACCTATTCATGAAATAATCGTTCCTATTGTTAATATTTCAACAACTACTTACGATGCTCCTATAGTGGCTGATCATTTCGGATATGTCGGAACCAAGGATAAACTAAATGAAAAGGCCATGAGAGATATCAATCTTTTGATACCGGAGATAGAAAAAAATCCAAATGAACCGTATTATTACTTTCAGATGGCACAAAGCTACCTTGTAATGCGTGAACACGAACAAGCCCTCAAATACTTCAAAATGGCTATAGAACGCAATCCGGCTCCCGAAGAAGATTATACCCGGATATTGGTATGCAACTATGGAAACATGCTTTTAGATATTGAAAATGCTAAGGAAGCACAATCGCTGCTTTCATACTATAAGTATTATGAGAATAATGCTGATTATCTATGTATGATAGGCGTTCTATATATACAATTAAACCAGCATTTAAAAGCATTACCTGAATTTGTAAAAGCGATTAATGCGCCTACTCGTGATTCGGTGGAGTCAAGAGTCATATCATATTATATAGGTTATATA
>CAMWKB010000166.1 GCA_947174705.1 uncultured Lachnospiraceae bacterium
ATATATTAATATATAATAATTCTTTATAGCCAAATTACAGCATTGATTAATTTTAGCACATATTATGGGGATTCGCAACGCAAATGAACAGCCGCGTTTCTATCCTATTTTTATCTAATGCATAGGATTTTATGCTATTCTCCGCATATTTCCTGCACATCTACACATACTAGCTTATAACATGTAAGAATGTAGAAAAAGGAGAGTTTGCAAATGTTAGGAAAGCAGAGTATTCAGTTTGAAAATCCGCCATATATTATAAACAGCGCTTCTATTGTAGGGAAAAAAGAAGGCGAGGGTCCGATGGGGAAATTGTTTGATAAGGTTGGTCAGGATGATTTATTTGGCTCCCAGACATGGGAAGAGGCGGAAAGCAGCCTTCAAAAAGAGGCGCTGCAGCTTCTTTTGGATAAAGAAAGTTTGAAAAAAGAAGATTTACAGCTTATTTTTGCAGGAGATTTACTGGGTCAGTCAATAGCGAGCAGCTTTGGAATTTCATCATTTGAGACCCCGCATGTCGGACTTTTTGGAGCCTGTTCCACAAGCGGACTCTCAATTGCGGTTGGAAGTATGGCTGTAGCAGGCGGATTTGTAGACAGGGCGGCATGTGTTACTTCCAGTCATTTTGCAAGTGCTGAAAAAGAATTTCGTTTCCCATTAGCTTACGGCAACCAAAGACCGCTTTCATCTACATGGACGGTAACCGGCGGAGCGGCTTTTTTGCTTTCTTCTAAGGCGGAGAAAAAAGCGCGTGCACGTGTCAGCGGTGCGACATTTGGCAAGGTAATGGATTATGGAATCAGGGATTCAATGAATATGGGCGCCTGCATGGCGCCTGCAGCGGCAGATACGATTAAACTCAATCTCAAGGACTTCGGAAGAAAACCTGAAGATTATGATAAAATAATAACAGGAGACCTTGGCTCTGTAGGGCAGAAACTTCTTTTTGAACTGCTTAAAGAAGAAGGCATTGATATTACTAAGCAGCATATGGACTGCGGTATGGAGATTTTTGACAGCGAGAAACAAGATACTAATGCAGGCGGCTCAGGATGCGGCTGCGCGGCTGTGACGCTTTCAGCTTATATTTTGAAAAAGATTGAAGAAGGCGTTTGGAAAAAAGTGCTTTTCGTACCGACAGGTGCATTGCTCAGCAAAACCAGCTTTAATGAAGGACAGACCATTCCGGGCATAGCGCATGGGGTTGTGCTTGAGAGTTGTTAAGAGTAAATCAGGAAGATAATAAATAAAAAATCCGATGCATCCCACATTTCCGGATACATCGGATTTTTAAAACTTATTTAGGTCTTACGGTAAGTTTCTTAATCTGGCCTTCCTCATTCACTTCGCGAACAGTTGCAATTGCCATGATATTATAACCGCCAAAGTTAGCGATAAACTCTGCCTGTGTATCATTTACAACCTCAGCTTCCATTATGGAATACTGACGGAAACCGAATTTATTACGGAAGAACATGTTAATTGCCTCTTTACCGTAAATGTGGTATTCTTTCTGAGCTGATGAATTAGTACAATAATCACTCAGACTGCCATCTTTGCTAAACAGCTCAGCAAGTCCGGCAAAATCTTTATTCTCCATAGCTTCTACATATTTCTCAATAGGTTTCATATATATACCTCTCAATCTGCCGCTTATCCGGCGCATCTAAATTAATTATTTTTAGTAAACTTTTTCAGAATTAAGCAGTGCGTCTGTACCGCCGTCTACGAACATTACGTTGCCGTTTACACCCTTTGCAGCATCAGATACAAGGAATATCATAGCCTCTGCAATTTCATCAGGATCCATCAAACACTCCTGACCATACTTAGTAGGAATAGGAAGGGCATTAAGCGCCATTTTAGCAGATGTACTCATTGTCGCTGTCATTGCGGTATTTACGTTACCGGGAGCTATAGCATTAATACGAACTCCGTTAGCAGCCCATGCAGCAGATACACGTCTTACCCATCTTGCCAATGCGTATTTAGTGGAAACATAGAGTGAGTTACCAACACTTAAGTTTGAAGAATCCATCTGTTCTACCAGTTTAAGAACCCTGCCTTCATCTCCGATATTGTTTAAAAGGTCTGCGATATCCACACGTCCTGCACCCTGGGAAATTGTGTTAGAAGCAGTAACAAGGCAGCTTCCGTGTTTTTTCTCAAGTAAATCATGCGCACCTTTAGCGAGTGCAATAGTACCAAAATAGTTCAATGAAATAATAAGCGGAAGATTACCGCATGCACCGGATACTCCGGCATTACAGATCAGACCGTCAAGTCCGTCGGGACACATTTCGTGAAGCTTTTCTACTGCTTCTTTTCTCCCCTCCTCGGATGCTAAATTGACACAAATGTCACCATCTTTTAAGTCAATATTAACAACCTTATGTCCCCGCTGTTCTAATAGTTCTTTTGCCTTAGCGCCAATTCCACTTGAAGCGCCGGAAATTGCGTATACACCCATGTTTTGTTCCTCCATTTCTTTTTTGGCGTATAAGTCCGTTTTTTTGGACTTGCTTTTGTGTTATAATCTAATTATAATTATTTCGGACAACTTTTAAATATCCAGTTTGATACAAAATAAGGATACCAGATTATGGTTACATACGATTTGACAAAAAGAGGAAACATTTCATTATATGAATACCTATATCAGAAAATAAAGGACGACATTATACTCGGAAATCTGGAACGCAACGAGAAATTACCATCTAAACGTGCGCTTTCAGAACATCTTAAAATAAGCGTCAAGACGGTGGAAAATGCCTATGCCCAGCTTTTGGCCGAAGGATATATTCGTTCTATGGAGAAAAAAGGGTATTTTGTAAACCCGATTTCACAAACAAACGCAATTTCTGCTACATTGTCCGAATCTACCTTTAAGCAGAACAAAGAAGAATTTTTTGCGGATTTTACGTCTAATAATATCAGCTATGAGCAATTTCCCCTTTCGCTTTGGGCCAAAGTAATGCGCGAGACCTTAAGTGATTATGATACCACCTTATTAAATACGCGGCCATTTTACGGAATAGAGAAACTGCGAATAGAAATTGCTAAGTATTTATACCGTTTCCGCGGTATGGACGTATCCCCCGAACATATTGTAATAGGAAGCGGAACTGAATATCTGTACAGCTGTCTTGTACAGCTATTCGGAGACAAAGCCGTATACGGCGTTGAGAATCCGGGTTATCATCATATCGTACATATTTATAACGGCCACCGCGTGCCCTGGGAATATATCGACATTGATGAAGCAGGTCCCTGTGTTGAAAATCTCTACCAAAAATCCGTAAATGTTATTCATGTGTCCCCTACGCACCACTATCCTGTAGGAATAGTCATGCCTCCCACGCGCAGGCAGGAACTGCTGAAATGGGTAGCCGAAGAAACCGAGCGTTATATTATTGAAGATGATTACGACTGCGAATTCCGGTATTCCGATAAGCCATACCCTACCATGCAGTCTTTAGACTGTAATCACCGCGTCATCTATATCAATACTTTTTCCAAGACAATGATACCTTCGCTGCGTGTCAGCTACATGGTATTGCCCGAGAAATTAATGGAACGCTATATCTCCACCATGAGCTTCTATTCCTGTACAGTTTCGGGCTTTGAGCAGTACGCTCTTGCATCCTTTTTGGAAAAAGGCTATTTTGAGCGTCATATACGCCGCATGACCAAATATTATGAAAATCAACATAAAAAAGTACTTGAGATGTTTCGCAAATCCGCACTTAGCAAAGTTTCAAACATATATGAATATCCCGCAGGAACATATTTTCTGTTAAAAATAGATACGAATCTAAGCGATGTTGAAATCAAGTGGAGCGCTAAAGAGCACGGAATATTATTAAACTGTCTTTCCGAATATTATTATGATAATCAGCAGAAATATCCGGCAACCGTAATCATCAACTACTCTAATATTGAAGAAAAAGAGCTTGAGAGGGCGATTGCGGAGCTGGAAAAAATATTTCTTATATAGTCTTTTTGATTGATATAATTGATTATGCGAATTATTTCCGCAAGGGCGGTTTGTAGATTTCTTTCTCCCAATTACTTTTTGCGTATTCAATTGAATCGCTATAACATTTAATTATTATATAACTATCGTTATATTCTTTAAGTGGCGCTTCATAATTCTCATAACTTTCATCAGGAAATATATGTATAGT
>CAMWKB010000167.1 GCA_947174705.1 uncultured Lachnospiraceae bacterium
AGCAGCATTGGTATACCACAACAATGATTATCCGTGGCAAAGAAATTGATATGACTAAAGTAGATGGATTTTATTTCAGAGACGGAAAAACTATCATTGGTTTGATAACATATATAGTTTATAACAATACATTGGAAATAACATCTCTTGACAGCCTGCAGGAAAACCAGGGAATTGGCAGTGAACTCGTAGAAACTGTTATACATGAGGCTAAAGAAAGGAACCTTCAAAAGATTGTTCTGATAACAACAAACGATAATATTAATGCAATCAGATTTTATCAGAAGAGAGGATTTGATATGGCGCATCTGTTCCGTAATGCTATGGACATTTCAAGAAAATTAAAGCCAGAGATTCCTTTAATTGGTGATAATTCCATACCTCTGCGTCATGAAATTGAATTTGAACTATCCATAATAAATTAGATATTGCCAAATGTATGATAAATAGTAAAAGCCAGGAATAACCGATGTGGCCAGGATTTGTATTACTGTTGCCATATCAATGATTGCATGGCCCGCCATTAAAGGTAATGTATTTCAAGTCGGTAATATAACAACATTTATAACAGCCAGCTTGATTGACAGCAGAAACTGAAAACAATAAAATAATTGCGGTTGCGCTTACCACAAGGTTACCTTGTGTTTATATAGATATTTTCATGCAAAGGAGATGATGTGATATGAAAAATACTATTAGTTATATTCAAACACGGAGGGTGACTATAATATAGCTCTCCGTCAGTTAATCGGGAGAGACATTTATGAATATTTTAAACTTTGAAAAGCAACATATCGAAGAAGCAACGGCAATTGCCCTTGCAGACTATTATGGCGAACGGCAATTCGTAAAAGAACTGCCACAAGTAAGCGAAATTCCTGACCTAAACGGTTTTGCTGAGAATGGGTTGGGTGTTGCTGCATTTGAGGATGGAAAGATGATAGGGTTTTTATGCTGTTGTAAACCCTTTGACAATGCGTTTCGCGCCACGGACGTGAGAGGGGTTTTTTCCCCAATAGGCGCAAGCGCGGCCGTTTCTAAAAACCGCTCTAAAATTTTTGCAGCCATGTATCAGGCAGCAGGAGCAAAGTGGGTAGGGTCTGGAGCTGTTTCTCATGCAATCTGCTTATACGCTCATGATGAAGAGCTTCAGCGGCAATTTTTTTGTTATGGATTCGGTTTGCGCTGTTTAGATGCTATTCGTCCGATGGAATTGATTGACTGTAAACCTTGTGCAGACTATGATTTTGCCGAATTACCAAAAACGGAATGCTATTTGGTCTATCCGCTTCATTTGTCGCTAAACCGCCATTACTGCAAAAGCCCTTTCTTTATGAATCGCAAACCCGAAACAGAAGAGGAGTTTATGCTGTCCTCTCTGCCGGAAGAGGTACGGTACTTTGTTGCAAAGCAGAATGGCAAGATATGTGCATTTTTAAAAATTTCAGCTTTCGGTGAAACGTTTGTTGCAGCGGGAAACACCTATCGTCATATCACTGGTGCATACTGCCTGCCGGAGCACAGAGGTAAAGGATTATATCAAAACTTATTGAACTTTACCATATCCACGCTGAAAAGAGAAGGCTATACCAGGCTTGGGGTGAACTTTGAAAGCTTCAATCCAACAGGCCGTGGATTTTGGCTAAAATATTTTACTGCTTACACTAATAGTGTAGTGCGAAGGATTGACGAGCGAATTACGCAGCGGAAATTGTAAATATATTTTGTCTGCAGGCATCAAGAGGCCAAAAGTATAAAATGCTTTTGGCCTCTATGTATATCATGGGCGAATAGCCATGCAAAAACCATAGCTCGTCCGCTGGATTTATAGCACAAACTCCTTATATAAGGATTCTCTAAATGCTTCATCAGAAGCTGCTTTGGCAAGATCACTTATCCTATTATCAGCCAGTAGAACAGAGGTCAGGTTGGCAAAACGTGTTTCGCCCTCTTTAATGCCCTTCTGTTCGCCTCTGCTTTCGCCTTCTTCTATTCCGGCATTCCGTTCATCGGCAAGCCATTCCTTCAATGCTTTACACAAATTATGTTCCTCTCCTTCCATTTTATCCTCTCCTTTGATAATTAGAGCAGGAAGGCTTAACATAATGCTGACTGCATCAAGAGTTGCCTCGTCCATATTCTGGATCCGTTCTTTATCCTGCTCAATAAAATTTACCAGTCCCTGCTTATCATTCCGGTGCTTTAAAAAACCAATCAGCTCATGCAGACCTGTTTCAAACATATTTTCATCGAGGTCTTCGACTTTGATAAGATTAATATGATAGTCCGCAATAAAACGTTTATACGTTTGATTTTCTACATCTAATTCTAACATATCATACAAATTGACGCAACCGTCATATGGATCTTCTCCATGATAAAACACAATTGTTGTAACGGGATTCAGTTTTTCATCTTTTGCCATACCGGAAAGGTATTCACTGCCAGACAACTTTTTGGTTCGATTTCGGCCTAGTTCCTTTAACTGCCTTTTGTACTCGATAACATCATACTCCATGCATCGGAGAGGCATGGCATAATTCACTTTATCCTGTGATTCGATACCGATTATGACATAACAGTTATTATTACAAACGGTTTTAAGGGTATCCCGCTGTCGTTCAATATATTGAGGTGTGTGCTTATCAGATGGTCGTTGACTTTCTTTTTGGTAATATGTAGTTTCGCCAATTGACAACTGGTGAGGGAAAACAACCTTTTTTCCATTATGGATACTTCCATTAATGAAATCCGCAAAAATAGCAGGCTCCGACAGATAGCTGCATATCACGTTATTTTTTTGTCCCATAAATATACTCCTTGTTTAATGGTGTGAAATATAATTGATAAAATCCTTTGAAAAATGATGTGCCAGATGATTCCAGCAGTAGAATATATACGAATCTAAGATATGGATATCTTAACAGATGATTGAGCTGCTAACAATATTTCAATTATAAAATTTTCGTTAAATTAACGTTTAGCTCGGTTTCGGGAAACTCAAATTTAGAATTGATTGTTAATTGATTGTTTCTTATGGTATATTATGAAAAAAATATATAGGATAATGAGCAGTTTTTCTCAGATTATTTGCGGCAATAATACCATAAATAACTCAAATATATGAAAGAGGAGAAATCTTATGCAATATAAGATATTAATTATTGATGATGATACTGAACTTCTCAAAATGCTGAGAAAATATTTTGAAATAAAAAAGTATGAAATAATTACGGCAGAGAATGGCATTGAGGGATTAAGCAAAATAAAACTGCAGCCGGACATCATATTATTGGATGTAAATATGCCGAAAATTGATGGGATAGAGATATGCCGGAAGATACGGGATAAGGTATCATGTCCTATCATATTTTTAACGGCACGGGTAGAGGAACAGGACATTGTTAATGGGCTTTCTTCGGGTGGCGATGATTATATTTTAAAACCATTTAACTTGAAAGAGCTTGATGCAAGAATTGCAGCACACCTGAAACGGGAGGAACGGCGTAAGAATAGGACAGAATGCTGTTTTCAGGGAGAATTGTCGATTGATTATGGAGCTAAGACCGTACAGATTCATGAAAACTATCTGGAGCTGACAAAACTGGAATATGCAATCATTGAATTTTTATCCATGAATCCGGGAATGGTTTTTGATAAAGAAAGAATTTATGAGAAAGTCTGTGGATTTGATGCAGAGGGTGACAGCAGGGTAATTACAGAGCTGATCCGCAGAATCAGAAATAAATTTCAAAAATTTACAGAAACAGAATATATTGAAACCGTATGGGGGATGGGATACCGATGGATAAAATAAGAAATCTTTCTGTGAGAAAAACAATTATTTTATATATGGCAGTTGCTTTAATTTGCAGTTTTTTTCTTTCAGCATTCATAGTCAGAATTGCATCGCGGACACAAATGCTTGTCTGGTGGAATTATGTAGATGAGGAAGCATATTTTAAAGAAGTAGAAAGTAACGGACCTTATCATGTAACGGATATTCCAAGACCAGGTGTTTATGAGATGACGCAGTCAGACCATTTTGTGTCGGAGCTTTGCGATTTTTTACAGACTTATACGATATTGATTCTGTCTATGGCGGGAAGCTGTGCGGCAGTTTTTCTTTTTTACCGGAATAAGCTGAAAAATCCGATTGAGGAGCTGG
>CAMWKB010000168.1 GCA_947174705.1 uncultured Lachnospiraceae bacterium
TCTTTATCAGTTTCAACAACCTGTAAATCATTATCATAATATTCTACAATTACTGATTTCCCTGTGCTATCTGATATCAAATAATGGCAATAAACATCTCCGGAAAAATATATATTATAATTTTTTAATAATTCTATTGCTTCATCAACATTTGAAGCTTTATCTAAAACTAATCTTATAGCCGTTGTTGTATTAAGTGTTATCTTATTTTCATCATTCCTGATTTGTACTTCCGGAACAGCAAGTAAAGCCATTGCTACACCTTTTTCATTCATTCCGTCAAATGGAAGGTAAGGCGCCGCCAGCGTCAAAAAATTATTAAAACCAACACCTTTAGTTGGTAAATTATCTTCCGAATATCCTGCAAAAGATAAATTTACAGTAGACACGGATGCATATCCGTTTAGAGGATTTGTATATAACTGAAGTGATGGTGCATAAATAAAATCAAAATTTCTGGCAAAAATAATATCCCCATTTTCATTTTTTGTTACAAAAGCAGTACATCCACTATCTGTAACATTAAATTTAATCGGAATGCCTTTCAATAATCTTTTAGTAACAAATTCTTCTATGTCTTTATCACTTGCAGCGCCTTGCTCTAAAAAGTCATCAAAACCATAATCACCATAATAAGTCATTCTATACATTCCATAGTTATCAATTTGTTCTAAAGTATTTAAGGTTCTTAGTTCATTTATAAATAAAACAAATAATATAATCGTTATAAAAGCCAATAGTGATAAAACAATAATCAGACTTATTTTTAATTTCTTTTTCATACTCCGCCTCTGCAAATAGAGCGTATAGATTGATTCTATACGCTCTGACGTTGTGTACTTATTCTGTTATCGACCGAAACCTCTGTAATTTGTTCTGTATCCATGGTTACTTTCCGGTCTCAAATCATTAGGATACATTGTATCTGAATAAATATCCGTCTGTAAATCCTTCACCATCTGAAATACTTCTTTGTAATCCCTAATGTCGCAGATTGTCATCCCATGACCTGAATGAGAGTGTGAAGATGAGGAATTATAACTGCTATGGCCGCATACAGTCACAACATCACCTACGCCTAAATACTGGTCAATGATACCCCTGTGAATATTAATATGGGATAAATCAGTAAAAGGTTTCATCTCAAATTGTTTGCTGAACGTCCCTGATGAAATGTATATTCCTTTGTCAGTTATAAGGTACTCTGTATTTTTGTATTTTCTGGAAGACATAGCCACGCCTCCGATATAAATCCAGACAGGCATCATATGTATAGACATAAATGCTAAGATAAATAACCCCATAGCGCCTCCGCTGAAAAAAGAAACACCAATCACTGACAGATCAATAGCACACCATACAAGCGCAAACGGAAGCAACGGATTAAAAATGCTCTCAAGCAAAAAACACTTTTTATCAGGTTTGCCTCTCCATAATATGTTTTCGTTGTGCCCAACCATTGCTGTTAAATCAGATTCATATGAATCAAAATTATTGTACATATTCATAAATTATTCTCCTAATTTAAGCGGCCTTTTTCTTTCCGAACAGTGTCTGGACTCCTTCGATAACCAGCAGGATTGCCAGAATAATCAACAGAACAGCCAGAATGGTCTGGGCGTAAGGTCCCCAATCCGCACCACCGGCTGAGATAATGCCTGCTTGATTTTTAATCGTGATAGCAAGGGAGCAGATTGTCACGATGTTCATGAAGGCCATTGGGAACAGGAACATTTTATTGTTCTTCCCAACATTGCCAAGCCATGTAGCTACAGCCAACAGACCCAGTCCGGCCAAAAGCTGATTCGCGGATCCGAACAATCCCCAGATTTTGCTATAGCCTGTCATTCCCAGCAAAATACCCAACACCACGGTAAGCGCGGTAGCAAAATAAGGATTCACAAGCAGCTTCTTATAGCCTTCTTTAATATCCGCAGGTGTCTGTCCGGGCTCCAGCCAGAATTCCTGGAACATGAAGCGTGCAAGACGGGTAGCCGTATCCAGAGAAGTAAGGCAGAATGCAGAATATGTAAGGATCAACAAAGTGTACAGAATATTCTCCAGACCTGCCAATCCGGGGATGGCAGCCACCATTGCAGCTATACCGCCGGCGAAGATATCTGTTGCTCCTGCCGTATGCCCGGTCTGTCTTGCATAAGCGATAGCGCACACCGTCAACACTGCCAGCACACACTCTAACAGCATGCCTCCGTAAGCGATGGGTTTTGCATCCGTTTCTTTATCCAACTGCTTCGATGTAGTTCCGGATGAAACCAGAGAATGGAAACCGGAAATCGCACCGCATGCCACAGTAGTAAACAGGATGGGAAACATATACTGCATACCGTTGCCGTTATCCACAGCAAATCCCGCGAACGCAGGGAATAACTGAGGATCAATATTGGGATGAGCGCCAACAACGCCGATAAATGCTACTGCCAGCATGGCATACAGCAGGAAAGAACTCAGATAATCCCTGGGCTGCAGCAGAATCCATACCGGAGCTACAGATGCAATAGCGATATAAATGCCGACGACAATCATCCATGTATTCGTAGATAGATACAACGGATGGAAATTCATGCCAATCGCCATGATAAGCACGATAGCTACAATTCCCAGAATCGTGGAAATGCCCATGGACATATTCCTGCGGTATACACAGAAACCAAACACGATGGCAATCATTATAAATAACAACGAAACCATTGCCACAGAGGCGTTGGAAGCACTGGCAGCTTTGTCCAGAACACCTGCCTCGTCATACTTTGCGCCGAAGGTTGACGCAACGATTGATGCAAACGCCGCTACCACCAAAATCAATGTCAGATATGCAAAAATCAAAAACAGCCTTTTTGCCCGCTTGCTCATGTTAGCGGAAATAACCTCACCGATGGACTGTCCCTTATGGCGGATGGATGCAAACAAAGCGCCGAAATCATGTACTCCGCCAAAGAAAATTCCTCCAATCAGAATCCAGAGCACTACCGGCACCCATCCAAACATTGCCGCACCTATAGGACCGGTAATCGGACCTGCACCTGCAATGGAAGAAAAATGATGTCCCATCAGGACAGGCGTCTTGGCGGGAACATAGTCCACGCCATCCTCAAGAGTATGGGCGGGCGTCTCTTCCTTGTTTTCTCCCACTCCCCACTGCTTGCAAAGCCATCTGCCATAAAAGATGTAGCCGCACAGCAGAATGGCAACTGAGATTAGAAGTAATACTAATGTGTTCATAAAACTCTTCTCCTTCTCTTTTTCATTTTATTTAATAATAATACATTTTTCAAAATTTTCTCCACACATCTCCCGCTTCTGTTGGTTGTAATCCGGTTCCCTTCGGAAACCTCCAGCATAGCGGCATGGAAATCCATCCACCCATGCAGGGAAAATCGAAAACTTTTGTAAATGCGGCATTTCTTCAATGCCGTTCTGGCCTCTTCCTCACAGGTATCGCACACGAAGATAGGAGTAATATAAGTATACATATGCCCCGGACCGATATGTGCCCGCTTCATGCCATCCTCGTATGCCTCATCCCGGCATTTCTCAAAGACTTCTTTCGTGAGGCGTTCCACATTGAAAATATAGACAAATTCCTCGCATTCCGCAGTCCAGAGATTGGCCTGTCTGGAAAGCAGGTATTTCTCCGAATGCTCAAAAAACTCACAGATGGCTGTGAGAGGCTTACGTTCTTCCTCGAACATCGTTATATTGAAATAGGCCCGATAGCCATCCAGCAATCTGGCAATTGCACTTTTCCTGGTATATTGCATAAATATATAAAATCCTTTTTCTTATCGCTTACAGCGGAATAAGCTCCCGCTCATATTATACAAACAAAAATCAAACACTGCAACTCTTTTTCATACTCGCCACTCACCTATCAAACTATATCATATCCGGCCAAAGATAATATTTTTAAAGCTCTGTCAAAGTTTTCCTCTTTCACAAGAATATAATCTGTATTGAAAGTCGATACGGCAAATATACCGATTTTATTCTCTGCAAGCACACCGGACAGCTTGGAGAGAACGCCAATCATTGAAAAATCCAACATCCCCTGTATCCGAAAACCCTTCCACCCGTCATCCCGTTCAAGCGTGTTAGCAGGTGTGTCTTCTGTAATACACACTAAAGAAT
>CAMWKB010000169.1 GCA_947174705.1 uncultured Lachnospiraceae bacterium
TTATAATAGTTATCGGACTTATAATTATAGGAGTTATAACCTCGCTTATTTCACTTTTTGCACCCGTAATTATTGTAGTATTAGGTGTAATACTGCTGATTAAGGTTTTTCAAGCCAATAAAAAGCAATAAATAAGCATAAAAACGCTGTTTGGTTTACATAACATGACATTTGATAAAAAATGTTAAAAATAGTTATTTTGTATGTGAATACTTTATAATTAATTTAGCAATACTATTCCTGTAACTAAAAACAATCAGGAGGTATCAAAAATGTCAAAGAACGATTATAACCAGAATTCTCAGAACAATGAAAAGCAGCAGGACAAGGCTAACAACTGCAACAGCCAGAATTCACAGAACAGCAAAAACAGTTCTAAGAACAGCTCAAGCAGCAATTCTCAGAATAGCCAGAAGAATAACAACTACTAATAATAAAGGCGGCGCAGTCAATCGGCTGTGCCGCTTTTGTTAATAAACATAAGTTAGAAAGATTGACAGAAAAAGAACTAGACTTTAAAATAGGTCTATGGAAAAAATAAGTTTTATAGTACCCTGTCATTTTGGAATGGAAGCGGTATTAAAAAGAGAAATTACAAATTTAGGATATGAAATAGAATCGGTAGAAGATGGGCGTGTCACATTTATTGGCAGTCCGGACGCACTTTGCCGTGCAAATATTTTTTTGCGCACAGCGGAGAGAGTGCTGATTAAGATTGGAAGTTTTCACGCCGAAACTTTTGAAGAGCTTTTTCAGGGAACCAAAAGTCTTCCATGGGAGGCTTATATTCCTGAGGACGGTAAGTTCTGGGTGGCAAAGGCGGCCAGTGTAAAAAGCAAACTTTTTAGCCCGTCCGATATTCAGTCTATCATGAAAAAAGCAATGGTAGAATGTTTAAAATCGGTGTACCATAAGGAGTGGTTTGCAGAGAGCGGAGCCTCTTTTCCAATCAGGGTATTCCTAATGAAGGATGAGGTTGTTGTGGGCTTGGATACAACCGGAGATTCTTTACATAAAAGGGGCTATAGGAAGCTTACGGCCAAGGCCCCTATCGCCGAGAACCTGGCTGCGGCCCTGATTATGCTGACGCCCTGGAAGGGTGAGCGGATTCTTGTAGATCCGTTTTGCGGAAGCGGTACATTTCCGATTGAGGCGGCAATGATGGCGGCCAATATTGCACCGGGCATGAACCGTAGTTTTATAGCAGGACAATGGCAGCATATTGTATCTGATACGGCGTGGGAAAATGCGTTTGATGAGGCTGCTTCCTTAGTTGATATGAACGTACGGACAGATATCCAGGGATATGACATTGACGATAAAATGGTATCTATTTCACGTGAAAACGCTAAACTTGCAGGAGTGGAGCATCTGATTCATTTCCAAAGAAGAGGAGTGGAACAGCTCAGCCATCCGAAAAAGTACGGTTTTATTATTACCAATCCGCCATACGGAGAGAGACTTGAAGAAAAAGAGAATCTTCCTGCAATATATGAAGAGCTTGGTAAACGGTACAGGGCATTGGATGATTGGTCTATGTATGTAATTTCAGCATATGAACAGACTGAAAAATATATTGGACAAAAAGCCGGTAAAAACCGTAAAATTTATAATGGGATGATGAAAACTTATTATTATCAATATATTGGAGCGAAGCCGCCTCATCGTGATAATGGAAGGCGCGGAGGTTGAGAGAAAGGCATGGTTATTTATATGCAGCAGAATCAACTTATGAAAAAAACAGCTATATGTACGCTGATATTTGCAATATGTTCACTTATGGTAATATTTTATTATTGCGCTAATGAAGTTGAAATTATTGTAGAAGACTCCCAGGAGAATACCGTACAGAAGACCGATACGGCAATACAAGAGGGGTCAAATAATAAATCAGAGATTTTTCAGAATCAAAACAGCATTATATTTGAGCAGAGCGATCAGGAGATGAGTTATTTTTGCGTTCCGCTTGATGAAAATGTGCGTGCGGAAAATGTTACCATAGAGAATCACTATATGGACAAAGAACTCTGGATAAGTATTAATCAGGAGAATAACAAGAAGAAATTTGAAGACTTTTACCGCTCACAGGGAGTTTACGGGAACAGGGATGCGGTAGTTGAGGGTTATTTCGAGAATGGAGCAGATACATTCTGGCTGAAATTTAAGCTGGCGGATATTTACGAATACCACAGCATTTTGGAAGACAGTAAGCTCTATATCGAATTTGTGTCTCCAAAAGAAGTTTATGATAGGATTGTCGTAATTGATCCGGCGTATGGCGGAGAGCTTACAGGCGCTGTTTCGGGCAGATTAGAGGGTAAAAAGATTACGCTGGAAGTAGCCCGCGCACTAAAAGAGAAACTGGATGAAACGGATATTAAGGTTTATTATACCAGAATGGATGACAGCGCTCCTTCGGATGAAAACCGTATTGATCTGATTAATGCAGTAAAAGCGGACATGATGATAAGGATTGAAGTAAATGAGGATGAGGATACCAAAGTATACGGTACGGAAGCCGTATACAACAGCAAATTCTTCATTCCCGGATTCGGAAGCGTAGAACTTGCGGATTTGCTGGAAAAAGAAGTTGTGACGGCAATAAGCGGCAAGGCTAATGGCTTGTTTGCGTCCACCGCAGAGGATGAGGTCATAGAAAAGTCGGTTGTTCCGGCAGCAGCGATAAGAGTCGGTTATATAAGCAACGGACAGGAAGCAATTTTACTTAACAGAGATGATTATATCGGGAAAATTGCGGAAGGAATTTATCAGGCAATTTTATCAGTATATGATTCTTACTAGAACGTACAACTAAGAAGATAAAAAGGAATGGTTATTGTCATGGAACGAACAATCATTTTTGCAACCGGTAATGAAGGGAAAATGCATGAAATAAGGCAGATTCTCGGGGATATGGATGTGAAAATACTTTCTATGAAGGAAGCGGGAATTTCAGTGGATATCATAGAAGATGGAACAACTTTTGAAGAAAATGCGGTAATTAAGGCAAAGGCCGTAGCTGCAATGACAAATCATATTGTGTTAGCGGATGATTCCGGTCTTGAAATAGATTATCTTAACAAAGAGCCGGGGATTTATTCGGCAAGATATATGGGAGAAAATACCTCTTATGATATTAAAAATGCCAATCTGATAGAGCGTTTAGAGGGCGTAGAGGATGAAAAGCGTACGGCAAGGTTTGTTTGTGCTATTGCGGCTGCGCTTCCGGACGGAGAAGTCCTTACGGCGCAAGGATGCGTAGAAGGGCGGATTGCATACAAGCCGGTTGGAGAAAACGGATTTGGTTTCGATCCTATTTTTTATCTGCCGGAATATGGATGTACAACCGCGCAGCTGAGTGAAGAAGAAAAAAATTCAATAAGTCACAGGGGCAGGGCATTAAGAGCAATGAAACAAAAGCTGGAGAAAAGGATATTCTAGGTGGTAGTATGAAGGTACTTATTGTAAGCGACACTCATCGGCGTAATGAAAATTTTCTGAATGTAGTGGAGCAGGTGAAGCCAATCGATTTAGTAGTGCATTGTGGCGATGTGGAGGGCAGCGAGGACTTAATTGCTGAGGTATCGGAGTGTCCTGTACAGGTTGTAGCGGGAAACAATGATTTTTGGTCAGATATGCCCAAAGAAAAAGAATTTACGATAGGCGGTTATAAGGTATGGCTTACCCATGGCCACAACTATTATGTTTCCATGAATTATGAAATCATCAAGCAGGAGGCCAGAGCCAGATACATAGATATTGTTATGTGCGGTCATACACATAAGCCGGTTGTGGATATTTCCCCTGATCTGACGCTCATTAATCCCGGCAGTCTGAGTTATCCGAGACAGGAGGGAAGAAGACCTTCATATATTATTATGGAAATAGACGAAAATGGGAAGGTAAATTACACAATTAATTATATATAATTTAAAAATTGAAAAAAATGAAAAGAAGACTTTAAAATTAGGTTGACAGACAAAAAACCATATTATATAATATGACTTGCGTTGTAATGCATGCCGGGGTGTGGCTCAGCTTGGCTAGAGCGCCTGGTTTGGGACCAGGAGGTCGCAGGTTCGAATCCTGTCACCCCGATTTA
>CAMWKB010000170.1 GCA_947174705.1 uncultured Lachnospiraceae bacterium
AATTATCGATGGCATTTGCAGGGAAGTCAGGGCGATTTGATTCTGGTCCATCCGGGTTAAAATTGCGTTCTTCATTGCCGTTACCGTGGCCGTTTCTTTTACCGTCGCCCATTCCTTTACCACCACCATCAAATTTGCCACCGCCACCGAAGTTCATGGAGCCCATGTCTGAAATGGTGATATGGTCAGCATTTACAAATGAAGACGAATCTTCTGACTGACCCTCGGACGTAGATGGAATCGAGCCGTCTAATTGGCTGCTTATACTTTGCACACGCAGCAGGCAGAACTCCTTTAAGGTAGAGCTGCCTGTTTTAAATTCTTCGTAAGTGCAGAATTTAGTCGGATCTTTTTCCACATAGGGAGAAATCATTTCCGATACGGAGTCAATCATTTCGGCAAAGTAGCCATTGTCAAAATATTCAGTGATGAACTTCTTGAAATACTGGTGATATAACTCTGTATATTCGTCATTATTAAATATCCATGCAAGCATTGGTCTGTCTTCGATGCTACCTCCTGAAATCGGAGTATCAATAGGATAGTTTACAAGTGATGTGGCATCGGAGCCGGATGTAAATCCGCTGAATGCAAGATTGTAATCCCAAGGAATCATGGATAGTTGTCCGTCTTTTTCATATAAATAATAATTATGAATCATAGAGCCTGTGTAGCTGTCAAAATTGAGTACAAAGTTGTGTACAACAAAATAGCGTAAAACTTCTTCTATATCAACAATATTATCAGTATTTTCACCTTCATTTAACTGCTTTAATGAGGAAATCAGGCGGTCTTTGTCTTTGTCGGATATGTCTGTTTTGCCATTGTCAAAAATATTGGAGTAGCTTTCGTATTCATCGTCTGTATATATTAAAGATACATCGCTGCTGCCGCGGACCTCATTCATTCCTCCGCCCATTCGCTCACCTTGATTGCCTTGGTTACCGTTACCGTTTTTGTTAAATTCTTTAACTTTGTCAGGTCTCTCAGGAAAGCCGGTATCGAACTTCTTTGAAGGGGTGGTATCAGAATTCTCTGAAGATTCTTTCTCAAAGTTCTTCGGTGATTCATTATCAAAACTTTCAGGTTTTTCCGGTGGCTTAGCACCAAAATTTTCAGCGGTTTCTGGTGGATCAGCACTAAAATTTTCTGGTGGTTTGCTTTTGAAATCTTCAGGAAATTCACCGTCAAAATCCTCCGGCATCTTAAAATCTCGTCCATTTCCACGCCCGCCGCCCAAGTTAGAACTATCGGGTTTATATAATTCCCCGTAATCATTACCATAATTGCGCTGTAAAAAGGCGTCTTCAACAGCTTCTACCGCAAGATATAAACCCCAGTCTTCCCCATTTACGGTAATGTAGGCATAGCTGCATAAGGGGGCATCGGCACCAGCCATGCGCATCATCTGATAAGAAAGATAATCTTTCATATAAGTATTATCCTGGATTATGTTATTAAGGCACAGCTTATCCAAACCATAATACGAATTGGAGTTATCGTAGTGGTCAAATTCTATTTTAAAGCTGTATCTGTTATTTCCATAAGAATCAACTTGAGAAAGGGAAGTATTTCCCTTAGCGCGGATTGCTACATTTTTGTACGCGTCACCGTCAATTATTACCGCGCAGGTTTCGTAAGTTTCGTCGCGGCAGTTTTCTATGAAAGAATCCCAGTCATCCATAACTATATCTATGGAGTGTACAGTCGAAGTATTAAAAAGGCGTGCTTCATATCCAAGAGGAGCGCTTACCGCCTGAACGCCTAATTTTTCCGCATTAATAAAAAGGGTGGTAATTATTAATACGAAAACGAGTGCAATTATGCATATTTGGTCAATACGCTTACTGGTTGACATAACAAATCTCCTTTATCCCATATACTCTCCGTTATAGCTGACAAGTACGGCATTATTTATTCCTTCCATTTCAGAAAGAGTATTGATAAAGTCAGTATTGTCATTTTTCATGCGGACTTCTAAATTCAGCTCAATAGAACCTTTTCTTGCAGTTTTGCTTTTTACTACAAGGCGTTTTACTTCTTTTTCTAAAAATTCTCTGGCTTTAACTTCACTTTCATGATTGGAACAGTTTAATACAATTATATATGGATTAGCATAATGCTTTCTGTTTACAAACACCAGAAGGAAAACGCCTATCATAATGCTGCCGATAACAGCGAGAGTGATCATTCCTGCGGCCAGAACAATTCCGACAGCAATTGACCAGAAAAGAAAGGCGATATCCAAAGGCTCTTTAATTGCGGTACGAAAACGAACGATGGACAATGCACCAACCATACCAAGGGAAAGTACAACATTGGAAGTTACCGCAAGAATTACCAGGGTGGTGATCATAGTAATGGCAACAAGTGTGACTGCAAAGCTGGATGAATACATAACTCCGGAAAAGGTCTTTTTATAAACATAAAAAATAAACAGTCCGATTCCGAAAGCAAGGATTAGCGCAAGCAGCATGTCAAATATGCTTACGCTTGTGATGTTATCAAGGAAATTTGATTTAAAAATGTCGTTAAAAGTCATAATGTTTGTCTCCGTTTCTTATAATTTGTATAGTTGATTGTAATACTATCGTAGTTAATAATATGCCGCATTTGCCTATACCGAATTTATTCGGATATAGGCAAGTAAGGCAGATTATCTTGATATTTAGTCGTACATACGGCAGGCCGCATATTTGGAAAATGCGCTGCAGCGTCTGTCCTGCAATTGTATGGCGTCACGAATTATATCCGGCAGCCATTCATCCCATTTTACTTCTAAAATAATTGGCGAATCCATAATTGGTACGCTTGGACACTGAGGGTCTAAGAAATCTGTGTTAAAAAGGCCGGTCCGGATATTATAATCCATCGTAACCCTGACATTGCCCGGCGGATATATGTAGGGCTCGCGTGTATAATCTACAATGGTTTTAGGCCGCAGCCCCTGCGCTGTTATTTTAGTATATAATTCATGTACAAGCGGTTGCTCATGTGTCAGCATCCAGTTATAATCCCCGTCTACTATTGCCTGCGCTTCCTGTGCGCTGAGAATGGCATTTGTTTTGCTGCTAAGATTATTACTCTTGAACTTCTTCTCCAGATGTATGCAGGAAGTATCACCATTATAGTAGCGGATACGAAACTTTTCGCGGTCTTTTACGCCGTCCAGCTTTTCACGAAGAGCCTTGTCCATAAAATTGTCAAAATACAGACTTCGTATTTCATATTTACCGTCAACGGCATGTGGATCCAACATTGCAACAGCCTGCAGCCTGTGCCGCAGGCTTATCATATCCGAGAGGTTTATTTCATGTTTCCATTCGTGCCTAAATGGCATGCAATCACTCCTTTATCATATGTTGTTCTAATATTATGGTAAAAATTTGGAAGGTTTGTGTTCAATTTATGAAAATTTTGTGTTTTAAGATTATTACAGAATAATGTTTGAATAGAAAATTATAAAAATTAATATCCGATAACCAGAATAAGGGAGAGGTATTTATACCTCTCCCTTATTCGTCATTCTTGATTATTTAACCTCTATTCTCTGCACAGAATCTTTAGCCTCTAACTCCTTTTTCGGGAATACAACTTCCAAAATACCATTATTGTAGGAAGCGTCAATATCGCCTGCCTCAATATTATTTACCCGGAAGCTTCTGGAATATGAACTGTAGTATCTTTCCTTACGGATGTATTTATTTTTATCCTCTTCATTTTTTTCTTCCTTGTGGGAAGCGGAAATTGTAAGAAGATCATTTTTCAGATCGATATTAATATCTTCTTTCTGAAAGCCCGGCAGTTCTGCCTGAAGCAGATAATTATCGCCTTGGTCAATTACATCCGTCCTGAATGCATCATGACGTCCGAGTTCATTGTCTCCCCAGAAACTCTTAAAGGCGTCATTAAACATTTTATCAAAAGAATCCTCAAAATACATTGGTTTATAGCTGCGATTATCAAATAATGCTGGTCTTAACATAAAAATCACTCCTTCTTTAATTATCATGAAATTTTGCGGAAAGCACTTTCTGTTTTTAATATTACAGGAAATGAAAGCAAGA
>CAMWKB010000171.1 GCA_947174705.1 uncultured Lachnospiraceae bacterium
GTGGTATGAACGATATGTTTACTGACTGCAGCAGTCTGACCAGCTTGGATGTAAGTGGTTTTGATACAAGTAAAGTAGAATACATGTACGAAATGTTTAATGGCTGCAGTAGTTTAGCCAGTCTGGATGTAAGTGGTTTTGATACAAGCAGTGTTACGCTTATGACTAGAATGTTTTTTGGCTGTAGCGGTTTAAGCAGTCTGGATGTAAGCGGTTTTAATACAAGTAATGTAGAATCCATGAACGAAATGTTTTTTGGCTGCAGTAGTTTAGTTAGTCTGGATGTAAGCGGTTTTGATACAAGTAAAGTAGTATACATGGGCGATATGTTTTATGGCTGCAGCAACTTGACAAGTTTAAATTTAGGCAGTTTTGATATGAGTTCGGTTAAGGAGGTGGACGAGGATGATGTGCCTATAGCCTATTATTATAGTACCTTCTACGGATGCAACAACCTATCTTACATACGTACACCGATGAATTGTCCCATAGAAATAGAAATCCAACTGCCAACAGGAGCAACCGGCACAGACACATGGTATAGTGCACTGAATACACCGTGTACCGTACTGCCGACAGGTCTTTCAAAGAGCATCGACCTATATAAAAATGGTTACCCCGGAGACGGCGTAACCAAGAAGGCAGCATTTATTTCAGGAATAAGCATAAACAGCATGGTTTATAACGGTCAGAGCGTTAGATATTTCGGAAACGCAGTGCTTGTAGATTCGGATAAAAATAAAATAGCAGATGCAATCTTAAGCAGTTCTTATACTTATACAGGAACACTTGCAGATGGCAGAGTTTATGAAGAAACCACACAGGCGCCTTACGAGGCGGGAAATTATAAACTTCTCGTAAAGGTGGAAAGTAAAGATTACAGTATACAGGCGTCGTACGCTTTCCAAATAAAGCCAAAGACTGTAGAGATAAGTGCAGAATCGGTTTCTGTTGAGATAGGAGAAACCCTGCCTGCACTGACAGAACTGTCATATACAGTGTCTGGGCTTATAGGAAATGATAAGCTCACCACAGAACCAACGCTTAAATATAGTGAAAGCAATATCTCAAACACTTATGTAGGCTGTTACGATATTATTCCATATGGCGCTTTGGCAGGAAATAATTATAGAATTCAATATGTGATAGGAACCCTGACGGTAGGGGACCCCGATGATGATTCATCATTTGAGTTGGACGAAAGAAACGGTTTAGACTTAAGTTCACTAAGCTGCACTATAGCCCCCATCAAGGCAAGGAGCTACAACGGTGCGGCATATGAACCAAAAGTCAAGGTTACGGTAATTGAAAACGGTAGGAAGAAGACTCTTGCGGAAGGCACCGATTACAGAGTGTTGTATAAAAACAACGTAGACGCCGGAACCGGAAAAGTAATTGTAAGGGGAAGCGGAATATATAAAGGATATAAGGAAGCTCCGGTTAAAATTACCCCCAAAGCAGTTAAGAAGCTGAAAATAGTGACCGGCGGTATAAGTACAGCTGGCGGCAGTAACGGAAATATAAGCGCGGATGCTGTTAATAATGGAAACATAAGTCTGCCGGTCTATGTTTATGATGCAGGTAAGCTGCTTACAAAGGGGGAGGATTACAACCTGACATATGATTCGGTGAAGAAAGGAACTCTGATTGTTAAAGTAACCGGTAAGGATGGAAGTAACTATACAGGTGAAACCAAAGCGAAAATAGCGGTATATGAGAACGCTTCACCAGATAAAATTATCAACCCCGGAGACGTCAACCTGCAAAGTTATAACGAGAAATACACAGGCAAGGCAATAAAGCCTGCTGTTGAAGTCAGGATAAACGGAGAGGTTATTACAAGCAAGAATTATAAGGTGCAGTACCAGAACAATAAAAACGCCGGAACAGCCTATGTAATTGTGACAGGCAAGGGCGCATACAAAGGAAAGGTTGTAACGGCATTTGAAATAACCGTAGATACCCAGAAACTGCTTATAACCAATACCATCAAGACACAGACCTACAAAGGCAAGTATATTAAACCGTCTGTCACGGTTAAGGCAGGAAAAAAGAAGCTTAAGAAGAATACGGACTATACAGTAACCTATAAAAACAATCTCCATGCGGGAACCGCCACAGTTACGGTGACCGGAAAAGGAAATTACACCGGAACGGCAACCACAAACTTTACCATCAATCCTCAAAAAGCATCTAAAATTTCCATTAAAGGAAAATGGAAAGACAGCGACCAAGACGGAAGCGTAGATAAGGGCGCATTGACGGTAACTTATGGTAAGAGGCTGCTGAAGAATGGAGTTGACTACACACTCGAAGCAGGCGAAATAAAGAAAAATAAAATCAAAGTTACGCTGAAAGGAGCAGAGGGCAGCGATTTCACGGGCAGCGTGGTTAAGACTCTGAAAATAGGATAATGCGTAAAGAATGAAATAATATCAGACAATGCTAAAGTGTAAAACAGGAAATAGATTGGTCAGACTTTACACCCAAATTAATTGTTGTTATAATACAAGTGTCACACAATAACAATTAATACATCAATATATAAGGGTGTAAAGACTATATCTATTAAGTATATGAACATTGGGGAGATATTATCATGGAAACAGTAAGACTCGGAAAAACAGAAATAGTTACAAACAAAAATGCCTTCGGCGCACTTCCGATTCAGAGAATACCGGAGGAAGATGCGGTATATTTGCTTAGGAAAGCATATGATAACGGAATTACGTTTTTTGATACCGCAAGATGGTATACTGACAGCGAGCATAAGGTTGGCGTGGCTTTTCATGGAATGAGGGATAAAATCAAGATTGCTACTAAGACCGGAGCACAAGATGCCGAGACTTTCTGGAAAGATTTAGAAACCAGTCTTAATAATCTGCAAACGGATTATATAGATATTTATCAGTTCCACAACGTGCCTTTTTGCCCTAGACCGGGGGATGAGAGCGGTTTGTATGATGCTATGCTTAAGGCTAAGGAGCAGGGGAAGGTTAAGCATATCGGAATAACCAATCATAGATTGTCTGTTGCAAATGAGGCGGTAGAGAGCGGACTGTATGAGACCCTGCAGTTTCCGTTTTGTTATCTTGCAACCGAGAAGGATATTGAACTGGTAGGTAAATGTAAGGAAGCCGATATGGGCTTTATCGCCATGAAAGCATTATCAGGCGGGCTTATAACTAATTCCGCAGCGGCTTATGCTTTTCTTGCTCAGTACGATAATGTTCTTCCTATCTGGGGAGTTCAGCGTGAGAGTGAACTGGATGAGTTCCTTTCCTATATAGAGAATCCACCGGTTATGGATGAAGAAATTAAGTCGGTGATTGCTCATGACAGGGAAGAACTGCTTGGAGATTTCTGCAGAGGATGCGGTTACTGTATGCCATGTCCTGCGGGGATTGAAATCAATAATTGCGCAAGGATGTCGCTGTTACTCCGCCGTTCGCCTGCTGCGTCGCATCTTAGTAAGGAAGGGCAGGAAAAGATGATGAAGATAGAGAACTGTATCCATTGTAACCAGTGTAAGAGTAAGTGTCCGTACGGACTGGATACACCGTCACTGCTTGCGAAGAATCTTGAGGATTATAAGAATGTGCTTGCTGGGAAGGTGCAGGTTTAATATCGTTATTTGGTTAAATAAAAACGTATATATGAGAGATATAAGAAGATGAAAGAGATAATAGAGCAGATTTTGCCTTTATGGGGAATTGAAAACAAGCAATTATTACAAATATATCCCTCAGCATGGGAAATTAATCATTCTTATGTATTAAAAGAATATGATGACAAAAAGCAGTTGGAAAGAAATATAAAAGTATCGGAAATATTATTAGATTGCACTATTCCGGTTGCAAAGACAGTTCTTACGAAAACAGGAGAAAAATATATTGAATATGAAAAGTGTTATTTCCTCATGTCAAAAAAATTAAAGGGGAGTAATATTTCTGATATTAAAGATAAATCAATTGCTTGTGAGATGGGCCGTGCAATTGCACAGTTACATAT
>CAMWKB010000172.1 GCA_947174705.1 uncultured Lachnospiraceae bacterium
GATACAGAAACAAACTGAAATCGGCAAACGACCATATCAAAAAATCCTTTTGGTTATAGGCTGTGCTGTGATAGCGGCGGTTGCCTGTCAATTAATGGGCTTGTTGATGCATATCTTTTTAAAATAATAATATTTTTTCAAAGGAGAAAAGCTATGCCTTTTTTATTGCTCTTAAACTTAATTGTGCCATATGTAATGATTTTAGTTGGATATCTTTTTAAGAAACATCCTGTATCAGATATGAAATCACAAAACGGATATAATACACCGACTTCACGAAAATCACAAGCGCATTGGGACTATGCACAAAGTATCGCACCCGATATTTTCATATCCCTGGGGAAAATACTGGGAGTAATCGAGATTATTTTAAGTGTAATGATGTTGTTATTTCAAACTTCAATACATGTTGCCCTAATTGTCGGAGGTTGTGTAGGATTTGGGTTCCTGCTTTTTGGATTTTATCAAACTGATTCTGAAATAGAAAAAAAGTTTATGGAGAGTTAAATTTGATTTTCCACCCATGAAATGCTATATTATACTTTAAGATTAATTCTATTACCTTTTCAGCACAGATACAATATATTACAAGGAGTTCACCTTATGAGCGATTTTACATGCGGCTTTATCGGATTAGGCCTGATTGGCGGCTCGATTGCAAAAGCCATTCACAGTAAATTTCCAAACGCCAGTCTGATAGCCTACGATACAAATTCATCTTCTCTTGAACTTGCATTAAAAGATGGCGTTATCCAGACTGCCTGTACCGATATCGGAGAAGATTTTTCAGGCTGCGACTATATTTTTTTATGTGCTCCTGTTTCACATAATGATGAGAACCTTTTAACATTAAAAAAATACTTATCAGCCGATACAATTCTTACAGATGTAGGCAGCGTTAAGACCGGAATACATGAACACATTGCAGAACTTGGCTTGGAGACACAATTTATCGGCGGTCACCCCATGACAGGTTCAGAGCGGTTTGGCTATCCTAACTCCAAGGCCTCATTATTTGAAAATGCCTACTATATATTAACTCCTACAGATGAAGTGCCTCAGGAAAAAATATCGGCCTACAGGGATTTAGTCTCACAAATCGGCGCCATTCCGCTGATACTGCCCTACAAACAACACGACTTTGTAACGGCAGCCATTTCACACCTTCCGCATGTTATTGCTGCGTCTTTGGTTAATCTTGTAAGAGATTCTGACTCGGAAGAAGGCATTATGAAAATGATCGCCGCCGGAGGCTTTAAGGATATTACTCGTATCGCCTCATCTTCTCCTGACATGTGGCAGCAAATATGTCTTACCAATACAGAAAACATTTCACTTTTACTGGAACGCTATATAAAGAGTCTTAATGAATTTAAAAAGGAACTCGACTATGCAAATCCGGATACTCTTTATCGTTTTTTTGATAGCGCAAGGGTTTATAGGGAGTCGTTTATTGATGCTTCGAGCGGCCCTATCAAGACGGAATACGTTATTACCGTAGATATCGCCGACAGACCGGGCGCCATCGCCGCTATTGCATCCCTACTTTCCATGCATGATATCAGTATCAAAAATATTGGCATCAATCATAACAGGGAACTTGCGGAAGGAGCACTCAGAATTGAGTTTTATGATGAAACGGCGACTTCAAATGCGATAAACGTATTGAAGGAACATGGGTATCCTATCCATGTAAAAAAGTGAGGGGAGTTGACAAGATGAGTACAAAAAGCTTAAAAGGACTACGCGGTGAAGTAACAATACCCGGAGATAAATCTATATCGCACAGGGCAGTTATGTTTGGGGCGCTTGCAAATGGAACAACTGAGGTTCGTAACTTTTTGCAGGGAGCTGACTGCTTATCTACGATTGAATGTTTCCGCAGGCTTGGTATCGAAATTGAAAACACACCTGAAAAGATATTAATTCACGGAAAGGGACTGCATGGGCTGAGTGCGCCTTCTGATATTCTGGATACAGGTAACAGCGGCACTACTACCCGTCTGATTTCCGGTATTTTAGCGGCACAGCCATTTGAGACTACGCTTACCGGAGACGCTTCGATACAGAAAAGACCAATGAAAAGAATTATGGAGCCGCTCTCCATGATGGGTGCGGACATAGTGAGTGTAAACGGCAATGACTGCGCTCCGCTTCGCATTAATGGTAAGCCGCTGCATGGAATTAACTATACATCCAAAGTTGCCTCCGCACAAGTTAAGTCCGCCATTCTTCTTGCCGGACTTTATGCCGATGGCGAAACCAGCGTGACAGAACCTATAATAAGCAGAAATCATTCTGAGATAATGCTTAACTACTTTGGAGCCGACGTACATACCACAGGAAATACTGCTACTATCAAACCACAGCCCACTCTGACCGCACAGTATGTAAATGTACCGGGGGATATTTCTTCCGCCGCTTATTTTATAGCTGCCGGCCTTTGTGTGCCTGACTCAGAAATTTTAATTAAAAATGTCGGCATCAACCCTACAAGAGACGGAATTATCAAAGTTGCTCTTGCCATGGGCGGAAACCTTACGTTATTAAATGAAAATTATGACGGTGAACCGACTGCTGATATCCTTGTAAAATCCTCTAACCTTCATGGTATAACCATTGAAGGTGATATTATCCCCACACTCATTGATGAACTTCCCATTATTAATATAATGGCAGCCGCTGCGGACGGAACCACTATTATTAAAGATGCTGCTGAATTAAAAGTAAAGGAATCAAACAGAATTGACGTGATGGTAGAAAATCTAACCGCAATGGGAGTTTCAATCACAGGCACCGATGACGGCATGATAATCGAAGGCGGAAAACCTCTTCATGGCGCTGTTATTGATTCGTATGCTGACCATAGAATTGCAATGAGCTTTGCTGTTGCAGCGCTGCTCGCAGACGGTGAAACGACAATAAAAGGACGTGATGTAGTTAATATAAGTTATCCGGCTTTTTATGATGATTTGTCAAAACTACAGGTTATGTGATTATTACAATATGCCCCCTAGAAACTGCTATATAAGTCTAGCATCAATTTTGCAATCGTTCCTATATCGTTTCTAAGAAGACAGCTTCATAAGCAGCTTATTCATAAGATACGAAATTACCATACAGGCAATTCCGGCTATGCTGCCCAGCCAGTTCAGCTTAACATCTGTCATCTGAAAATGCCTGCCCTCTACGTATTGCTTGTAATACTCCGTATAATAAGCTAATACATAACAGGCTCCGCCTGATGCAAGCACGCCAAGTATGCGGAAGTAATTCCTGAATATCACCATACTGACAAATGTTGTTACCAGACCCACAACAAAAAACAGGACAATGTGTGCAAAATAGCGTAACATAAAAATAACCGCATTGATTTCTCCTTCTGTGGGAGTTCCGGAATAAACCCGCTGTGCAATTATTGAAGCAATGCTCCTTGTTTTACTGATTGATTCATCTCCGTTTTCGAATGACAAAACCATAACCATATATAAAAGCAGCATGAGACCAATAACGGATATAAAAACAACAGCTATATTAAGCAATATTTTAGTTCTTTTTTCAGATTCCATAACTGCCCCTGGTTCTACGTATTATTCTCACTATCTGAATCGTTAACATTATCAGTACTGTTTACAGTATCGGTATTCTCCATCCTATCCATAGTGTCATACACTTCTATTCTCTTGCTGTCCATAACAGGCATTCCGATAAAAACAGCGCCGTAATTATATCTGCCGCCCTCAAGCGTTTCCATTCTGATGATTTCAAGAAAGATATGCATATGTTCCTTCATCCATATTGTCAGATACGCTTCATATACTGAACCTATAGCAAGCTGAGATTCACAAGTAAAGCCTATGCCTGTCATGGACACGTCCGCCACCTCAATTGCTACTTCTTCATCAGATGAACCGTACAAGCCCTTAATAATCAGCCTTGACTCAAGCTCCATACGCCGGCTTTTTCTTCTATCTTCCATCCTAAAAACCATGCCTTTCTCTGTTATATGT
>CAMWKB010000173.1 GCA_947174705.1 uncultured Lachnospiraceae bacterium
ATACATAATACTCCCTAGTGAGTCTTTTATTTTAAAATAAATAATCCTACTTTAAATAATTCCCTGCCTCTTCCTCTGTAAGTGTGAAATTATCCATCAACTTTTTTCTTATTATTTCATCCGAACAATTTAGCTCGCGGCAGATTGTGATTACTGCATAAATACCTTGTAGTCTGCCCTGTGTAATTCCTTCCGCTTTTCCATCCGCTATTAATTCTTTTATTGCTCTACACATATCTACCTTACCATCCTTTCCAGTATAATTATCTCCAGTCTCTATCAGTTCCTGCGCATTAGTATATTGTACAGCTACCTCAAACGCATCCTCTTCCATGTTCTTATAATAATCATCATTCTCTACCAATTCAATCAGCGCAGTTTTGTCTTCTGAGAGGCGTATAAAATCAAATACCTGTCTGACATCCGTCCTGAACATGCTTGTATCCTTAAGTTTTCTTATCTCAATTAGGTTTATTCTATAATCCGGCACAATACTTTTAAGAGTCACCGGTATATCTGTAAAGTCAATCATATCATGGAGCGACTGTGGTCCATCCCATTCTTCAATCCCTGAATATAAGATGAAAGTTACAACCGGTTTCAACCGGCTTTTCTTCAGAAATCCATATAGATATTCGCCCGAACTAATTTTTATGTTTGTGTTGCCCTTTATTTCCCGTCTTACTTCTCTGCGTATCTTTGCAGCCTGTTTCTCATACTCTCCCATATCATATGAAAGGTTTCTTAGCGGCATGGAATAGTCCGTTATTTCCTGATTTTCAATGCCTATAATAACAAAATTAACTCCAAACGCAGCTCTCCTTACCATATCCCGAACTTTGAGGCGCCTTGTGCGTCTTCGTTCTTTCAGTTTCCTCATGAAAAGACTTTCATTGTAAGCTCCTTTTCTTTTCATGAAGCCTGTCATACTCAAGAATCCACTCTGGCTGTCAGCCTCATAGAGATTATCTCCTGACACTTCCTGCACTCCGCCGAATGCAATACCGTTGATAATATCGGCATATCTCTCATCATCCGAGAAATACGCTTTCCAGCTGATATCACTTTTCATATCTTCTCCTCCTGTATGCGCAGGAGCCCTATACCAAACCCCTGCTTTTTTTCTTTATGGATTTAAAAGCATGGATTTTCCTGTTCGCGGCTTAATAAATATAAAATATATACCGCATATAGAACTGCCTTGATGGCAGAAGAATTGTTCTCTGAAACACAGGCACCATATTCAAATGCACTGTATTGTAGAAAATATGCTTTTATTGAATTATATCATAGTAAATTATCACGTGCAAGTATTATCGGTTTTTCGTCAATACAAACTATCATATATTTGTAATTCAATCATTTTATTGATACTTTATTAAAAATGTCCGGCAACTGAGCCGTAAATTCCTTGTTGCTTATATCATCAAACGGAGAGCCATTTTCTTCGAAGACTACTTTATATGCGTGCAAAAGCTGATGTTCTACGCCAAATGATTTTTTATATTCATCATTCCATGCCCTGTCGCCGTATTTATAGTCGCCAAGCAGAGGATGTCCGATGCTTGCCAGATGCGCCCTGATTTGATGAGATTTTCCGGTAATAAGTTCGACTTTAAGTAATGTTTTATCTTTTTCCTGCCTTATTGGAATATACCTTGTACAAATATAAGATTTTCTGTCAACACCTTCTTTTGATGCAGAAAAGACCTCCACCTTATTACTTTTCTCATCCTTGACAAGATACCCTTCCAATACTTTTTCCTCGGTAATACTGCCTTTTACATAAAGCATATAATACTTATGTAAACTACGTGTTCTAAGCGCCTCACTTAAAAACTGTGCGCCCTGAACTGTTTTAGCACAAAGAACGATTCCACTTGTATTTCTATCCAATCTGTTACAGGCGGAAGGACGGAATGTTTGAAGGTCGGCTTCTGTTAGTTGATGACTTTCAAGCAGATAATTTATAAGCCACTCATTTAGTGAAAAATCCTTGGGGGATGCCTTTTGTGTAAGCATGCCTGCCGGTTTGTATACAATTAGAATATGTTTATTTTCAAAAATAACATCGGGATATACATATATTGCACCTATATATGTTGAATCTGTACGTATTTTATCTTCATTATCTTTATTTACCATATCCGTATGTGCTACATTTTTATGGGCATCTGTCTGCTCTGTATCTGTATTCATCAGCCATTTCCTTTGTTCTCCCATAAATTTATGCAAAGTATCTTCCGAAAAATATATCGATACCGTATCCCCGCAGACAAGTCTCTCACGCCCGTCAGCCTTTTTATCATTCAACACAATATTCTTTTTTCGCAGCATTTTATATAAAAAACCGCTTCCGGCCTCAGGCAGCAGTTTATGCAGATATTTATCGAATCGCTGTCCGGCCTCGCGCTCGGTTATAATTCTTTTATACATTACCAGATTCCTCACAACGTAATTGAATAAAACATCCTGATTACATCTTCTATATCTTTTCGTTCTTCTATATCTAAACTTGTCAGTTGACCCATCCGGTCAATGTATTTATCCAGATTATCAAAGATTTTAACAGTCATATTCTTATAGCCGTCCTGTTTAAGCATCTGCTCTATGTGTTTTTCCCCTTCGTTGCAGTCGCAGTTTTTATCCTCAGCATAAGCGCACACCATATTGCCTTTCAGCACCATATGACTGATTGGGAAATTCTTCTGGTAAGATGTAAAGTACATATCATAAAAACCCGTAAGCTTGTCATCATATTCGGATATTTTCTCATGCGCCGACTCACTACACCCTACGGCTCTTAAAAACATCACCACATTGACCGCACTTTTACAAGAGGGAAGACAGCCTAACACTGCCACCACCGTAAGTAGATTTTTACTGCTTCCTGTAGTAAAATAACCAATTCCATATACTGCCAATGAAATGGCAAAGAAAAGTATGGTCCTTGCTATGGAATATTTTTTCTGATATTCTATGTAGCCGTATCCGCCTTTATATACTCTATTTTTCATAACAAAAATTGTATTCTCCTATATAATAAATAGTGTCAAACTCTAATCAGGCATTTCGTAATCACCTAATAAACTTCTAGTGCTTTGTGAAAATATACACAACCTTCATCGGTATTCCGTAAATTGATATTCCCTTTTTCTTCTTACTGTCTATAAGCGCCTTGTATACAACCTTTTCAGGTTTAGCCATTGTAATTTTCTTTAAAAAGTTCATTTTCCCGTATCTGCCATAGGCATGTGATAAAAACGGCGTGTCAACAGGACCCGGGCAGACTACTGTAACTGATATGCCCTTAGATTTTAATTCTTTTCCAAGCGCCTTACTAAAAGAATATACATATGACTTTGACGCCGCATACACCGCAAAATTCGCCTGCGATGAAAAGGCTGAGGCTGACGCCATCTGTATGATTCTACTGCCCTTTCTCATATACGGAAGACAGTATTTAGTCATCTGCGTGAGCGCAAGTACATTAAGGCGGACCGTCTGTGACACTTCAGTCCTACTCTGTTTGTCAAATGCGCCATAAATTCCTGTGCCTGCGCAATTTACCAGTACCGAAATCGCCGGATTTCGTATCATCAAAACTTCTGCAAAATGCGCAAGCTTTTTTTCATCTGAAATATCAATAGATATGGTCCTGATTTTAATTTCATGCGCTTTATGTGATTTATCCTTAACTTTTTTAAGTTCAATTTCTTTTGTAAGTTCAAGCGCCAACTCTTCTAACGGCTCACGCCTTTTGGCCAAAAGCCAGATTTCATCGGTTTTTACAAGTGCTGTTGCAAGCTGCGTTGCAAATTCTTTTCCCATTCCGGATGATGCTC
>CAMWKB010000174.1 GCA_947174705.1 uncultured Lachnospiraceae bacterium
GGCATCAACTACGTATCTGCCGGAAACTAAATCAAAATAACCCTTAATATTATTAATTTCAGATACAAAGCCCCTTACCTTTTCAATAGAATTTAAATCCAACATATAACTTTTCATCTTATCTTTACTCCTTTGCTGTTTTTCATAACCCTTAAGTATTACCCCAATGCAACATCCAGAACCATCATTATAAGAAATCCAAATGCAAATCCCAGCGTAGCGCCATCGGAATCTCCGTCCCTTGAGGCCTCTGGAATCAGTTCCTCCACCACTACAAATATCATGGCTCCCGCCGCAAATGCCAAAAGAAATGGCAGCGCCTTTTCTATCGCGCCCGTTACAAGCAATGTTAAAAAGGCTCCGATAGGTTCCACAACACCGGACAGTACACCATAAATAAAGGCCCTCTTACTGCCTGAGCCATTGTTTTTCATGGGCATGGATATTATCGCGCCCTCCGGAAAATTCTGTATTGCAATTCCTACCGCCAGTGCATATGCGGCTGCCATTGTAATTTCATGATTTCCCGAAATCACTCCCGCAAATACAACTCCCACTGCCATACCCTCAGGTATATTATGCAGTGTAACCGCAAGCGCAAGCATTGCAGTCTTGGTAAGTCTGCTTTTAATACCCTCAGGCTTCTTTCCTCCAAGATGAATATGCGGAATAAGCTTATCAAGTCCATATAAAAAAGCAATCCCCACCGCAAAGCCAAGCGCCGCCGGAATAAACGCTAATTTCCCATAGCCTTCCGACATATCTATTGCAGGAAGCAAAAGCGACCACACAGAAGCCGCCACCATGACGCCTGATGCAAAACCAAGCAGCACCTTCTCTACAACAGAATTCATGGAATTTCGCATAAAAAAGACACAGGAAGCCCCTGCAGCCGTTCCGATAAACGGAACCATAAGTCCAAAAAATACACCCATATACCGGTCTCCTTATTTTTTTAAGACTTATCCTCTCTGCAAAAACCCTGTTCTAAAAAATGTTTTTATTAAAAGATAATGATAATACTAATATAAGGAAAATGCAAGGATAAATCTAAGCTAATATAAATATTTAAACTGCCATACATTTATATAATGCCTATATGGCCGCTCTATAATCATACTATGCCTATATATCCTTATGGTTCCTTAATATCTTACTATCTATTCTAAACACTATCCGATGATCATACGCAAAACATTATATACCGCAAAAGAAGCCACCCACGCAACCGCACACTGCATAAGCACTACCAGAAATGCTTTCCACGAAGAAGCCATTTCACGTTTGATCGTTGCAACCGCTGCCACGCAGGGCGTATAAAGCAGCGTAAATACAAGAAATGAAATCGCGCTTACAGGTGTAAATATCGTTCCAAGCGACTCGCTCAAATTACTCATTGTTGTACCGGTAAGTACGCTTAAAGTGCTCACAACCGCCTCTTTTGCAGAAAAACCGCTGATAAGGGAAGTTGCCACACGCCAGTCGTTAAAGCCAAGCGGTATGAAAGCAGGTGCAATACACTTTCCAAGCATCGCAAGTAAACTGTCTTTACTGTCCAAAACAACATTAAAGCGGCTGTCAAAGGTCTGCAAAAACCAGATGATTAAAGTCGCTATAAAAATTATTGTAAAAGCCCTTTGTAAAAAGTCCTTGGCCTTATCCCACATCAGCAAAAGCACGCTTTTAGCCGAAGGAAAACGATAATTGGGAAGCTCCATTACAAACGGCATCGAATTTCCGCGAAACGCCGTATGATTCAATACAATTGCCACAATAAGACCTACTATAATTCCAAGTACGTACATCCCCATCATTACAAGTACCTGATGTTCAGGGAAAAAAGCTGCCGTAAACACGGCATAAATCGGAATCTTAGCCGAACAGCTGATAAAAGGAATTAACATTATAGTCATCATTTTATCTCTCTCCGAAGAAAGCGTTCTGCTGGACATAACGGCCGGAACACTGCACCCAAACCCTATCAGCATGGATACAAAGCTTCTTCCGGAAAGACCGATCTTTCGCAGGGGTCTATCCATTACAAAAGCAATTCTTGCCATATATCCCGAATCCTCCAGAATCGATAGAAAGAAAAACAGCACTACAATTATCGGCAGAAAACTTAATACGCTTCCCACCCCTGCAAAAATACCGTCTATTACAAGACTTTCAACAATCGGATTAATCCCGTAAGCTTCAAGCGCAGTCTGCGTAAGATCAGACAATGCATCAATTCCCATACTTAATACATCACTTAAAAAGGCGCCGATAACACCGAAGGTAAGCCAGAAAATTAACAGCATTATAAGTAAAAAGGACGGAATCGCAAAATATTTACCCGTAAGTATCGTATCTATTTTAACGCTCCTCTTATGCTCCTTACTCTCTTTACATTTAACCACCGCATACTTGCACGTTTTTTCGATAAATTCATAACGCATATCCGCAAGAGCTGCATTTCTGTCCATATCGCAGTCCTGCTCCATCTCCACAATGGTATGCTCCATTAGCTCCAACTCATTTTGCGAAAGCCTTAACTGCTCTATAATATCTTTATCATCCTCAACAATCTTAGCCGCTGCAAAGCGCGGTGAAATTCCAATCGCCTCCGCATGATCCTCCACCTGATGGCTGACCGCATGAATACATCTATGTACCGGACCTTTTTCACAAAAATCCGTAACCTTAGGATAAATACGTCTGGCTGACACTTCCCTGATCGAACGTATTAAATCATCCACGCCCTCGTTCTTAATTGCACTTATTGCAATCACCGGAATCCCAAGCTGCTCTTCCATCTTATCAATTTCAATCGTTCCTCCGTTACCGCGCACTTCGTCCATCATATTGAGCGCCAGTACCATAGGAATATGCATCTCTAAAAGCTGCAGCGTTAAATAAAGATTTCTTTCAATATTTGTAGCATCCACAATATTGATAATTCCATCCGGTTTTTCGTTTAATATAAAATTTCTTGTGACAATTTCCTCTTTACTATAGGGTCTGATTGAATAAATTCCCGGCAAGTCCACAACGGCATCCTTCTTTTCACCGCGGATTTCTCCGACCTTTTGGTCTACCGTTACTCCCGGAAAATTGCCCACATGCTGATTTGAACCTGTAAGTTGATTAAACAGCGTAGTCTTGCCACAGTTTTGATTTCCTACCAATGCGTATACCATATCGTCTTCTCCAAATGTATAAAATAATACTTAATATATTTTCTTAATTACATTTTAACTTCAATTTTCTGGGCGTCCTCTTTACGTATCGTCAGCTCATATCCCCGAAGCTCTATTTCAATCGGATCTCCCATAGGCGCCATCTTCTGCACCCTTACCTTAGTTTTGGGAATAAGGCCCATATCGAGGAAACGGCATCTAAGTTCACCCTCACCCCCGACTTTTGTAATTATGGCTTCTTTTCCTACTGCAACCTGATCCAGTGTCATACTATTTCTCCTTAATGAAAGTTATTGCTCTAAGTGTTAGTTTAAACTAACACATGGGGATTGTCAACCGGTCGCGGATTTAAGACAGGGCAGTTGATTTTTTAATAAACATATTTATAATATACATATGTCGTTTTTTCAACCAACAGTTTTATATTAAATAGTTACAAACACTACACT
>CAMWKB010000175.1 GCA_947174705.1 uncultured Lachnospiraceae bacterium
ATAAACAATTTCGTTTATCTCTGTATCCTGATTGCCTCTAATACACTCGTATTCAAGCTCTTTTAATAAATCACTTAATTTAAGCATAGATTTTTTCACTTCTGATTTTTCAATCATAAAATTTACACCCCTTATACATTACGCATAATTTCCTATAATATAAAATACCATGAAATGGGATTTTTTGCAAAAATGTTATAGAAATTTATATTTTTATTATAAATAGAACACATTTTGGACACATTTCAACTTTATGATAATAATTAAGATAGTTGACAACTCACTATCTCCCCCCTCATAAGAAAATATAGAAAAAGCCTGAGATTTCTCAGGCTTTTTCACTTTGTACTTATTTTAATTCCTCTACTGTAATATGCTCTAATAACTCTTCGGCCGTATCCTTTGGTATATCAGCGCTTACAAGCGTTGTCGCATTCGCTGCGGAAATAGCCGCCGCTATCCTAACCGCCTCTTCGTTACGTTCACCGTTAAGAACTGACATTGCATAAGATGCTACCACGCTGTCCCCGCAGCCTACCGTATTCAGTGCTTTTACTTTTCCCGCCGATGCAAAAAAAACCTTTCCGCCGCTTACGGCAAGCAGCCCTTTCTTCCCCATTGACACTACCACATGGGCAATACCCTCGGCATGAATTGCAAGCGCAGCCGCTTTAACATCATCTCTCTTTACCAGTCTATGCCCGATAATATACTCTAATTCCTTCTGATTGGGTTTTACCATATAAGGTTTCGCAGCGATTCCCTTCCTAAGCGCATCTCCGCTTGTATCAAGAATTGTGCGGATTCCCTTATTTCGCGCCTTCTCTATTAACACCGCATATATATCATCAGGAAGCCCTGTCGCAACACTACCCGATAATACAACCAATTCACATTCATCTAATAAAGCTTCATACTGTTTAAGAAAATGCTGCTGCCTTTCTTCATCAACTTTCGGCCCCGGCTCTAAGATTTCCGTCACATATCCGTTGTCGGCAAGTATATTCATATTACTTCTTGTCTCACCCTCTACCCTGATGAAACGGCAGTCCACTTCTTCCTTTTTCAGAAAATCCTCAATAAAATTTCCCGCATATCCGCCAAGAAAACCGGTTGCACACACAGGATAACCATACTGGCGAAGAACCTTGGTCACGTTTATTCCTTTTCCGCCCGCTATCGACATGGCAGTGCGCATCCTGTTCACATTTCCCATGATCAATGCCCCTGTCGTATATGTTTTATCCACTGCCGGATTAAGCGTCACTGTAAGTATCATGGATAAATTTGCTCCTCTCGCGTAGTTTTTATTTTGCATAATCCCGCATCACAATCTGCAGGCTTTCCTTTCCTTGATAAACATTTATGTCAGGGTAATAAATCATCTGAATGACAATCTCCCTGCTTCCTGCGCGGTAGAGCTTCTCACGCTCATCCGCTCCAAATGCTTCATCCAAAAAGGTGTGCCATTTCTCTATATCACCGAAATATATCATATCATATTCATTGCCCTGTTCATCAAAAATACTGTATTTACCAACATTTGCATTTTTTCCGAGAATTCTGCCGCGTAGTATGCGCACATTCTTCTGTGCAAAGACCGGTTTGGAATTCCCATTGCCAAAAGGCTCTAACAGCTCAAGCTGCTTTACAAAGTCCATTTTTATATAAGATAACGGCATCGGCACATCAATTAAAACTTTTTCTACAAAATCTTCATCGGACAAATTGCAGTTCCTATTAAGAGTTTTTCGGAATTCTTCTACGTTTTCTTTGGACATTGATAAACCCGCCGCCATTTTATGACCGCCGTATTTAGTAAAAAGCTCCTTGCACAAACTCATCTGCTCATACATATGATAGGCTTCAATGGAACGACCGGAGCCCTTAATCCCCTCTTCCGACTCCGTCAGTATAAAAACAGGCCTATTATACTTCTCCTTAATCCTTCCCGCAATTATACCCGCAAGGCTCTCATGGCAGTCTGTTAAAAAAATAACAAACACTTTATCATCTTTATAGGGTCCGTTCTCAATAAGTTCTATTGCCCTCTCCGTACCCTGTCTTGTCATCTCTTTTCTGCTGTCATTAAGCTCTTTTAATTCACCTGCAATAGTAACAGCCTGTGCCAAATCACTGCTGTTTAACAGACTAAGCGCCTTAACCGCACTGTCAAGCCTGCCTGTGGCATTGATACAGGGTCCAAGCACAAAGCCTATATGATAAGCCGATAAAGGCTTGTTTTGCAGTCCGTTCACCTCTATAAGCGCCTTAAGCCCAAGATTCTTGGTATGTACCATCTGTTTAAGGCCATATCGTACAATAATCCGGTTCTCATCAAGTAATTCCATTACATCCCCGACTGTAGCAAATGCCGCAAACTCAAGAAGTTCTTCTAATATTTCCCCGAAAACTTCCGTTTGTTGTTGGATTTTCTCAGTCGCATACGCTTTCCGATATTCTTCAAAAAGTACCTGTATAAACTTATAAGCAACTACCGCCCCGCAAATACCGTCAAACGGATAATTGCACTTCTCCTGCTTAGGGTCCACCACCGCAAAGGCCGACGGAAGAAGCTCCACCCGGCTTCCATCCTCCATAATCTCATACGGCACTTCATGGTGATCTGTTATTATCACATTTATACCAAGTTCATTGGCATATTCAATCTGCTTCGCTGCTGCGATTCCGTTATCGCAGGTAATGATCGTGTCTATCCCGTCGTTATGTGCTTCCTCAATCAGATTGTCATTTAAGCCGTAGCCATCCTTAATCCGGTGCGGAATCACCGTATCTACATTGGCACCGCAGGCTTTTAAGCCCCTAAGCAGTATATACGTCGCACAAATTCCGTCGATATCATAGTCTCCGATAATCCTGACCGCCGCTTTTGCTTCTATTTTGGACAGCATAAAAGCGACTGCCTTCTCCATATCGTAAAGCAGCCGCGGATCATGCAAATCATCCAGTGTACCGTATAAAAACAAACGAATATCCGTACCATCTACAATATCACGGTTTCTGATTATACGGGCAATAACCGGATCAATTTTAAATTCCTTTGAAATTCTATCGAAGTCAGCCTTCTTAGCTGACACCATCCACTTAGCCATTTTTAGGGGCTCCTATATTGTCTTTTGTTCTGAAAAGAGTGGACCAGACGGGAGTCGAACCCGTGTCCAAAAGCCCATTCTCTGTCCTTCTACTATCATAGTCTGTTATTCCGGATTACTCCACATTCCCTCCCATATCAGGAAACAGACACCCCGATACGTTTAGTAGCTTCATAATACGCCCATAGGCTCAAAGCTTTGCCTATGTCGTTTCCTGCATGGTCGATGCCCGATTCTTAATGTGCAGGTGCACTAAGGCGGACAGCTGCCATTAGGCAGCGTATGCTA
>CAMWKB010000176.1 GCA_947174705.1 uncultured Lachnospiraceae bacterium
GATAAAATGGAGGTGGAAGAATTTAACGGCTGGGTTGTAAACGAGGAAGAATTATACTGGATTGACCATGATAGGCGATATACACAGTTTGAAAATCCCACCCGCTCTTTTACTGAAATAAAGGCAGTTGATGAAAATTGGGAGGGCAGGCGTATAATGGAAAATTTCGCGCTTTTTACAGAAGCCCAGTATCAGATTGATTTGCGCGAAAACGAAGCTGTCGGCTATCAGCCGGACTCGCACGAAAATGTTTCTGCCATCAATATTAATTTCAGTCTTGCCGGGGAAATTCCGGAAACCGGCTACAGTGAATACCTGCTTAACGGTTTCTGCACGGATAAACCGTATGATATGACCGTAACTGACGCCCGGACAGGCGAAATTATACAGAAACAGCAGGTTTCCATGAGTATAGAAATGCCTGACATGATTGATTTTATGGACTTAGACTGGGATGGATATTCCGATATGAAAATAGAATTGCCTACACATTCAAGCGGTGAAAGAGCCACAATAAATGCATATTCCAAGAAATCATATATGCTTTGGAATCCTGAGAAAAATTGTTTCGAGCAAAAAACGGAAAAAGAAATTGCCGAAATCATAAGACAGAATCAGGCACAGGACGCTGGCTTAACGGAATATGTTGTGGTATCGGGGGATACGCTTTGGGGAATATCAAGAAGGTTCTATAAAACCGGAACTTTGTATACGGAAATTGAAAAAGAAAATGAAGAAATTCTTTCCTATTATGAGTATCTTATGCCGGGAACGAGGCTTAAAATTCCAAATATTCTGTTGCAGGAGCAAGAGTCACCCCTTTTTTGCTTATATTGTTCGAATTATGCTTATTGAAAAGTGCAAAATAAAAGCATGTGCAGAAGCTCTGCATATGCTTTTATTTCACGATTTATTTCTACATCCTCTCCGGTGCACTAAATCCTAATATATCAATGCACGTTTCCAGCACATCTCTGGTTAACATAAGTAATGCAATCCAGCCTGACTGTTTTTCTTTATCCTCTTCCGTCAATATCTTGGTTTCATGATAAAAGTGGTTAAATGCATTTGCAAGGTCGTAAATATATGCACAGACTTTGTGTGGTGCTACTTCCTCATATGCTGCTTCAATCATCGCATTAAACTTGGTAATTTCCAACATTAAAGCTTTTTCAGATTCATTTATCGTGTCATTCAACGGGGGTGTATCTGCGACGTTTTTCTGTTCATTATATTTACTTAAAATAGACTTTATCCTGACTATTGTATACAAAATATACGGACCGGTATCGCCCTCAAATGAGGTAAACCGCTCAATATCAAAAATATAATCCTTAGAAGCCTGATTGGATAAGTCGCCGTATTTGACAGCGGAAAGTGCAACGATTTTTGCTGTTTCTTTTGCTTCTTTTTCGCTCATGGATTTATTTTCAGTAATCTTACGGTAAGTCTCCTCGTTGATTTCACTAAGGAGGCTTTCAAGGCGCATTACGCCGCCTTCCCTTGTTTTAAAAGGCTTTCCGTCACTTCCGTTCATAGTTCCGTTTCCGATGTGTATAAACTCGGTTTCGGGTTTAGCCAGCCCTGTCTTTCTCGCACAGCGGAATACCTGCTCGAAATGAAGACTCTGCCGCTTATCCGTAACGTAGATAATTTTATCCGGATTATATTTGTCCATACGGTCCATAATGGTTGCTAAGTCCGTAGTACTGTATAATGAAGCTCCGTCCGATTTAAGAATCATGCATGGCGGCATTTCCTTGGTGTCAGTCTCTTCTTTTACATCTACTACCAAAGCGCCGTCGCTCTCGTATGCATAACCGTCGCTCTTCATTTTTTCCACCATTCCGAGAATTATATCATGGACGTCCGACTCTCCCTTCCAAAGGTCGAATTCAACATCCAGATTCTCATAGTTTTTCTTTAAATCTACGATGGATACATCCATAATATGCTGCCAAAGCGCACGATAACCTCGCAGACCGCTTTGCAGCTTATAAGTTGCATCAAGCGCCTCTGCTTTATACTCAGCATCGTTTTTTGCCTTCTCACTTGCTGTCGGATAGATTTCTTCAAGCTCTGATATGGTAAACGGAGCATCCGTCGGATATTCCCCGCTATAATTCTCATCAAAATACGGTAACTGCGGCTGTCTCTTTTTTAACTCCGTAATAATAAGCCCCATCTGCAGTCCCCAGTCTCCCATGTGGATATCGCCAATCACGTCATGGCCCGCATAACGGCAGATTCTCTTGATGCTCTCACCGATAATAGCAGGACGCAAATGCCCTACATGAAGCGGTTTTGCAACATTTGCTCCGCCATAATCTACTATGATTTTCTGCGCTTTTTCCGGCATCTGCATACCAAACTTTTCATCCTCGCGCATATTGTTCAGATATTCCTTTAAAAAGCTCGCCGTAACCTTTAAATTAAGAAAGCCCGGAGCCACTGCCTCGACTTGTGAAAAAACAGCGCTGTCCTCGAGTTTGGCAGCCACATCATTTGCAATCATAATGGGGGCTTTGCGATACTGCTTTGCCCCTGCCATCGCCCCGTTACACTGGAATTCACATAAATCAGGACGATTAGAGAGTGTGACTTTTCCAAGTTCCGGCTCGTATCCGGCAGCTTCAAATGCTTTTTTCATTTCCTCTGAAATTATATCCAAAAATTTCTTCATGGTGAAATCCATTCCTTTTCTTTTTTTATGCGCTGATCTATCGCTTAGAGTAGACACATCCGCAGTAATTCTGCCTATAAAGTTCGTACTCTTTAGATAACTCAATCGAGCGTTGGTAGCCGCCTTTTTTCTTGAAGTCGGAGGGAAGCCACTTAATACCGCACTCTGCTGAAAGGCGTTCTCCGATTTCGTTTAATTTGGGAGCATTTTTGAGTGGGCTTATTGTTAATGTGGTAGTAAAATAATCATAGTTTCCGCCCTTGGCGACTTGCGACGTTTTTCCAAGGCGCAATTCATAACATGCAAAACAGCGCTCACCACCCTCCGTACATTCTTCAAGCCCCTTAACCGCCTCAAAAAAGAGTTCGGGTTCGTAATCGCCTTCTATTATCTCAATTGGATAAGCCGTTCCGGCTTCATTTTCCATGTTTAGCCGAGATTCTGCAATCACATCCTGCTGCAATTCAGCCTGGGAATGCGGTCCCTGCTTCAGACTTTCATTATACGCCGCAATCAGCCTCTTTTGCTCCGCTACACGTTTAATATATTCCTCTTGCATAGAAATATTAGGATTATAATAGAAC
>CAMWKB010000177.1 GCA_947174705.1 uncultured Lachnospiraceae bacterium
CACATAGCCTCTTCAAAACCGTGTAAGTGGTGGTCCGTTTCCAGTTCAACTCTTTCAGACTTAAAGACGCCAGCTCTCCCGAAGGAATTGGCTCATTACTCCAGATAAGCTCTGCAAATTTCATTTCTATTTCTCCTAATTTGTACTCTGCCATAATGCCCTCCTGTCTACACGATGTAGAATTTATATCTTAATTCTACATCGTGTAGACACAGTTGTCAAGATGAACATTACAAAAAAAGACCGAAGCAGTAAGAATTACTCATTCCTTACTGCTCCGGTCTCTATTTTTTAATCGCCTAATAAAAATCCCTAACAAGCGCTTCTTATAAATACTTCTTCAAAGCCTCCACCTTGTCCAATTTCTCCCAAGGCAAATCCAAATCATTTCTTCCGAAGTGTCCGTAAGCTGCTGTCTGTTTGTAAATCGGGCGTCTAAGGTCTAACATCTTGATAATGCCTGCCGGACGCAGATCAAAGTTCTCACGGATGATATCGTCTAACTTCTCATCAGATACTTTGCCGGTACCGAAGGTATCTACCATTATAGATGTCGGCTGTGCAACACCGATTGCATAGGACAACTGAATCTCACACTTATTCGCAAGACCTGCTGCGACGATATTCTTTGCTACATAACGTGCTGCATAAGCTGCCGAACGGTCAACCTTTGTACAGTCTTTTCCAGAAAAAGCTCCGCCGCCGTGACGTGCATATCCGCCGTATGTATCTACTATTATCTTACGTCCTGTAAGACCAGCATCTCCATGAGGTCCACCGATTACAAAACGTCCTGTAGGATTGATAAAGAACTTGGTATCAGCATCTATAAGTTCTGCCGGAAGCACCGGATCAAATACATATTTTTTGATATCCTCATGAATCTGTTCCTGTGTAACATCATCGTCATGCTGTGTAGAAAGTACAACAGCTTCCAGTCTTATCGGTTTGCCGTTCTCATCATATTCTACAGATACCTGGCTCTTGCCGTCCGGTCTTAAATATTTAAGAGTTCCGTCTTTACGAACCTTGGTGAGCTGCAATGCAAGTTTATGTGCAAGTGAAATCGGGTAAGGCATGTACTCCTCTGTTTCATCGGTTGCATAACCAAACATCATACCCTGATCGCCTGCACCTATAGCCTCGATTTCTGCATCAGACATCTTGTTTTCTTTTGCCTCAAGAGCTTTATCAACACCCATTGCTATATCGGCTGACTGCTCGTCTATTGCCACCATAACAGCACAGGTATTGCCGTCAAATCCATATTCTGATTTGGTGTAACCGATTTCCTTTACTGTTTCGCGTACGATTTTTTGAATATCTACATACGCATTAGTGGTAATTTCTCCTGTTACCAGTACAAAGCCTGTACAGGTTGCCGTTTCACAAGCAACACGGCTCATGGGATCTTTTTCCATGCACGCATCCAGAATAGCATCGGATATTGCATCGCAGACTTTATCCGGATGTCCTTCTGTTACAGATTCAGAAGTAAATAATCTTTTTTCCATTTTTCATTCTCCTTTTTGTATTTTTATTTGTTTCTAAATAGAAAAATCCGCTTATTCTTAATAAGCGGACTTGACAGTCAGTAATCAAATCCTCTTATTGTTCGACTAATAAAGCAATTTATTCGCTCAGGTTAGCACCTTCCTTAAAAGGGGTTGCTGTGGTTTCACAGATCCTATGTATCTCCACCACTCTGAATAAGAGAAAACTATATTCTTGTCAAAGAATATATAATATTTAATTTTCTATCTAACCATTACCATACACCTATTCACATATACTGTCAATAGGGTAAGTTGAAAATCTATAATTTCCCATCTGACTTAAACAACTTTGAACTTAAACTTCTGCAATTCCCTGTCAGAGCTTACAACCTCAATCTGTGCTCCCAAGGCCTGCAGTTTTAAATGAAAATCCTCGTATCCACGCTCGATATACTTAATATCGTCAATAGTAGTATCGCCTTCTGCCGCCAGCGCTGCAATAACAAGCGCGGCGCCTGCGCGTAAATCCGGAGCTGAAATTCCGGCTCCCGTATATTTCTCTACGCCGTCTATAATGGCAGTATTACCTTCTACTTTGATATTCGCGCCCATTCTGGTAAGCTCATCCACATATTTGAAGCGATTCTCGAAAATACTTTCGGTAACGATGCTTGTACCGGCTGAAAGTCCCAACGTAACCGTAATCTGTGGCTGCATATCTGTCGGAAAGCCCGGATATGGCAGGGTCTTTACATGAGTATGTCCAAGCGGCTTAGATGCCACAACACGCACTGCATCATCGGATTCTTCAACCTCACAGCCGATTTCCATTAATTTAGCGCTTATTGACTCCAAATGCTTGGGAATAACATTTTTTACAGTTACATCGCCTTTGGTAACTGCTGCCGCAAACATGAAAGTGCCTGCTTCAATCTGGTCCGGAATAATGGTATACTCCGTACCATGCAGTTTAGATACGCCTTTAATACGAATCACATCCGTACCTGCACCTTTAATATTAGCGCCCATGCTGTTTAAAAAGTTGGCTAAATCTACCACATGAGGCTCTTTAGCGGCATTTTCGATTATGGTCCGTCCTTCTGCCATTACAGCAGCCATCATTACATTAATTGTTGCGCCTACCGTCACAACATCCATATAAATATGATTACCTGCCAACTTATCTGTTTCGGTAATGATAAGTCCATGTTCAATTCTCACATTCGCACCAAGCGCACGAAAACCTTTTATATGCTGGTCTATCGGTCTAAGCCCTATATTACAGCCGCCGGGTAATGCCACCTCAGCCTTTTTATATTTTCCGAGCAACGCTCCTAAAAGATAGTAGGAAGCCCTTATTTTTTTAATATAATCATCTTCAATTATTAAATCATGTATCTGTGAGGCATTAATTCTTACGGTATGCCTGTCTAATTTGGTAATAATTACTCCAATGCTCTCCATTGCCTGCAACAGGACATTGGTATCACGTACATCAGGTACGTTCTCTATCAAAACGGTCTCGTCCGTCATAATAGCTGCTGCCAGAATCGCAAGGGCCGCGTTCTTAGCTCCTCCGATCTCAACCTCGCCGACTAACGGATTCCCACCTTTAATCGCATATTGTTCCATCTATATAATCCCCTGTATTATTCAAAATTGCAAATGCAAATAATCTTTTATAGAAATAAATAATCAACTTACAGT
>CAMWKB010000178.1 GCA_947174705.1 uncultured Lachnospiraceae bacterium
CTTATATTCTCAAATCTCTTAATATCAAACTGCAATGCAATCCCCCTCTCATCTTCGTTTCAAATTAATTAATTAAATATTTTAATTAATTATACAGCTTATACCCCCGCATTACAAGCACTAAATTCATCTTCAGCCAGCTTAATCGCTTTCGCTGCTACAAAAGAATTAATCTTCTTATTTTAATCAATTTTAATCAAAAACTAATTTCATAGCTGTCTGTATATACTATACTGACAACAGCTATGAAATAAGTATCACGCAGACATAACGAGGGTATGCTATATCTCCTTTGTTAACCGGAACAAAGCCCATCAGCCTCATTTACAGACCACTTTGGAAATAGTGCAACGATGTCCTGTATATTCGGCATGTAATTATCCAATTTTCCATCGTGCAGCAAATTTTTATAATTTATTCATATTATAATTCATTGATAGTTGCTGTAATTGGCATGTTTCTAATCCGCTTTGCAGGTGCATATACTGCTGCCGCAGCAGAAACTATATCGAATACAACAATAATAGCAATCAAAACTATCGGCAGACTCCACTGGCGTCCAAAAAGCCGTGTAACCAATTTCACATACAAAAAGCGGCTTAAAACAATTCCTATACCACTGCCAACTATAAGACCAGAGATAGCGTAAGTAAAGGCTTCCGCAGCAATCATCCGGGTAAGCTGTTTCCCATCCATACCAACCGCCCTCATAGCTCCATACTGCTTTATTCGGGCAGTTACACTCATAGAAATGCTGTTGATAATGTTAAATAGCGTAATCATGGCGATGATTGCCATAAAACTATATAGCAGGAATTTTACAGCCAGATAGGTATTAGCATCTTCCTGATTACGTTGACGTTGATCCTCAAAAATAACATTGCTTTCCGTAAGACTGTTGATTTGTTTTACCGTTTCATCCGCAGCCTTGCTGCTTAATTGTATTCCTAACATACTGTAATTCTGTTCCCCTGTCAGCCGGGTAAAAGTTTCCTGTGAGCAGATTATGCTATATTCGCTGGGATACAGCCCGATGGATATGCCACATACAACCTCAATCTCCTGTCCTGCAACCTGAATGGTGTCTCCAACTTTTATCGGATTATCTCTATTCAGAACTGTCATAGCCTTACCGCCGTCCCCATAGATTTCCGATAAATTTCCCTGCACAAGACTATCCTCTGCACAGTCCAGCATATACTGGCTGTATGACGTTATATTTACATGATCAATCTCCTGCCGTGAAGAAGTAACCGGAACATTCTCCATGTAGGAACTACCCCAAATATGCTCTACACCAGTAATTCCGCTGATTGCATCGCTTAAACTCTGATCCAGTACACGCTCATTTGTATAGCCGGTAAGGGTAATATCAGGTTGCCATGACCGCATTGAGGGAAGCAGCTCATGCAAAAAATCCAACCCTACTGAAATGCAAAGAAATAGTATAATACTGAGTGAAAAGCTGGCTGTCAATAAAAACCAGTTTTTCTTAGATGCTGTTGCATGGTGAACACCCAATGTGCTTTCAACCTTTCTGATATTCCGTTTTGTTGTATGACGTACAGAAAGTGTCGTGTCCGAATTTCCGGAAACCGCTGCCATCGGAGAAACTTTAGATGCATGTTTTGCAGGAGACTGCGCTGCCAGCAAGACAGTTACTATTCCAACCATCGCCCCACTGATTAGTCCAACAGGGCTGAGGGCAAATACTTGCATAGTGGCAAATTCACCGCCAACTCCATAACGGAGCAATACACAAATACCCCATTCAATTGCCGTACCTGTGATTAACCCAATAGGCACAGCCGTCTTGCACCAATTTAACGCTTCCAGCCGTACATACCGAATAATCTGCTGGCGGCTTGCACCAATACAGCGCATCATTCCAAAAAATTTTGTCCGTTGCGCTACATTGCTGTTCATACTGCCGGAAATCATCAGTACGCCAGCCAATAAAACTAAAACGAACAAGATTACCGCTGTTCCGTAAATATTCTTCATGGATTCATTGCTGCTTTGTCCGGCAAGACCCATAATTGCTGTATTTTCCGAAATATCTTCCTCTGGCAAATCATACTGCTGCCTGATTTCCGCAATTATACCGGATGCCTTTGACACATCCTGAAATCGAATATAACAGATTGGGTTGATCGGAATATTGTTTTGTTCCATGATTGAAATATACGCATCCCGCGTCATATATACAGCAACCAGATATGTCTGCCCCTGATAATATTCTGCGTCATCCGACCCAAAACCGCATACCGTAAAATCCGTATTCCCCGAAGGTGTCTTTACTGTCACATGATCACCAATCTTTACATCTAACGCAAGTTTTGCATTGGAACTAAGCATAATGTCATTGTCGCTCTGCGGCAGACTGCCTTCTTCAAGGGCATTAACAAGCTCTGCCAGATAAATACTGTCAGTGCCGCATAATGCAGCTCTTTTCTCTCCGATATAGTAAGGCTGGTCTGCGTCTGCGTTAAATGTTTCCGACCAGCCGATGGTGGCAACATCCGGACGCTGGCCGATTTCTTTTGCTGTGTCCTGGGAGATATTTTTCAACTGGATATGCCAGTTTCCATGTTTATGCTGCAGCTCCTCACTTTGTGTCCGAATGAACATATCTGCCACACTGAAAATCGCAGTTACAAGCAACACGGAAATAATAATACAGAAAATCGTCATACGATTCTGCCGTTTCCGCACCTTTCCCGAAATAGGCACAAGGCTTAAATAACTTTTCATTCCCTGCACCTCCCTAAATCAGTAAGTTCTCCATCTGACACCTGCAGGATACGGTCTGCCGTCTGTGCAATACTGCGGCTGTGTGTAATCATAATAATTGTCTGCTCATACTTCTTTGATGCTTCTTTTAACAGCGCAATAACTTCACTGGTATTGTGCGAGTCTAAATTTCCCGTCGGCTCATCTGCAAGTATTAAAGCCGGACGGGTAAACAAAGCACGTCCAATCGCCACTCTCTGCTGCTGTCCGCCGGACAACTGACTGGGCAAATGATTCCGGCGTTCTTTCAAATTCAATATATCCAGTAAATCCTCCAAATATTTTTTGTTTGGCTTCTGGTAATCCAAAAGTACCGGAAAGATAATATTCTGC
>CAMWKB010000179.1 GCA_947174705.1 uncultured Lachnospiraceae bacterium
ATATTATAATTTTTATAGCACTTGTAGTGCTGGTATTGATGCAGGAAGGTAAATCCGCAGGACTCGGAGCAGTCAGCGGTGCAGCTGAAACATATTGGGGAAAGAATAAGGGCCGTTCAATGGAAGGTAAACTTGTCAAGATTACGACAGGATTGGCAGTAGGATTTATGCTGATAGCCATTGTTTTGAACCTGAATATCTTTTAGATAATGTTTAAGCACTCTTGTATGAGAGTGCTTTTTCTTACCCTAAACCCGCAGGTTAAGTAAAAATTAAGGGATTATGATGGATAATGAATTATTTGAAAAACGTAAAAAGTTAATATGTGAGCTTGTACATGACGATATGTATGTGCCGATGAAGGAAAAAGAGCTGGCGGCCTTTATGCAGGTCGTAAAATCGGAGCGGGAAGAGTTTAAAAGGGTGTTGGACGCTCTTTTGGCTGAAGGAAAGATACAGGTTACTTCCAAAGGAAAATACATTAAACAGGATGAAAATATTCTGATTGGTACATTTATCGGCAATTCAAGAGGTTTTGGCTTTGTTGAGATAGAGGGCAGAGAAGAGGATTTATATGTTCCGGAGGATATGACCAACAATGCTTTTCATATGGATAAGGTCCAGGTGAAACTTGTGCCCGGCAAGCGCGGAAAACGGCAGGAAGCGGTGGTATGTAAGATATTGGAGCATGGCAGCAGGCAGCTTGTCGGTACCTATGAGAAGTCTGAAAATTTTGGTTTCGTGATTCCTGATAATGGAAAAATCGCTTCGGATATTTTTATTCCCAAAGAGTGTTCTAAAGGGGCAGTTAACGGGCATAAAGTAGTAGTAGAGCTGACAAGCTATGGAGATGAGAGGCATAAGCCGGAAGGAAAGATAGTAGAGATTATTGGACATATAGGCGACCCCGGCGTGGATATAATGTCTATTGTACGCGGTTTTGATCTGCCTATGGAATTTGGCGAAAAGGTTTTAAATCAGGCAGCCAGAGTACCGGACGAGGTACAGGAAGCCGATATGGCAGGACGTATGGACCTTAGGGATATCCAGATGGTTACAATTGACGGTGAGGATGCCAAGGACTTGGATGATGCGGTAAGCGTGTCTAAGGAGGGAAATATATATCATCTTGGGGTTCATATTGCGGATGTTTCCAATTATGTACAGGAAAATTCGGCGCTAGACTGGGAGGCACTTAATAGGGGTACAAGTGTATACCTTGTAGACAGGGTAATTCCCATGCTTCCACATAAACTGTCCAACGGTATCTGTTCTCTTAATCAGGGAGTGGACAGGCTGGCGCTCAGCTGTATGATGAAGATTGATGAGCGGGGTAATGTAGTTGATTATCAGATAGCGGAAACCGTAATAAGAGTAAACAGAAGGATGTCGTATACCAGCGTGAAAAAGATTCTTGAGGACCACGATGAAGCAGAGCGTAAGGAATATGAAGAACTGGTCCCAATGTTTGAACTTATGGAAGAACTTGCGGCAATACTCAGGCGCAAGAGACATTCAAGAGGCTCTATTGATTTTGATTTTCCGGAAAGTAAGATCATACTGGATACGGAAGGTCATCCGATAGATGTAAGACCGTACGAGAGAAACGTCGCAACCAAGATTATTGAGGATTTTATGCTTATTGCGAACGAGACGGTCGCACAGCATTTTTTCTGGCTGGAGCTGCCGTTTGTATATCGTACGCACGATAATCCGGACCCGGAGAAAATTACGAAGTTATCTACGTTTCTCACCAATTTTGGTTACTATATAAAAACGTCGCAAGACGATGTGCATCCTAAAGAGGTGCAGAAGCTTTTGGATAAAATAGAAGGAACGCCTGAAGAAATGCTGATAAGCAGACTGACGCTTCGCAGCATGAAAAAAGCCAAATATACGGTCGAGTGCAGCGGGCATTTCGGGCTTGCCTGTAAGTATTACTGCCACTTTACTTCTCCAATCAGGCGATATCCGGATTTGCAGATACACCGTATAATCAAGGAGCAGCTTAGAGGACGCCTTGTAGAGAAACGTATAGAGCATTATCAAAACAGGCTGCCGGAAGTCGCAAAACACTCATCGGAGACTGAGCGTCGTGCAGATGAAGCAGAGCGTGAAACGGACAAACTCAAGAAGGCCGAATATATGGAAGATCATATCGGAGAAATTTTTGAGGGAGTCATTTCTGGAATTACAAGCTGGGGAGTTTATGTAGAGCTGCCAAATACAATAGAAGGTTTGATTCATGTATCCAAGCTGCCGGGAGATTACTTTTATTATGATGAGAATACTTATGAAATGGTAGGGCAGGACACCGGTAAGAAATATCGGCTTGGGGAGCAGATAAAGGTATGTGTAGATAGTGTTGAGCTGAATGAAAAAGTCATAGATTTTTCTATTCCGGATGACGAATGGGAAGACTAGCCGCGTTTTACAGGAGGTTTGGATATGTCAGGCGAAGCAATGAAGTTAGTTGCAAATAACAAAAAAGCATATCATGATTTTTTCATAGAGGAGAAGTACGAGGCAGGTATTGCGCTGCATGGTACGGAGGTAAAGTCGCTCAGACTTGGTAAATGCAGTATTAAGGAAGGCTTTATCAGGATTGAGAACGGAGAAGCCTTTGCCTATGGCATGAATATCAGTCCTTATGAAAAAGGAAATATTTTTAATAAGGACCCGCTCAGACCTAAAAAACTGCTGCTCCATAAATTGGAAATCCGTAAGCTGGAAGGTAAGATGTCCGAGCAAGGATATACAATTGTGCCTCTGCAGGTATATTTTAAGGACGGCAGGGCGAAGCTGGAAATAGGGCTTGCCAAGGGCAAGAAGCTTTATGATAAGAGACATGATATTGCAAAGAAAGACCAGAGAAGGGAGCATGAGAGGGAATTTAAGATTAAGAACTTGTAATTATACTAAATTAGATTTAAAGTAATTATATGGGCCAGTCAAGGTTTCGACAGGGGTCTTGCAGCTGGAGAAGCTATCCGCAGGCGATGCGTTAAATCGCAAAACTAAATATAAACGCTGAAGATAATTTAGCATACGCTGCCTAATGGCAGCTGTCCGCCTTAGTGCACCTGCACATTAAGAA
>CAMWKB010000180.1 GCA_947174705.1 uncultured Lachnospiraceae bacterium
GTCGTGTCAAGTTCTCCAAGCTTGTCGATATAGTCCAGCATTCTTCCCATATCCTTTTTTGCCTGTTCTTTCTCCTCGTCGGAAAGCGCAAGCTTCGCAAGAATTCCTACATAGTCTATTGTTTCGTCTGAAATGATATTTGCCATTGTTTTACCTCTCTATTACTATCCCTTTTCGTGCTTTAATCTCGGATTTTAATATGCACCTCTCGAAGCTGCTGCTCCGTCACATCATTCGGCGCACCGCACATCAAATCTTGTGCACTTCCGCTCATCGGGAATGCAATTACTTCTCTTATATTTTCCTCATTACGAAGAAGCATTATCATACGGTCTATTCCCGGCGCCATGCCTGCGTGCGGCGGTGCGCCGAACTGGAAGGCATTGTAGAGAGCGCCGAATTTATTTTTCAGGGTTTCCTCGTCATATCCTGCAATCTCAAACGCTTTTACCATAACTTCCATATCATGGTTACGAACTGCTCCGGAGGAAAGCTCTACGCCGTTGCATACGATATCATACTGATATGCTAGGATATCCAGCGGGTCCATTGTGTTTAATGCTTCCAAACCGCCCTGCGGCATAGAGAATGGGTTGTGGGTAAAGCCTATCTGCTTAGTATCCGCATCCAGTTCAAACATAGGGAAATCGTTTACATAGCAGAAACGGTATGCATTTTTTTCTATTAAATCAAGTTTGTTTCCAAGTTCTGTACGAAGCTGTCCTGCGTAGTATGCGGCACGTTCCTCTTTATCGGCAATAAAGAAAATTGTATCACCTACTGCTAGCCCGCCAAGGTCTGCCAGTTCTTTCTTAAGCTCGTCCGGAATAAATTTGTCTATCGGGCCTTTATAGGACATGTCTTCTGCTACTTCCAGATATCCAAGTCCGCCCATACCCATATCGGTGGCAAATTTAAGCAGCTTTTCATGGAAGCCTTTAGACATATCAGCATGTACTTTTATCGCCCTGACTGTCCTTTTATGAAAAGGCTTAAACTCGCACTTTTGGAAAAAGTCTGTTAAATCGATAATGCGCAGTGGGTTTCTTAAATCGGGTTTGTCCGTACCGAATTCTAACATTGATTGTTTGTAACTGATTACAGGATACGGAGCTTTTGTTACCTCATATCCTTCGGGTGCAAATTTCTCAAAAGCTGCGCTGAGTACTTCTTCTCCCACACGAAAAACATCTTCCTGCGTTGCAAAGCTCATCTCAAAATCCAACTGATAAAACTCGCCCGGAGAACGGTCTGCGCGGGCATCCTCATCACGAAAGCATGGCGCGATTTGGAAGTATTTATCAAAGCCGGACACCATAAGAAGCTGTTTATACTGCTGCGGCGCCTGTGGCAGGGCATAAAATTTCCCCTTATATTTTCTGGAAGGTACGATATAATCTCTTGCGCCTTCCGGTGACGATGCACATAAAATCGGGGTCTGAACTTCCAGAAATCCAAGTTCCGTCATTTTTTCCCTAAGAAAGCTTATTACCTGAGAGCGGAAAATTATATTGTCTTTTACTTTTTTATTTCTCAAATCCAGATAGCGGTATTTTAAACGCACATCCTCTCTTGTTTCTTTAGATGTCATCACTTCAAAAGGAAGCTGCTTGTATACTTTTCCCAGAATGTCTACCTTATGTGCCTCAAGCTCAATCGTTCCGGTCGGAATCTTCGGATTGTAAGTCTCCTCATCGCGCTTTTCAATCAGTCCTTCTATGGAAAGGCACATTTCTTTGGAAATTCCATCCAATAGGGATGTATCGCGCATAACCACCTGCAAAACGCCGTACATATCGCGTAAATCTATAAACGATACGCCGCCGTGGTCCCTGATATTTTCTACCCAGCCGGCAACCTTAAGCTCTCTGCCGATATCCTGTTCGCTTATTTGTTTCATTGTTACGTCTCTGTAAATACTTTCTGTTTTCATAAAAACCACCCTTTCTTTTACAAGCAAAAAAATCCCGGAATACAATTTCTGTATTCCGGGACGGATAATCATTAATTCTTATCCGCGGTACCACCCGCATTGACAAGCCGCCATCTCTAACAAGATGTTTTACCGCCCTGTCCACTCTGACACTTAACGCGTGCAACGTATTACCCTAGCATAATTTATTACATATTAAATGTTCTGTATATTATGGTTCAGATAATCTGCTCCGGAGTGTTCCCAGTCCTTACTTCCCACAAACAGCGCTCTCAGTCGGTGACGCCGTATTCCTGTCGTTTTCCATAAGGCGAGTCTCTTTCATTGCATTTACTATATATTATATATCACATACTGAATATAAATGCAACTACTTTTTGCATAAATGTATACAATTATACACACATTGTGCATTATATATGCTTACGAATGGTTAATGCATGGTTTTTATGCATTATATCTTATGCATTTGGTCCGATATAGTCTGCACTGCCAAATCCCAAAATCATATAGAAGATAGGGGTCAGGAAGAAAAGACCGAAGCCAAAACCAATACCCTGGCCAAATGCCTTAGCCAGTTTGAAGCATAATATAATCTGGAAAACTGCGCCAACACATGGAACGAAGGTTAATAAAAATAACCAACCGTTGCCAAATGACATCTCAAACAGGCAATACATATTGTAAAAAGGAACAATAGCTGCCCAACCCGGTTTTCCTGCCTTGGTGAACATCTTCCATAAACCTACCAGTGCTACTACAATCACTGCAAGCACAATAATTACATATGCTGCACCAAAAGACGCTGCTGCTGCGTTGTACATCATCATTTCTTGTGAATCCATTTTTCTCTCTCCTCCTAAGAAAAAATAAATTTTTGATATGTAAGTTATATCGTTATTATATTCTATGATATTTTTCTCTATATATCAACATGAATTTTATTTTTTCTTAGTATATTTTTTAAACTTTTTTTAGATTATTTATAAAATTTTATTTTTTAATTTTTCTCTAATCTTCTGACCAGATAA
>CAMWKB010000181.1 GCA_947174705.1 uncultured Lachnospiraceae bacterium
TTAATCAATGCTGTAAATTGGCAAAAAAGAATTATTATATATTTATATATTGTAGAGGATAGTTATCAGTAGTACGGAGGGTAAGCATGCGTGAAATGGAATTTAAGATGGAACGTCCCGGACTATTAAAGGAAGGGGAACATGTTACGGTAACTGAAGGCGTTCTGCCAAGCAGTTATTATTATACAATCGATCCTTCGCTTGCCATGTCCGGAAATTTTCCTTTTAACGAGAGGATGCTTGAAAGAGAAGGGGAAGTAGTGGAAATAATTGAAAATGACAGGGGATTTTATGTGAAAGCCAGGTTTTGGGGTTGAGATTTTTCTATTGGCACGAACTTAGGTAACATAAACAAAAAATAAAATATAAAATAAGAAAAGAGGAAAAAATCATGTTGAAAAAAGTCGCAACAGACAAGGCACCGGCGGCAATCGGGCCGTATTCACAGGGAATCATTGCAGGAGATATGCTTTTTGCATCCGGACAGATTCCTATTAATCCGGCAAACGGAGAAATAACCGGGGATGATATCGAGGCTCAGGCAGAGCAGGTAATGAAGAATGTAGGAGAGATTCTTAAAGAAGCGGGAACAGATTATACCAATGTAGTCAAAACTACATGCTTTCTTGCGGAAATGGCAGATTTTGCAGCGTTTAATGCGGTATACGAGAAATATTTTACCGAAAAACCGGCAAGAAGCTGTGTTGCAGTAAAACAGCTTCCGAAGGATGTATTGTGTGAAGTTGAAGTTATCGCGTATCTTGGATAAAAAGACGAATAACATATGAAAAAATGCAGAAACTATACATATTCTATAAATTTCAAAGAGAGGTTTTGCATATGGATTATGTTATAGCTTTCTGCGTAGGTGGATTAATCTGTGCACTTGTGCAGATTTTATTGGAAAAAACTAAGATGATGCCGGGACGGATTATGGTTCTGATTGTCTGTCTTGGCGCAGTGATAAGCGCTATCGGCTGGTATGAACCGTTTATGGAGTTTGCCGGAGCAGGAGCCAGCGTACCGCTTCTTGGCTATGGTAATATTCTTATGAAAGGCGTAAAAGAAGCCGTTGACCAGGATGGTTTTATTGGTTTATTTAAAGGCGGCTTTACAAACGGAGCAGTAGGCTGCAGCGCTGCGCTTATTTTTGCGTATCTTGCGAGCCTTGTGTTCCGTTCAAAAATGAAGAAGTAGTTTGTTTAAAGCCATTTTAATGTAAAGAGGTAATTTGTTTAATTGACTAAATGAGTCTACAATAAACATGACCTTCAAATTCATTAAAAAGGCTTTCTTCTTTTTTGCGCATAAATACGGTCAGGTCATCTTTACCGAAAGCGAGCTGGAAATGCACGGTTCCGACATAGGCGTCAATTATATGAGCCATAATATAAAAGGTGCCGTCGGGCAGCCATGCGCCGCTTGCGCAGTAGTTCATGTCATGTATTGGGAACAGGTCGGTCTGCATACTGCCTATTCCGAATTTGACGCAGTAGGATTTGCCTTTATATACGAAAGATAGGCGCCCGGTGCGTTGACTGTTAAAGTCAGTACAATTCTCATTATCAAAATCTAACTTGAAACTCTCAAAATCTGCTCCTTTACTTAAAGCTGAATTGTTAACTTCCACTTTATAAGTTTTCCCATTAATTCTATCCGCGAAATCAGGAGCCGGACAACTTTCTAACGGCTCAACTCTGAGGGATGCAAGCGTATCGTCCAGTAATTCGGTCGATTCCCGGGTTACAGGTATGGCGCTGTCTTTTATATATGGAAGAATTTCTTCATACAGGGCGTCATAAATCTGCTGGTTTCCTCCGCCTATATTCTGTGTGTCTGCAGTGGTTACGCAGATAAAGTCATAATCAGGCAGGAAGATTATAAGCTGTCCGCCCATGCCGTAGCAGGTAAAACCGTTTTTTTCGCCGCGCCAGAACATAAGACCATAGCCCTGTGCCTCGCTTGGTACCGGAGCGGTAACCTGTGTTGCTGTGAGACATGATACCGCCATATCTATATAAGAAGCGGATATAAGCTGTTTTCCCATGATATTTCCTCTATGTGAAATAAAATAACCCAGCTTTAATAAGTCAATCGGAAGCGCAACAAAGCCTGAGCCGCCCATTGAGACACCGAAGGGATCTTTTATCATATAAGAAGAATCCGAGAGTCCGAGAATATCTAATTTTTCTTTAATATAATCTATCATGTCCATGCCGCTTATCTTTTCAACCAAGGCACAAAGGGTATGCGAAGAAGACGTATCATAATGAAAAAGTTTTCCAGCAGGATGTGTAGGGGGTGTGGTAAAGAAACTTTCCACCCAGTCTGCGTTCATATTTCGTTTATATGTAGTAGAAGCGTGGCAGGTACGCATCATAAGCATGTCCCTGATTGTCATTGAGGCTATCCAGGGATGCACGTTAGCCGGAACTTTTTCCGGAAAATATTTTACAACCGGGTCATCAAGTGAGAGTTTACCTTCATCAATAAGCAGGCCGATGGCAATAGAGGTCAGACTCTTGCTTATGGAAAACATACGATGAAGGGCATCCGCACTGCACGGCGAATAATATCCCTCAAAGATTAGTTTGTCATGTCTAAGCATAAGAAGGCTGTGCATAGGAATACGCCTCTGCTTCAGCCTTTGTACAAATCTGCTGATACAGTCGGACGGAATTCCCGTTTCTTCCGGGAGTGCCCTTTCAAATTCCAGTTTCAACATACGTTCTGCCGCCTTTCGTAATTATTATATTTCATTATAGCAAATCGCATAAAAAACTGCATACCCTGTCTATTATACCCATCTCCGAGCCAACGAGACACCTGAGCATCTCGT
>CAMWKB010000182.1 GCA_947174705.1 uncultured Lachnospiraceae bacterium
ACATATTACCATATCTGCTATTGATTTACAAATGAAATATGTTAAAATATGCTAAAATAACATAGAAAAATAACTTAAGGAATATCATTAGAAAAACTTAGAATTAATTCATACACCACTCTAAAAAGGATAGCAGACATATGTCAGAGACAATTACAATTCAGCACAACACAGAAACCTACACTCTTCCATACACAATTATAAAAAGCAAACGTAAAACTTTTTCGCTTTCCATAGATGAAAACGCCAATATCATATTCCGCGTGCCCCTTCGTGCAACCAATAAACAAGTCAGGCAGCTTGCAGAAGAAAAAAAGCACTGGATAATCACCAATTATCTGAAAATGCGTGCAAAAGCCGAGTCTAAACCGCGCTCCGATTTATCTGAAGTACAAAGAACAGCCATAGAGAAACGCTATAAAGAAGCGGCCCGCTCCTACATTCCGAAACGGGTCGCCTACTATCATGCCATGACCGGCGGTACATATAAACATATTTCCATACGTGACCAAAAGACCAGATGGGGCAGCTGCAGCAGCAAAGGAACGCTTTCTTTTAACTGGCGTCTTATGCTTGCGCCGCCGGCTGTTTTGGATTATGTTGTTGTGCACGAGCTCTGCCACCTCACACACATGAACCACTCTAAGGACTTCTGGCAGGCCGTGGAAGCTGTCTGCCCTGATTACCACAGCTTAAGAAAATGGCTTAAGGAGCATGGAAGTGAGCTTGCACTATAAATAATAAGCAGCCTGTCCGTGGTACTTTCTATTTCTGCTTTTTAGTCTTAATACGAAGCGCTGCATATCTGCTGTTCATATCAGAAGTTCTTCTATCGTACGCCCTATCCTGTTTCTTTTTATCAGATTTTCCTTTTCCGGACTTATCCTTGCCAAAACTGTCCTTATCAAACTTATCTTTTCCAAATTTGTCTTTGCCGGACCTATTCCTATCGGATTTATCTCTGCCAAATCTATCCCTACCGCCTCTATCTCTTTCGGATTTTTCTCCATCTCCGCTGCGACCTTTTCTGCCACGTGGCAGCCACTCTGTACGCGAACGCTCCTGCTTAATATCTTCGATATCATCGCCAAGCTTCATTTTCATAAAGGCTGCCGCATACTGAAGCACGTCATACTCTGTAAGCGCTGCCCTCTCTTCTATAAACTTCATGGCTTTGGTAATATCCTGCCCTGTAATTACCTCTTCTGTTTCCCTCAAAATCTTGTCCGCTTTTTTCGCAGTGATATCCGTTGCCGCAGGAACCTTTCTTTCTTTAATCCTGGTATGACAGATTCTCTCAATATCACGTAATTTACGCATATCCCTGTTTGTAGCCAGTGTAAAAGAGCGTCCTGTTTTGCCTGCGCGTCCGGTTCTTCCTATACGGTGTACATAATATTCTATATCCTCCGGAACGTCGTAATTAAAAACCGCTTCCACATTGTCAACGTCAATTCCCCTTGCCGCAACATCGGTAGCAATAAGAACAGCGGCATTTCCGCTTTTAAAAAGGTTCATGACGGTATCCCTTTGATGCTGGGATAAGTCGCCATGCAGCCCCTCTACCGCATACCCTCTTTTTTTCAGGTTTTCGGTCAGTTCGTCAACCATACGCTTAGTATTACAGAAGATTAAAGCCCGCGCGGGGTCATAATAATCCATTAGCCGGCACAGAATCTCTTCTTTATTTTTGTGCTGCACCAGATAATATGCCTGTTTAATAAGCGGTATGGTAATCTCCTTCGGAGTCATTTTTAAAAAGACTGCATCCTTCTGATACATCTTTGTAATATCAAGAATAGGCGCCGGCATCGTCGCCGAAAACAATCCTGTCTGGCGCTCATTTGGCACTTCCTTAAGAATTGTCTCTATATCCTCACGAAAGCCCATATTAAGCATTTCATCCGCCTCATCCAAAACTACGGTATGAATATCGCCCATCTTCATTGTATGGCGGCGCATATGGTCCATTACGCGCCCCGGAGTGCCTACAACAATCTGTACGCCCTTAAGTCCCTTAATCTGCCTTGAGATATCCTGTCCTCCGTAAATCGGCAGAACCTTGACCCCGTGCATATATTTTGAAAATTTGCGAAGCTCATCCGCCGCCTGTATCGCAAGCTCCCTTGTCGGGCACAAAATAATGGCCTGCAAGTTCTTATTGTTCGGATTAATCTTATGTAAAATAGGAATTCCAAACGCCGCAGTCTTTCCCGTTCCGGTCTGTGCCTGTCCGATTACATCCCTTCCAGATAAAAAGACAGGAATCGCCTGCTCCTGAATCGGCGTCATATTATCATAGCCCATTTCCTCAACCGCACGGATAATGCGCTCATCAATCCCTGAATCCCTGTATCTGAGTTTCCGGATGTCTTCCATATTTTCCGCTTCCATATTACTTTCCTCAACAGCTCCGGTATTTTTTTTCATATTTTGTTTATCTCCTAAATTTCTCATATTTTATAATTCCTAATCCTATCTTCCTAAATTTCCAAATACCGGCAAACCCATTGCCCACAAAAAGCGCAAGCTTGACAGCTTGCGCTAAAAGAAATCACTTAGCAATCATTTTTACCGGCATATTTTACGCAGCCAGGCGACTGCCCTGTCTTTTATCATACACTCCCCATGCTCGCCCAGATACAAAAGCCGTTCTTCTGTTGCCGCCATAAGACCGGCAAATTCTACCGCCTGTGCGC
>CAMWKB010000183.1 GCA_947174705.1 uncultured Lachnospiraceae bacterium
AACTTTATATCAAACACAATAAAAGACTCAGTTCCAATGAATAGATTTCACGGGAACTGAGTTTTTATTAGTTTAAATTAGGTTTTATTAGTCCAAACTATGTTTAAACTGGGCTTAAATTATTTTTAAACTATCCTATAAGCGCATTAGTCTCTCTTGCAATTGCAAGCTCCTCATTGGTAGGAATTACAAGCACCTTGGTAGTTGAGTCGGGTGTTGAAATAATCAGGTCTTCACCACGTTTTGCGTTCTGTTCCTTATCTAATGTGATGCCAAGATAGCCAAGACGGCTGCATATCATTTCTCTTACAAATGGGCTGTTCTCGCCAAGACCTGCAGTAAAGCAGATTGCGTCTACGCCATTCATAGCAGCAGTATAAGCGCCGATATATTTGGTTACGCGGTATGCGAAAGTCTCAATTGTACGAATTCCTTCTTCCTTACCGCTTTCGTATGCTTCCTGAAGGTCGCGGAAATCGGATGAAAGGTTAGAAGAGAGACCGAGTACACCGGATTTCTTGTTTAATATGGACATAATCTCATCTATGGATTTGTTCTCTTTATGAGCAATAAATTCTATAATAGCAGGATCGATATCACCGGAACGTGTTCCCATTATAAGTCCCTCTAATGGAGTAAGACCCATAGAAGTATCTATACATTTTCCGTTCTTAACTGCTGATACGCTGGCACCGTTTCCAAGGTGGCATACAATAATCTTTAAATCTTCATATTTTTTACCAAGTACTTCGGCAGCTTTATTGGATACATAGGAGTGGCTGGTTCCATGGAAACCATATCTTCTTACTTTGTATTTCTCATAATATTCATAAGGAAGACCGTATAAATAAGCTTCCTGCGGCATGGTCTGATGGAAAGCGGTATCAAATACTGCAGCCATAGGAGTGTTAGGCATAAGCTCCTTACATGCTGCAATTCCGATTAAGTTGGCGGGATTATGTAACGGAGCAAGTTCATTACAATCAGTAATAGCCTGAACTACTTCATCTGTAATCAGAGTAGATTTTGCAAACTTCTCACCGCCGTGTACGATACGGTGTCCAACAGCAGCGATTTCAGATAAATCATTTACAACGCCGTTGTCCTTGTCAGTCAATGAGTTCAATACCAGTTTTACAGCTGTTGTATGGTCTTCCATAGGTGTTACAGTAGTAATCTTATCTTTTCCGGTCGGCTGATAGACAAGCTGGCTGCCTTCAATGCCGATTCTTTCGCACAAACCCTTGGCGATTAATTTCTCTGTTTCTGCGTCGATCAACTGAAATTTCAGTGAAGAACTTCCGCAGTTAATAACTAATATATTCATGATAATTCTCTCCATTCTTAATTATATATTAACAAATTTACGATAATTGTGCCTGTACAGCTGTAAGCGCTACAACGCCGACAATATCTTCCCATGAACATCCACGGGACAAGTCATTTACAGGTTTGGAAATTCCCTGCATTATCGGACCATATGCTTCCGCTTTTGCAAGTCTTTGAACTAATTTATATCCTATGTTACCACTGTCCAGATTAGGGAAGATCAGGACATTTGCTTTACCTGCAACATCGCTTCCCGGGGACTTGGTCTTTGCTACGGAAGGAACCAAAGCGGCATCCGCCTGCAGTTCGCCGTCGAGGCAAAGATGAGGATATTGTTCTTTTGCAATTCTTGTAGCTTCAGCAACCTTATCAACCAGAGGATGTTTAGCGCTGCCCTTAGTAGAGTGTGAAAGCATTGCAATAATAGGTTTAGCGCCTACAAGTGCCTTGAAACTTTTTGCTGTAGAATCAGCTATAGCAGCAAGTTCTTCTGCTGTAGGATCCTGATTCAGACCGCAGTCTGCGAATAGGAAAGTACCGCCTTCGCCAAATTCACAGTTCGGTACATCCATGATAAAGAAGCCTGATACCAACTTAACGCCGGGAGCTGTTTTCAAAATCTGAAGCGCAGGACGAAGCGTATCTGCTGTTGAGTGAGCTGCTCCGGCTACCATTCCGTCAGCATCATTGGCTTTAACCATAACAACTCCAAAGGTAAGAGGATCTTTTAAAAGAATTTCTCTTGCTTGTTCAGGGGTCATACCCTTATTTTTTCTTATCTCATAAAGCATATCTACATAAGTGTCAAGTTTTTCTGTTTTCTGAGGATCTACAATAGTAACGCCATCAAGTTCTACTTCCAGCCAAGTTGCACCGTCAAGAATCTTTTCCTCATTACCAATCATAATTATGTCAGCAATCCCTTCTGCAACGATATGAGATGCTGCAATCAGTGTTCTTTTGTCGGTTGTTTCCGGCAATACGATTTTTTTCTTATCGCTTTTTGCTTTTTCTTTCATTAGGTCAATATATGACATACCCCATTCTCCTTTCGATTTTCAGTCTGTTTGCTCATATAAATGGCAAAACATGGCTGTCTTATAAGTAAAATTATACAAAAATTATCACTTATGTACAAGAAGATTTTATTGTATTTTGTGATGTTTTTTATTAAAAAATATAAATGTGCAGCGGGAGTTATAAACTGTAAAAGACTTCTTAATAGAAATAAATACAAAAGACGGCCGTCATAAGCCGGTTTTGATTTGTATAAAATACCAGTTTGAGTTATAATATGGAAGAATACAGGCAGAATGCGGCTGTTTTTATATGCATTAAACATCATAAAAA
>CAMWKB010000184.1 GCA_947174705.1 uncultured Lachnospiraceae bacterium
TGGATAATACTTTGTGGGGCGGCGTTGTAGGAGACGACGGCGCAGACAATATCGAAATCGGTCAGGAAACATCCATGGGACAGTTATACAGTGAATTTCAGGCATATGTGAAAGCACATAAGGATTTGGGCGTTTTGTTGACGGTTAATTCCAAAAATGATGAAGAGAATGCGCTATCCGGCCTGAATCGCCCGGACAGTGTACTGAAACCGGAAGATTTTATTGTTATCAAAGCAAACTGGTCAAACAAAGACCAAAATATCATAGAAATTGCACAAGAACTGAATATTGGCACAGACAGTCTGGTGTTTGTGGACGATAATCCCGCGGAACGTCATATCGTGGAGTCACAGGTGGCGGGCGTACGGGTACCGGAAGTGGAAGACGTGGTAAAGTTTATAACGACGCTTGACAGGGCCGGATATTTTGAAGTGACAAGCCTTTCAGATGATGATTTGGCGCGTAACGATATGTATAAGGCAAATGCAGAGCGTAAAAAACAGGAAGCAAGTTATACGGACTATTCCGATTATCTGCGCTCATTAGATATGGAGGCGGAAATTCAGGCGTTTACGCCAATGTATATGGCGCGTATTGCCCAGTTGACGAATAAGAGTAACCAGTTCAACCTGACAACGAAACGCTGCAGTCAGGCAGATATAGAAAGCTATGCAGGTAATCCCGATTACATTACATTGTATGGAAAGCTAAACGATAAATTCGGCGATAACGGAGTGGTTTCTGTTGTCTTTGGACATGTTGACGATAAAGAACAGGCGTTATTTCATGTCGATTTATGGCTGATGAGCTGCCGCGTTTTGAAACGGGATATGGAATTTGCCATGATGGACGAGCTGGTAAGGAAATGCGCGGAAAGAGGGATTGTACGCCTGATTGGCTATTACTATCCGACGGCCAAAAACGGAATGGTAAAAGAGTTTTATAAACTGCAGGGATTTACAAAACTGAAAGAGGATGCAGAAGGGAATACGGAATGGGAATTTGTGATTCCTAAGCAGTATGAGAAAAAGAATAAAGTAATCAGAGTAAATGAAGCATAAATAAGAAAAAGGATAATGGAGGAAGATAACATGACGAGAGAAGATGTATTTGAAAGACTGACTGAGGTTTTTAGGGACGTATTTGATGATGAGACGATTGAACTGCATGATGAGACAACAGCGGATGACATTGATGAATGGGATTCTTTTGAGCATATTAATCTCATAGTTGCTGTGGAAGAAGAATTTTCATTTAAGATGCCTATGGGAAAGGTTGTTGCAATGAAGAATGTTGGAGAGATGGTTGACATTATTCTGGAACTTGGCAAATAGGTAAGTAATTATACTTGCCTTTTGCCTGTATATATGTTATGTTATTAACGATAAATAGTTGAATGTATATTATTACATTCTTTTCTCAAATAGTAAATATTAACTATTATCTACCATAACGCATGTTATTGTGCGCTGTCAAAAGTTATCAAAGCATCCGGCGTGTCGCCGAAAAACTATCACATGAATCAATATCAATAACCAATGTTATTCAATGCTAATAAGTACAAAGGAGGATACATATTTGTTCAATTCAATTACATCAGGCACAGTTCACGGCATCAGAAGCTGCCTTATCAAGGTGGAGGTTGATGTTTCCCAAGGTATGCCCTGTTTCCAGATGGTAGGCTTACTTGGCTATGAAATCAAAGAAGCGAGAGAGCGCGTGAAGGTGGCGCTTAAAAATACGGGACTGCCGCTTCCGCCAATGTGCATAAACGTAAACCTCTCGCCTGCGGATATGCGCAAGGAAGGCGCGCTTTTTGACCTTCCGGTGGCAGTCGGAATAATGGGTGCGCTTGGGCATTTCCCCAAAGAGAGTACGGATGATACGATAATCATCGGGGAGTTGGGCTTAAATGGGGAAGTTAAACCCGTAAAAGGAGTGCTGCCCATTGTTATGGAGGCCAAAAGACAGGGCATAAAGCGCTGTATTTTACCTAAAGAAAACGCCGGAGAGGGCGCGCTGGTACAGGATATTGCAGTAATCGGCGTCGGGTCTTTAAGCGAAGCGTTAATGTATTTATCCGAGAAAAGGGAAAATCAGGACAAACTGATTGAACCGCTAATGATAAATGCACAGGAGCTCTTAGATAAGAGCAGGAGCGATACAGATATAGATTTTGCAGATGTAAATGGGCAGGCCGCCCTAAAACGGGCGGCGGAAATAGCGGCAGCAGGTTTGCACCACATGCTTATAATCGGACCGCCCGGTTCCGGTAAAACCATGATTGCCAAACGGATTCCGAGTATCTTACCCCCTCTTTCACTTGAAGAAAGCATGGAAATTTCTTCAATCTACAGCATATCAGGAGCCTTGACTTCAGGCGGAACACTTATGACTTCACGACCTTTTATTTCACCTCACCACACAATAACCAAGCAGGCATTAGTCGGCGGCGGCAAAGTGCCTATGCCCGGCATGATTACGCTCGCCCACAGAGGTGTCTTAGTTTCCGGTGGATATAGTTGCGGAAAGCCCACAAAGCCCGTAAATACGGCATTCTTGGCACTACATAGGTCTGAAAGATACATT